>JAOPYM010000422.1 GCA_025964615.1 Actinomycetes bacterium
GCGTTTCCCGCACCTTTTTTGGATTGGGTGCGGGAAACGCCACGACTCAACGGGAATCTAGGGGGGTATTGGGTTGGATCTTTTGGGGTTCGGTGAAGCTGGGGGTCGGGGGTCAGGCCAGGCCGGCTTGGGTCAGCCAGGCCTTGGCGACCGTGGACTGGTCGGCCTTGTCGTTAACGATCTTGCCGTCCATGGCGAGCAGGTCCGCCTGGGTGAGCTTGGCGGAGACCGCGTTCAGGGCGGCGGTGATCGCCGGGGTGACCCCGCTCTTGTAGACGAGCGGGAGGACGTTCTGCGCGGTGAAGATGCTCTTGGGGTCGTCGAGGGACACGAAGCCGTTCTTCGCGATGGACGGGTCGGTGCTGAAGATGTCGGCGGCCTGCACCCGGCCGCTCTTGAGGCCCGCGATGCTGATCGGGCCGGCCTCGTCGAGCGGCTGGAAGCCCTTGAAGGACAGGCCGTACTTGGTCTGCAGGCCGACGAGGCCCTGCTGGCGGGTCTTGAACTCCGGCGGGCCGCCGATGACCAGGGTCTTGGCGACGGGGGCGAGGTCGGCGATGGTCTTCAGGTTGTACTTGGCGGCCGTCTCCTTGGTGACGGTGACCGAGTCCTTGTCCTGCGCAGCGGACGGGTCGAGGATGTCGAGCGTCGCGGGCAGCTTGGCCTTCAGGGCCGCATCGACCTCGTCGGTGGTGATGGCGGTGCTGGTCTTGTCGACCGACGTCGCGAGGAGGGCGCCGTTGTACTCGGGCATCACGGTGATGGCACCGGACTGGACCTGGCCGTAGTAGACCTCGCGGGCCCCGATGTCGAACTTGCGGATGACCTTGATGCCCTTGGCCTCCAGGGCCTGGGCGTAGATCTCACCGACGAGCTTGCTCTCGTAGAAGTTCGATCCGCCGACCACGACCTCCTTGGCCGTGGCGGAGGCGGGTGCGGGTGCGGGCTGCAGCGGGTTGCTCGACTTGCTGCTGCTGCAGGCGGACAGGGCCAGCGTGGCGGTCAGGGCCAGTGCGGCACCGCGGGCTATATGGGACATGAGCATTCCTTTCCTGAAACCGAAACCTATGAATGATCACGATCGGTCGTGCGAGTTCCGCAGGCCGGGTGACAGAACGAGACGCCGGAGCGCGACGAACAGCAGCTGTACGACGACGGCGAGGAGGACGACGATCACGGCGCCGCCGACGACCTGTGGGTAGTCGGAAACGGCCAGCCCGTCGATGGCATAGCGGCCGAGGCCGCCGAGGCCGGCGTAGGCGGCCACGGTCGCCGTCGCCACCACCTGGATCGCCGCCGTCCGCAGGCCGAGCAGGATCAGCGGCAGGGCGACGGGGATCTCCGCGCGCAGCAGCACCTGCCACGGGTTCATGCCCATCCCCGCCGCGGCGTCGCGCAGGTCCGGGTCGACCTGGCGGATGCCCTCGTAGGTGTTGACCAGGATCGGCGCGACCGCGAGCAGTGCCACCGGGATGAGCACCGGCACCGTCGGGTCCCCGGTGGAGAGTACGGCGGCCAGGACGACGAGGCCGAGGGTGGGCAGGGCGCGCAGCGAGTTCGCCAGGCTGGCGACGATGAACCCGCCCCTGCCGGAGTGGCCGACGAAGAGCCCGAGCGGCAGCGCGACCAGGATCGCGAAGAAGAGCGCGAAGGCGGAGTACTCGAGGTGTTCGAGCAGCCGGGTGGGGATGCCGTCGGGGCCCTGCCAGTGGGCTGCGGCCGACAGCCACTGCCAGGCCGACTGGATCTGGTTGAAGAGTGCGTTCACGCGGCGGCCCTCCCCGTGCGCGCCCACGGGGTGAGCAGCCGTTGCACGGTGACGAGCACGGCGTCGGCGGCGAAGGCCAGGACCACCGTCAAGGCGATGCCGACGATGACCTCCGTCGGGAAAATCCGCTGCTGACCGTCGGTGAACAGCACGCCCAGCCCTCCGTTGCCGATCAGCTGACCGACGCTCACCAGGCTGATGGACGAGACGGTGGCGATCCGGACGCCCGCGATCACGACCGGGACGGCAATGGGCAGTTCCACCTGCAGGAGCTGGCGCAGCCGCCCGAACCCCATGGCGGTGGCCGCCTGGCTCACCGGTGCGGAGACCTGCCGCAGCCCGTCCACCACATTCGGCACGAGCACCGAGAGTGTGTACAGCGTCAGCGGAATGATCAGCGTCAGGTCGGAGAACAGGCCCGTGTACGGGATGAACAGCAGGAACAGGGCCAGCGACGGGATCGAGTAGAGCACGTTGGCGCTGGTCAGCACCGGTGGATACACCCACCGCCAGCGGGTGCAGGCGATTCCCAGCGGAACCGAGACGATCAGCCCGAAGACCACCGGGATCAGGGACAGGTAGAGGTGCCGTCCGGCCAGCCCGGCCAGGTAGCCGGCGTGGCTGCCGATCCAGTCCCACCGGATCAGCGGTTCACCGCCGCTCATGTCGCCGTGATCGTGTCGGCGAGTTCCCGGTGCCCGGTGACCCCGACGACGCCGCCGCCGGAGTCGACGCCGATGGCCAGCCCGGACGGCGAGAGGATCACCGCGTCCAGGACCGTCCGTACCGAGTCGGCGCCGACCTGGAAAGTACGCCCGGGGTCGGTCAGCCGCAGCCCCGCGAGCGCGCCGCTGTCGGGCAGGTCTTCGGCTCGCGCCCAGCCCAGCGGGCGCCGGGTCCCGTCGACGGCGAGCACCCACGGCTCACCGGTCGCGCGCGCGTCGGCCACGCTGGCGGTCTCCGGGAGTACGACATCGGAGCGGAGCGGAAGCTCGGCGGCCGGTACGAACGAGAGCCGCCGGATGCCCCGGTCACGGCCGACGAAGCCGGACACGAACTCGTCGGCGGGGTGGGCGAGCAGCTTCTCCGGGGTGTCGACCTGGACGAGCCGGCCGCCGGTCTGGAACACCGCGATCCGGTCGCCCAGCTTGATGGCCTCGTCGATGTCGTGGGTGACGAACACAATGGTCTTGTGCAGTTCGCTCTGCAGGCGCAGGAACTCGCCCTGCAGTTCGGCGCGCACGACCGGGTCGACCGCGCTGAACGGCTCGTCCATCAGCATGATCGGCGGATCCGCGGCCAGCGCACGGGCCACGCCGACCCGCTGCTGCTGTCCACCGGAGAGCTGGTACGGGTAGCGCGTGCCCATGGCGGGATCGAGGCCTACCCGCTCCATCAGCTCGTATGACCGGGCGCGGGCCTTCTTCTTGTCCCAGCCGAGCAGCCTCGGCACGGTGGCGATGTTGTCGACGATGGTGCGGTGCGGGAACAGCCCGGCCTGCTGGATGACGTACCCGACGCCGCGCCGCAGTTCGGCGGGCTTGGAGCCCAGGACGCTCCGGCCGTCGATGAGGACCCGGCCGGACGTGGGCTCGACCATCCGGTTGATCGTGCGCAGTGCCGTGGTCTTGCCGCCGCCCGAGGTCCCGACGAAGACCGTGATCTCTCCGGTAGCACACTCCAGGCTCACATCGTCGAGCGCGACCGTGCCGTCGGGATAGCGCTTGGTGACGCCGTCGAACGTGATCAGGCGACTCACCCTCCCTATGCTGACCAGAACATGCGATCGACCGTACCGAACGGATGCCTGAAGGTCACGGCCTCACCAAACCGGTATCTGCAGGTCTTATTGTCCACCATAACGGTGTGGATTGCGCAAAACCGGAGGGGGATCGGTGATCGGCAACCGAATCGTGATCGACGGTAGGGGGATGACCTGCGAACGGGTCGCCGTGATCGCGCGCTCGGACGCCCCGGTGGCCGTTTCCGCCGAGGGCCTCGAACGGGCGCGGGCGGCGGCCGAGGTCGCATACCAGATCAGTCACGAGCGCCCCGTCTACGGCCGCACCACGGGGGTCGGCGCCAACCGGCTGGTGGACGTCGAATGGGACGACACCGACGCGCACGGGCTGCGCCTGCTGCGCAGCCACGCCGCCGGGGCCGGTCCGCTGCTCGGCGCCGAGGTGGTGCGCGCCATGCTGGCCGTACGGCTCAACCAGCTCGCCGCCGGGGGTTCCGGCGTCGACGCGGGGGCGCTCAACGCGCTGACCGAGGTGCTCAACCTGGGCCTGGTGCCACCCATCCCGGTGTACGGCGCGATCGGTACCGGTGACCTGACCGCGCTGGCCTCCACCGCGCTCTGCCTGCTCGGGGAACGCGCCTGGATCGGGGGTTCCCAGGGCCCGGTGTTCCCGCTGCGCTCCTCGGACGCGCTGGGGTTCATCAGTTCCAACGCGGCGACGCTCGGCGAGTCGGCGCTGGCCGTACGCGACCTGCGGCATCTGCTCGACGCGTCCACGGTGGTGGCCGCGCTGTCGCTGCTCGCGGTGCACGGCTCTGCTGAGGCGTACGCGCCGTTCGTCCACCAGGCATGCCCGCACCCCGGCCAGCAGGAGGTCGCCGCCACCATGCGGGCCCTCCTCGATCACGGATGGCCGGTCTCGGAACGCATTCAGGACCCCTACGGCTATCGCGCGTTCCCGCAGGTCCACGGCCCGGCTCTGGACTCCGCACGCAATGCCGAGGGCGTCGTGACCAGGGAGATCAACTCTGCCGCGGAGAACCCGCTGATCGACGTGGCGGGCCGTACCGCCTGGCACAACGGCAACTTCCACACCGCCTACGTGGGCCTCGCGCTGGACGCCGCGCGGGCCGCGCTGTTCCAGACCGCCGCACTGTCGGCCGCGCGGCTCGGCACGCTGGTCGAGCCCTCCTTCACCGGGCTCAACGCCTTCCAGGCGTCCTCGGAGGCCGGTTCCGGAATCATGATCCTGGAGTACGTCGCGCACTCGGCGATCGCCGACATCAGGCGGTTCGCCACCCCGGCGGCCCTCGGCAGCGCGGTGCTCTCACGCGGCGTCGAGGAGCACGCCGGTTTCGCCACCCAGTCCGCGCGGGCCACCACCGAGGCGGTCGCGGCCTACCGCATCGCGCTGGCCTGCGAACTCGTCGCAGCCGTCCGCGCGCTGCGGATGCAGGGCCGCTCCCCCGCCGGAGGCCTGCTCAGGGCGGCCTATGACCTGGCCGCCGCCACCCTGGACCCCACCGTGGAGGACCGCCCCCTGGACACCGACATCACCACCGCCGGCACCCTGCTGACCCACGCCTCGTTCTCCCAGGACCAGTAACGGGATCAGTAAAAGTCACGGGGGCCCGGTGGAGGCCCGGACCTCCAGGGTGGGGGCGGTGACGGTGCGACGCCGGTAGGGCTTCTCGTCGATGGCTCCGAGGACGACCCGTACGGCGGCGTGCACGATGTTGTCGATGTCCCAGTCGACGGTGGTCAGCGGCGGGCTGAGCAGCGACGACATCGGGTAGTTGTCGTAACCGGCCACCGAGATGTCCCCGGGAATGTCCAGGCCGAGTTCACGGGTCGCGGCGTAGACGCCGTAGGCGATCGAGTCGGAGAAGCAGAAGACGGCGGACGGCCGGTCCGGGGCCCTCAGCAGTGCGCGGGCCAGCTCGGTCGCCTCCGCCAGGCCCTGCGGGGCGGTGATCACTGAGGCCTCGATGCCGAGCCGCTCCGCCTCGGCGTGCACGTGCACGTCGGCGGGACGATCCGGGGTGCTGGCCCTGGTGGGGGTGAGCACCGCGATGCGCCGGTGACCGAGGCCGTGCAGGTGCTCCAAGGCCAGCGTGACCCCGCGCCTGTTGTCGAAGACGACCTCGCCCTGCGCGTGGCCGCCGCGCAGCGAGTCACCGATCGACACCACCGGGAGGGCCTCGGCCAGCTCGGCCCAGAACGGCGCCGCCGGGTCGAGGGGCTGCACGATGAGCCCGTCGACCCGCTGGTCGCGGAGCTGCCGGGCCAGGGCGATCTCACGTTCGGGGTCTCCGGCGGCGTCCAGTATGAGCGCGTACCGATCTCTGGCGAGGAGTGCGCGGCCGATGCCGACGGCCAGGGACTGCTGCCAGTAGTCCTCCAGGGATCCACAGAGCAGGCCCACCATGCCGCTGCGCCCGCTGGCCAGGGCCCGGGCGATGGGGTGCGCCTCGTAGCCCAGCTCGGCCGCTGCCCGGCGGACCCGTTCCTGGGTCTCCTCGGAGGTCTGGACGCCGCGAAGTGCATACGACACGGCCGCCGGCGACAGGCCCGTCGCCTTGGCCACCTCACGGATCGTCGCGCGCTTCCCTCGTTGTGGCACGAATCAACCCTAGACGGTGGGACCGACAGAAGCCCGCCACCACTTGACGAACAGCCAGGTGAACCGATTCACTGAAGCGATTCACTGATGCGGTTAAGTAGGTGGTCTCATGACCTTCAGCGCGCTCCCCGCCCGCCCCCTGGACCCGTGGGAGCTGCGGGAACTCGTCGACTCCCTGGCCGGGCGGCCGGAGATATGGGAGCGGCACATCGCCCATCCCGCCGACCACCGGCATTTCGCGGAGCTCTACCGTGACGAGAACGTGGACGTCTGGCTGCTGTGCTGGACCACCGAGAACGACACGGGCTGGCACGACCACGACGTCTCCTCGGGCGCCGTACGGGTGGTCGCCGGCGTGCTCGAGGAGTGCAACCCGCGGATCGGCGGAACGCACCTGACGACCCTCATGCCCGAGGGGATCTCGTTCTCCTTCGGCCCCGACCACATCCACCGGCTGATCGGGGCCGCCGACCGGAGCGTCTCCATCCACGCGTACTCGCCGCCGCTCAACCGGCTCGGTCAGTACACCGTCGACGACAACGGCGTCATGCGCCGTATCTCGATCTACTACACCGAGGAGCTCGGGGTCGCCTGACCGGGACGCGCGAGGGACAGCGAGAAGTCCCCGTCCCGGTCGGTCCAGAAGTGGTCGAGGACCAGCCCCGCCGCGGTGAGCTCGGCTTCGAGCCGGGAGCGGCGGAACTTGGCGGAGATCTCGGTGCGCAGCTCCTCCCCGGCCGCGAAGGAGACCTCCAGGTCCAACGCCCCGATCCGTACCGTCTGATCGACGGCCGAGCGCAACCGCATCTCGATCCACTCCTGCTCGGCATCCCAGAGCGCGACGTGCTCGAAGCCCGTGACGTCGAAGTCGGCGTCGAGCCGGCCGTTGATCACCCGGAGCACGTTGAGGTTGAACTCCGCGGTCACCCCCCGGGCGTCGTCGTAGGCCCGGACCAGCCGGCCGGGGTCCTTGACCAGGTCCGCGCCGAGCAGCAGGGCGTCCCCCTGCGACATGGTGGCGCGCAGCCCGCTGAGAAACGAGATCCGCTCGGCCGGGACCATGTTCCCGACCGTCCCGCCGAGGAAGGCGATCAGGCGCCGCCCGGAGGTGGGCAGCAGGTCCAGGTGCCGCTCATAGTCGGCCACCACCGCGTGCACCGCGAGCCCCTCGTGGTCGCGGGCGATCTGCTCGGCTGCGGCGGCCAGGAAGTCCCCGCTGACGTCCACCGGGATGTACCTCATCGGGGCGAGCGCCTCCAGCAGCAACCGGGTCTTCTCCCCCGAGCCCGCGCCCAGCTCGAGCAGGGTGTCCGCCCCGGTCAGCGCGGCGATCTCGGCGGCCCGCTCGACCAGGATGGCGCGCTCGCGGCGGGTCGGGTAGTACTCGTCGAGCCTGGTGATCTCCTCGAACAGCTCACTGCCCCGCTCGTCGTAGAACCACTTGGGCGGCAGGGTCTTCGGCGTGGCGGTCAGTCCTTCGATCACGTCCTGGCGCAGCGCCTTGTCCAGGTCGTCGGGCGTCAGGAAGCGAGCGATGACAGGCACAGTCGGTCTCCTTCGAAGGTCACCAATGAGCGGTCGGGTACGCGTTCCCAGCGCGGGTCCTCGTCGTATGGCTCGGACGCGATGACCACCGAGCCGTCGGCGCGCAGGACGAACAGCGAGTCGCCCCACGTCGTGGCCGCCAGCGAGGTCCCGTCGGTGGCGAGCAGGTTGTAGCGGCCGCTGGTCAGGGAGGTCACCGCGAAGACCGTCTCCGCCAGGCCCTCCCCGAGCGAGCGCCCGGCCCGCCAGTGACCCGCCGTGATGGCCAGGAGCAGCGCGGAGTCGACCGGTGCCCGCGCCTCGGGCACGTCCGCGAGGTCCCCGGCCAGTTCGCGGAGCTTGGCCTCCACCCCGGCGTAGGCCCCCACCCGGCCGTTGTGGCTGAACAGGTAGGGCCCGGTCCGGAACGGCTGGGCGCACGACTCGTCCACCGGGAACCCCTGCGTGGCCGAGCGGACGGCCGCGAGCACACAGCCGGACTCCACGGCGGCCGCGACGTCGCGGAACGACACGTCGGTCCACATCGGCTGGGCCCGCCGGAACCGCACGGGGGCCTCGCCGGTGGCGGGGTACCAGCCGACCCCGAAACCGTCGGCGTTCAGGCTGTTGTGAAGGTTGTGGCGCGGGGCGTACGCCTGGTGCTCCAGGGAGTGCTCCGGCTCGTACACCAGGGAGTGCAGGGTCCGGGAGGGGCCGAGATAGGCCAGGTGCCTACACATCGCGCACGCACCTGAAGCCGGCGAAGATCTGCCGCCTGATCGGCAGATCCCAGTTGCGGAACGTCCCCCGGGACGCGCTCGGATCGGTGGCCCACGAACCACCCCGGAGCACCTTGTGGCCAGGTCCGAAGAAGACCTCGGAGTACTCCTTGTACGGGAAGGACGTGAAGCCCGGATAGCCGTCGAAGTCCGAGGAGGTCCACTCCCAGACGTCGCCGACCAGCTGCCGGACCCCGTAGGCGGAGGCTCCCGCCGGATGGGACCCGGCGGGGGACGGTCTCAGCCTGCGCTGGCCCAGGTTGGCGAGCCCCGGGTCATAGGCCTCGCCCCACGGGTAGCGCCTGGAGCGCTGCGCGGCAGGGTCCCAGCGGGCGGCCTTCTCCCACTCGGCCTCGGTGGGCAGCCGCTTGCCCGCCCACCGGGCGTACGCGTCCGCCTCGTACCAGCACACGTGCTGCACCGGCTCGTCCGGCGGCACCGGCTCCACCCGCCCGAACCGGCGCCGCAGCCACTGGCCGCCCTCACTCGACCAGAACCCGGGCGCGCGGCTGCCGGAGGAGTGCAGCCACTGCCTGCCTGCGGCACTCCACCACCGGTCGTGGTCGTATCCGCCGGCCTCCATGAAGGCCAGGTACGCGCCGTTCGTGACCGGCACGGTGTCCATGAAGTACGCGGGCAGGTCCACCGTGTGCGCGGGCCGCTCGTTGTCGTAGGCCCACGGGTCGTCCGAGGTCCCCATCGTGAACGGCCCGGCCGCCACCAGCACCTCCGCGGGTGCCGGTTCGGGGCGGTCGGCGGGTACGTCGGGGTCGAGGAGGGCGGGGGCGCCGGGCCGGAGCTGGTGAGTGGCGAGCATCGTCTCGTCGTGCTGGTGCTCGTGCTGCACGACCATCCCGTACACGAACCCACCTGCGGTGAGCGGATCCTCCGGTACGAACCGGACCGATGACAGCGAATCGAGCACCCGGGACCGTACCGACCCCACGTACGCACGGGCCTCCCGCGGCGCCAGCAGCGGCAGCGACGGCCGGGTGGCCCGCGGATGCTCGAACGCG
Source organism: Actinomycetes bacterium (assembly GCA_025964615.1). GTDB lineage: Bacteria > Actinomycetota > Actinomycetes > Streptosporangiales > Streptosporangiaceae > RYN-227. The sequence goes on from JAOPYM010000422.1 coordinate 9,452, forward strand.
TCGTACAACCCGTCGATCTCAGGCCGCAGCGGCTCGGCGCCCGCCGCCGCCCGCAGCAGCCACAGCTCCTCGTAGTTGCCGACGTGCGCGAGGTCCCAGACCAGCGGCGACATCAGCGGAGACACCTGCGCGGTCAGCTCGCCGTCGTCCAGCACATCGGTGGTCAGCGCGAGGCTCCGGCCCCGTACCGCGGTGAGCTCCCTGGCGATCAGTTCCTTCAGCTCGTCCTCGTCCATGCGAGAGCCTCCTCATCTGCGGGACAGCGGCCGCGTTCGACGTACCGCTCGTAGTAGTCGTCAAGGACACCGATGAGCCCGGTGGCGCCCAGCCTGGGCAGCGCGGCCCGCGCGGCGGCGAAGCAGCACCGGGCGGCGCGGGCCAGGCGGCGGTCGGCAAGGCCGTCCACTGCCGCCTCGCGCCAGAGCCCGGCCACCGGCTCGGCCGCCTCCTCCGCGAGCCCGGTGGCGACCGGGTCGTCGAACAGCGCGGAGGCGACGGCGATCGGAACCGGCCAGTACGGCTCGGGGACCGCGTCGATCATGCGCAGCTCGTACCAGCCGCGCGGCCGCACCGGCGGGAACAGCGTGGACAGGTGGAAGATCAGGTCGTCGAGGGTCGGGCCGCCCTCGGCCAGCCACTCGCGGAAGGTCATCCCCGGGTCGGTGATCCAGCCCCCCGGCGCCCGTACCGACATGACCTTCGCATCGAGCGCATAGGCCGCCCAGGTCTGTGCGGGATCGCCATCCCTGTCGGACGGGGCGCCCGTGCGGGACGGGTCGAGCCGCGACCAGATCGCCTGCCGGGTGGACTTCCAGCCGGTGGGCCGGCCGGCCTGCCAGGGGGAGTTGGCGAAGGCCGCGACCAGGATCGGCCCGAGCATGTGGGCGAGGCGCCAGCGCCGGGCCGCGTCGGGCCGGTCGCGGCCGACATCGAGGCAGACCTGGACGGAGGCGGTCGAGCACATCATCGGCAGACCGGCGGCGCCGAAGTAGGCGCTCATCGACCGATAGCGCTCATCGCGGGCCTGGAGCAGCGGCTCCCTGATGGGATCAACACCGCTCCCCACCAGGACGAGGCCGCCGAGCCGGTTGCGGACCGAGGCGAGATCGAGCTCCAGGGCCCGGTGCAGTTCGGTGAGCCCGGGCTGCGGAGCGGAACTGAGCTCCAGCTGCCCGCCGGGCTCATAGGTGATCAGACTGCCGCCGGGCAGACTCGTTCCGATGAGCGCCTGCAATCGCTCGATCTGGATGTACGCGGCAGGATCGGCGGGATCGGTGACGAGCCACTCGGTCTCGGCGCCCACCGTGCCGGGCGGACCGGTCTTGAAGCAGACGCCGTGTATGTACTCGTGGACGGCATCCAGGGTCAGCATCATTGAAACCTCCTTGGTGCGGGCTGCGAGGTTGCGGGCAACGACCTTCCCCGGTGAACCGCATCAATAATCCGCGTTTGATACAAAAGCTCGGTGAACACCTGATAGCAGTGCTGGAGGTGGCAAGGTGGGACACATGTTCAGCGAACCACTCGATGAGGTGCATGGGCCGCTGTACGACACCTACGCTGGGCGGCTGCACGCGTACTGCTGGTCGCTGCTCGGCGAGGACGCACCCGGGGCCCTGCACGAGACCTTCGTGACCGCGACCCGCAACGGTCCGCCGCACCGTGACACGCTGGTGTGGCTGTACGGGCTGGCCCGGACCGAATGCGTCCGCAGGGGCGCCCTGGACCGGGGTTTCGAGACCCGTGACGCGGACCCACTGCGCCGGGCCGCCGGGCGGCTGCGGGCCGACCACCGCGAGGTCCTGGTGCTGTCGGCAGGCGGCTGGCTGGAGGAGCCGGAGATCGCCCAACTCCTCGGCATCGCGACCGACACGACGCGGCAGCTGATCCGGACGGCACACAAACGGCTTGAGCGTGCGGTGATCGACACGCTGCTGCCGGGTCCCGTGCTGCCCGAGTACGACGACGTGCTGGCCGCGTTCGAGGGCGGGACCCTGGACCGCCTGTTCGCCCAGCGGGCACCGATCCGGCCGCCCCCTGAGCTGCGGTCGCAGGTGCTGGCCGCCTGCCTGGAGCAGTCGCCGCTGCCGTTCCCCGGTACGACGCCGCTGGTCGTCATCGATCCCCGGGTCGGCCGGCCCGTGCGGCGGCGCGGCAGGCGGCTCGCGGTAGTGGGCGTGGCCGCGATGGCCGCCGCGGCGGCCGGGGTGTTCCTGACACTGCCGGCGTCGGACTCGGTGGGCCGGAACAACGTGCTGGTCCCGACCGCGGCCGGCAGCACCCAGGACTCGAACACCATCGCCGCCGGGCTGCCCTCCAAGATCTTGCCGGTCTCGCCTCAGCAGTCCCTCGCCTCCCCGTCCTCCTCGCGGTCGGTGCCGCTGACGGCCCATCCGGACCGGGCGCCCAAGCCCCCGCCCGGCGTGCTGCCCCCGCCCGCCCCTATTCCCATTCCCACTTCCATCCCATCAGTGACCCCCTCCTTCACACCGTCCCCCTCGATCACTCCTACCCCGGCCCCCTCCTCCGTCACCCCCTCAGTCACTCCTACCCCATCACCCTCAGCGACCACCTCCCCTTGAGTCGTCCAACAAACGCCAGCTTCTATTGGACGAGTCAACGATTCCGCACGGGGCAGGGGGCGACGGACCGTAGTCTCTAGCTGTGCTTCTACGGTTCGTCCGCCGCTATCCGGTGGCGCTCGGCTATCTGGCCCTCCTCTGGGTGGTCACGGTCATCACCCAGTACGGGCTGTCCAGTGACCAGCAGGTGGCGTTCGTGGAGTGGTCGAGCACGAACCTGACCAACCTCCCGCACAACCCGATCGGCACCATGATCGTCTCGGCGTTCATCTCCGACGACACCGTGCTCCTCTGGCTGGTGGTGGGTTCGGCCGCTCTGTTCCCGCTGACCAGACGGTTCGGGAACCTGCGGACGCTGGTGCTGGTCGCCGGCGCGCACACCATCGGCACCCTGGTGAGCCAGGGCATCCTGGCCTGGCGGATCTACCAGGGGGCACTCCCGAACTGGGTCGGCGCCATGACCGAACCGGACGTGGGCCCCTCGTACGTGGTCGCCGCCGGGCTCACGGCGGTGATCGTCTTCGGCCCGAGCCTGCTGAGCCGGATCTTCGCCCTGGTCTGCTGGCTGGCCCTGGCCCCCGACCTGTTCGAGAACCTCTTCGGCCTGGACGTCCCCCCGGTCGGGCATGTGGTCTCGATGCTCAGCGCCATCGTCATCGGCGGGCTCTACGCGCTGCACGACCGGCGCCGGGCCCCCGTACCCGGGAAGGCGCTGCTCTCCGGCCTCGAAACGCAGCCTCCTCTCGCTCCTCAGTCCAGGCCACGCGGCCCAAGCGCCTAGTTTGCCGGCGCTCGCTCCGCTCGCGCGGTGCTTGGGCCTTGACGCGCGGCCTTCCCTCGTCACTCAGTCGCTGCGCTCCCTCGCTCCTCAGTCCAGGCCACGCGGCCCAAGCGCCTAGTTTGCTGGCGCTCGCTCCGCTCGCGCGGCGCTTAGGCCTTGACGCGCGGCCTTCCCTCGTCACTCAGTCGCTGCGCTCCCTCACTCCTCAGTCCAGGCCACGCGGCCCAAGCACCTAGCGGTCGGTGCTCAGCACCAGCCCGCTGGTGGGTACCCCGGTACCGGCGGTGACCAGGACATTCTCCACGTCGGTGACCTGATTCACGGAACTGCCGCGAACCTGCCTGACCCCCTCGGCGATGCCGTTCATACCGTGGATGTAGGCCTCGCCCAGCTGCCCCCCGTGCGGGTTGAGCGGCAGCCTGCCACCGAGCTCGATGCCCCCGTCAGAGATGAAGCCCGCAGCCTCACCGCGCCCGCAGAACCCCAGTTCCTCGAGCTGGATGAGCACGAAGGGGGTGAAGTGGTCGTAGAGGATCGCGGTCTGCACGTCGGACGGCCGCAGACCCGACTTCCGCCAGAGCTGGTCACCGACCAGGCCCATCGCGGGCAGCGCGGCGATGTCGTCGCGGTAGTAGCTGAACATCATCATCTGGTCGGGCCCGCTGCCCTGCGCGGCGGCCTGGATGACCACCGCGGGCTGTGCCAGGTCCCTCGCCCGCTCCGTGGTGGTGACGACGATCGCCACGCCGCCGTCGGACTCCTGGCAGCAGTCGAGCAGGTGCAGCGGCTCGACCACCCAGCGGGACGCCTGGTGCTCCTCCAGGGTGATCGGCCGCTCGTAGAACCAGGCCGCCGGGTTGGTCGAGGCGTGCTTGCGCATCGCCACGGCGACCCTGCCGAAGTCCTCGCTGCTCGCCCCGTACTGGTGCAGGTAGCGCTGGGCGTGCATGGCGACCCATGCGGCCGGGGTGGCGAAGCCGTACGGCAGGTGCCAGGAGAACTCCAGGCCCGTCGAGGTCGCCGCGTTCCCGGACTTGTTGGCCTGCCCGAAGCGGTGGCCAGAGCGCTCATTGAACGCTCGGTAGCAGACGACTACCTCAGCCTGCCCGGTGGCGACGGCCATCGCCGCGTGCGCGACGGTGCCGCAGGCGGCCCCGCCGCCGTACTCCACCCGCGAGAAGAACTTCAGGCCCGGGATGCCCAGCTCGCGGGCGACCGCGATCTCGGAGTTGCTGTCCTGGGTGAAGGTGACGAGCCCGTCCACGTCGGAGGGGGACAGACCCGCATCCTTGATCGCGGCCAGGCAGGCCTCCGCGGCGAGCTGGAGCTCGGACCGCCCGGACTCCTTGGAGAACTCGGTGGCACCGATCCCGGCGATCGCGGCCTTGCCCTTGAGCGTCACTGAGTGCCTCCCCGCAGCAGTACGGTCGCGGTCACGTGGTCGCCGAGGCTGACGGCCCCGCGTACCTCGATGGTGGTGTCGTCGGCGGCCCGGCCGCTGATCCGCAGCGTGTCCCCGGCGTAGGCGGGGGCGCCGAGCCGCATCTTCATCCCGGCGAGCACCGCACCCGGGAACTGTTCGAGCACGTACCTCTGCACCAGGCCCATGGTCGTCAGGATGTTGAGGAAGATGTCCTTCGAACCCTGGGCGCGGGCCAGTTCGGTGTCGTGGTGCACGGGGGTGTAGTCCCGGGTGGCCAGCGCCGTCGAGATGATGAACGTCGGCGTCAGCTCGATGACCAGCTCGGGTCCGAGTGGTTCCTTTTGAGTGGGTTCTTCGAGGGGCTTTCCCGCCGGCCGCCACTGCGGGAGCGTCACCTCGTCGTCCATCCGCTGGAAGGTGAGCTCGACCGGCATCCCGATCCGTACCTCACCGGGTTCGCAGTCGATCACGTTCCCGACGATCCGGACGCCCTCTTCCAGGTCGACCACGGCCACCACGAACGGGGGCGTACGGCCGGGTACCGGCGGGTGGTGGTGCACCACGAAGCTGTAGACCTCGCCCCGGCCGGACGCCACGACGTGGTCCCGCTTGGCGGCGTGGCAGACCGGGCACATCGGGCCCGGCGGATGCCGCAGCACCCCGCACTCGGCGCACTTCTGGATCCGCAGCTCACCGGCCGCGACGCCGTCCCAGAAGAACTGGGTGTCGAGGCCGATCGTCGGCGGGAAGGGGTACTTGCCACCGGCGGGCGCGCTGTTCCTCTTACGGGGCTGGAACTTCAGCACCCGGAAGAGCATCTCGGCGACCTGCTCGCCGTCGGCGTCGTACCAGGTCTGGTACCACGTGACGAAATAGCCCTCGCCGAGCCCGGTCTTCTTGGGCCCGGTGACGCCGCCGAAGCGCATCGTGGAGTGCAGTTCCTCGCCGGGCACCAGGTACCGGTCGTAGGTCTGGTCGCAGTTGGTGGCGACGACGCCGGTGAAGCCGTTCTCGTTCAGCAGCCGCAGCGGGTCGTCGGCCACCGACCCGGCCTTCTGCGCGGCCAGTCCGGGCATCGACCAGACCTGGATCATCGCGGGCGGCGCGAGGTTCTCCCAGGCGCCCGAGGTGTCCCCGAGCGTCTGCGTCCAGTTCCGGATCATCGCGGCGTTGACCGGGTCCAGGCACGGCGGGGCGGGTCTCTCCCCCGCCGCGCTCAACTCCTCCCCCAGCGCCATCAACCGATCGTGCATCATCTTCCTTTCCTATCGTTGAGTCGTGGCGTTTCCCGCACCACTCAGCGAAACGGTGCGGGAAACGCCACGAGTCAACGGGTCAGCGGGGGGCGCGGGGCAGGCCTAGACCGATCATTGCGATGATCTCTCGCTGGATCTCGTTGACGCCGCCGCCGAAGGTCAGGACCACCGCGCCCTTGACGCCGTGGTCGAGGCGGTCGATGAACTCGGCCGTCTCCGGGTCGCCGGGGTCGCCGAACCTGGCGAGGATGTCGCCGATGATCCGGCCGACGTCCTGCATCCGCTCGCTGCCGTAGATCTTGGTGGCCGACGCGTCCGCCGCGCCCAGCCAGCCGAGGTCCTGGTTGGCGGCGACCTGCCAGTTGAGGAACTCGTTGATGCGCAGGTAGGAGTACACCTGACCAACGGCGCGGCGCACCGCGGGCTCCTCGATGAGCGCTCTGCCGTCCCTGCCTGTGGCGCTGCGGGCCCAGTGCTCGAAACGGTCGTAGGTATGCCCGATGTTGCCGGCCGGGCCCAGCGTCACGCGCTCGTGGTTGAGCTGGTTGACGATCAGGTTCCAGCCCTTGTTCTCCTCGCCGATGAGCATGTCGAGGGGGACCTTCACGTCCGCGTAGTACGTGGAGTTGGTGTGGTGCCGACCGTCCATGGTGACGATCGGCGTCCACGAGAACCCGGGGTCCTTACAGTCCACGATGAGCATCGAGATGCCCTTGTGCTTCTTGGCGGCCGGGTCCGGGTCGGTCCTGGCGGCCAGCCACACGTAGTCGGAGTAGTGCGCGCCGCTGGTGAAGATCTTCTGGCCGTTGACCACATAGTGGTCGCCGTCCTTGGTCGCGGTGGTCCGCAGCGAGGCCAGGTCGGTGCCCGCGCCCGGCTCGCTGTAGCCGATCGCGAAGTGGCACTCGCCCTTGAGGATCTTCGGCAGGAAGAACGTCTTCTGTTCGTCGGTGCCGTACTGCAGGATGGTCGGCGCGACGCTGTTCAGCGTGATGATCGGGTACGGCACCTCGGCGCGGGCGATCTCGTTGGCGAAGATCTGCTGCTCCATCGGGCCGAAGCCCCGGCCGCCGTACTCCTCGGGCCACGCCGCACCGAGCATGCCGTCGGCACCGAGCCGCTTGCAGTGCTCCATGTAGTGCTCACCGAACGGGTCGTTCGCGATCTGTGCGCGCTGCCCGGCGTCCAGGCAGTTGCGGAAGTAGTCGCGCAGCTCGGCGCGGAGCTTCTTCTGCTCCTCGGTCAGGTCGATCAGCATGTCTCACGCCTCCTGTGCGACGAAGGAGCCGATGGCGTCGAGCTGGGCCTCGGCACCACCGAGCAGGTGCCCGTAGTGCTTGGCCGTGGCGAAGTAGCGGTGCAGCGGGTAGGTGACGTCGAGGCCGATGCCGCCGTGCAGGTGCTGGCAGGTGTAGAGCGCCTTCACCACCGGGTCGCAGGCGTTGTACGCCGCGATGGCCAGCACCTCGTCCACGTCCGCGGTCTGCTCGTCCAGCCGCCAGACGCCCGCCCAGAGGGCGACGTCGAGGGCCCGCTTGGCGATGTAGACGTCACCGACCTGCATGGTCACGGCCTGGAACTCGGCCAGCGCCCGTCCGAACTGCTCGCGGGTCTTGATGTACCCGGTGGTCAGCTTGAGCGCGCCGTCGATCACGCCCGACACGGTGGCGATCGCGCCGGCGATGGCGGTCCGGCGCAGGGTGTCCCAGGCGCCGCCGGCAAGGAGGGTGTCCGCGCCGACCCGCAGGCCGTCAAGGGCGATCCGCGACATGGGCTCGCCGGTCGCCGCCGGGTGCGCGGTCAGCGTCAGCGCCCCGGCCGGCACCAGGAACACTCCGATGCCGTCGCCGGTACGGGCGGGGATCAGGATGTGCGAGGCCTCGGAGGCGTACGGGACGAAGGTCTTCACTCCGTCCAGGACATAGGTGTCACCGTCCCGTACCGCGGTGGTGCTGACGCCGTCGCCAGGTTCCCGTACCGCGCCCGTCAGCACGATCTCACCCTCGGCCAGCGGGCCGAGGAGCGCCTTCTGCTCCGCGCTGCCGTGCTCGGCGATGGTCCACGCGGCCAGCGCCAGCGAGGCGTACGCCGGGACCGGGGCGACGTGCGCGCCGATCGCCCGCAGCACCACCGCCAGCTCGATCACGCCGAGCCCGGCCCCGCCGGCCTCCTCCGGCAGGCAGGCGCCGATCAGCCCGGCCTGCGCCAGCGCCTTCCAGATCGCCCTGTCATAGGAGGCACCGCTCTTGTCGTGGGCCTCCAGTCTCTCGTTGGTGGCCTCACGTTCCAGTAGCTCCGTGGCAAGGCCCTCGAGGTCCCTCTGGGCCTCATCGAGGTTGAAGTCCATGTCCTCATCCACTCCCTTCCAGGAGGTTCAACCGGCCGCTGCGCTCGAACTCGGAACGCAGTGCGGCCGTGTCATCGGGGGTCATCAAGCGGTAGGAAAGGTCACGGGACGGGCGCCACCACACCGGGTCGGCCGCACGCCAGCCCTCGGCGGCGAGCTCACGCTTGAGGATCTTGTTCGAGGCGGTCGCGGGGAGCTGCCCGGTCGCGAGGCGCACGTAGCGGGGCACCCACTTGGGGCTGATGTCCCGGCGGCCCGCCCAGAACGCGGCGAACGCCTCGGGGTCGAAGTCGCCGAGGATCGCCGCCATCACCTGATCGCCCGCGGCGACGTCCGGCACCCCGTACACGGCGAGCTGCCGCAGCCCGGGGAACTCGGCGAGAACCCGTTCCACCTGGGCCGCGCCGAAATTCTCGCCGTCGACCCGGAGCCGGTCGATGGAGCGCCCGGCGAAGAACACGTACCCGTTCTCGTCGGCGTACCCGAAGTCTCCGCTCCAGTACATGCCCTGCTTCAGCCGTTCGGCGTCCGCCTCGCCGTCGTTGTAGTAGCCGTCGAACAGGCCGAGGTCCTTGGTGTTGACCAGTTCACCGATGGCCTCTGCCGCGTTCTCGATGCGGCCGCCGGAGTCGAACCGGGCCGGCGGGCACTCGGTGCCGGTCTCCGGGTCGAGAATCTTGACGCCCTCGGTCAGTTTGCCGAGCGCGCCAGGGGGGTCCATCGGGTCGGGCGAGACGGCGATGGCGGTCTCGGTGGATCCGTAGGCGTCGATGACGAAGCAGCCGAACCGCTCCCCGAATGCCTTCTGTTCCAGCGGGGCCGCCTCGTTGCCGAAGGCGATCTTGAGTGGGTTGTCCTTGTCGTCGGGCCGCTCGTCCGAGGCGAGGGCGTACGACAGCGCCTTGCCGACGTACTGCAGATAGGTGACGCCGTAGCGGCGCAGATCGGGCAGCAGGCCGGAGGCGGAGAACCTGCGGCGCAGGACCAGCGTCGCGCCGGCCGCGAGGGCGGGGGCGTACGCGGCCATGATCGCACCGGAGTGGAACAGCGGCATCGGGCAGTAGACGACATCGTCGGGACCGAGCAGCCGCCCCGCCAGGTTCTCACCGGGGATGACGACCTTCCGGTGCGTGATCCGCACGGCCCGGGGGCTGCCCGAGGTACCCGAGGTGAAGATCAGCATGAGCAGCGTCTCTTCTGCGATGCCGCCGGTCTCCGGGATTTCAGCGTCCTGATGTTCGTTCAGCGCCGCGAGGTACGCGGGGTCATCTGTGACCATGACCTGTCCGTGGAGTTCCCTGGCCAGGTCCGCGTAGGCCGGTTCGGCGATGATCAGATCGCAGTCCGCACGCTCGGCGTCGCCCGCCAGTTCCACCGGGCCGCGCGTGGTGTTGAGCCCGACGACCACCGAGCCGGACAGCGCCGCCCCGCCGAGCAGGAAGATCAGCTCAGGCACGTTGTCGGACAGCACCCCGAAGTGCCTGGCCCCCGACGACCGCATCCAGGCGGCCCGTACGGCGCACTCCCTGATGACCTGACGCCAGGTCCAGATGTCGTCGCCGCTGCGCAGCCCCGGACGGTCGTCCTGCGCCCGCGCCAAGAGCAACCCCGCCACCGTCACGCCGGTTCACCGCCTTCAGTAGCACCCTCAAGCGGAAAACTAGAACAGATTCTAGTCTGTGTCCAGGGGGACGATCACGCATGTCACGAGAGGCCCGCTCAGGACCGTCCGGGGGCGACACGGAACAATGGAGATAACGCGTTCTCGTCAGCGCTGTACGCTGTCGACCGTGACCGCAGAGCCGACCGCTGGTTCGTCCCAGCAGGGAGTACGTTCCCGTAGCCAGCATCAGCGCCGTAAGCGCATCGTCCAGGCGGCCGCCGCCCTGGCCTCGCGCGGCGGGGTCGAGGCGATGCAGATGCGCACTGTCGCCGAGCGGGCAGGTGTCGCCCTCGGTACGCTCTACCGGTACTTCCCGTCCAAGATGGATCTGGTCGTCGCGGTCGTCAGTGAGGAGCTCGACACCCTCGAGGGCAGCTTGGAACGCCGGCCACCCCGGGCCGCCGCTCCCCCACAGCGGGCGGTCGACGTGCTGATGCGCGCCACCCGGGGCCTGATGCGGGAACCCGAGCTGGCCGAGGCCCTGATCAGGTCGCTCCTGGTCTCCGACGTCAAGACCGACTTCGGCCACCGGATGAGCGGGCTGCTGATGCGGGCCGCCGTCACCGGCGAGGTCCCCGAGGACGACCCGAAACTGACCCTGGTCAAGTCCCTCTGCTCCGTCTGGATCATGGAAATGATCGAGATGCTGCGCGGCCACGCCTCGGCCGACGACGTCCAGTACCGGCTGGAGATCGCCGCCTCACGTCTCCTCGCCGAGTTCTGACGGCGGGCATCGCCTTCGTACTAGCCTGATCGCGGAAGGTCGGAGCGATCGGAAAAGGTGTGTGCGTGAGCGAGCCGCAGGATGAGGACGACGGCGTCATCATCGAGTTCATCAGAGCCGAGGACGTCCCGGACGAGATCCGCAAGGACAACAAGGTCTTCGAGCCCGGCCACCAGGCCATCGTGATGAAGGACGCCAAGGAGCCCGACGGCCCGGTTCTCTACTTCACCGAGGCCGAGTGGGACGCCTTCATCGGTGGTGTGAAGGACGGCGAGTTCGACGACCTCCTCGACGAGGAGCCCCCGGAGGGCTGGGACGCGGAAGAAGAGTGACCTGGTGACGGGCCGGGGGCCCGGCCCGTCACCAGCGAGCCGCTCCCCGGAAGCTCGTCGCGGCAGGCGCATACCCGAGGTCGCGCCGCGCGGCGGTGATGTCCAGTGTGCGTTCGACCGCGAGGTGCCCGATCGCGTACCTGGTGAGCCTGGGCGGCCGTGAACTGTTCGCGAGCAGGAAGGCGCCCTCGACCAGGGCCGCCAGCGGCAGTACGGCCCGCAACGGCAGATAGAGCGGGCTCGCCGCGAGGTGCCGCTCCGCGAGGATCTCCCGGAGCGCGTCATCGAGCACGACCGGCTCCGCGTCGGTGACGTTGAAGATCCCGCCGCGCTGCGAGCTGCACGCCGCCAGGCAGGCCCGGACGAGGTTGCCGAGCGAGGTCAGGCTGATGCGCTGCCGCCCATCGCCCACCGCGAGCAGGCGCCCGCCCCGGACGGCGCCGAGCACCCGGGGCAGCAGCGTGGTGTCCCCAGGGCCGTAGACCGCGTGCGGCCTCAGGATGACCGCGTCCCGGGCGCCGGCCAGCACGGCCCGCTCCGCCGCCGCCTTCGAGGCGCCGTAGGCGTTGACGTAGCGGCGCGCCGGGGCCTGGTCCTCGGTCGCCATGCGGGTCGGGCGGTACGGGTCGTACACGCTGGCCGTGCTGACATGCACGAACCGGGCTCCGGGGAACGCCTCCAGCACCCGCCCGGTGCCGCCCACGTTGGTCCGGAAGAACCCCTCCGCCGGCCCCCAGTCCGTCACCGTCCCCGCACAGTGCACCACCACGTCCACCCCCGCGAACCCCGTCGCGCCCTCCGTGATGTCCCAGGAGGTGTACGCAGCACCCCCCACCCGATCCGTGTCCACCCACTGCCGCCTCCCATAGGCGAGCACCTCATCCCCGCGTGCCACCAGCGCCCGGCACACCGCCCCGCCCACGAACCCCGAAGCCCCCGTGACAGCGACCCTCATCCGTCTCACCTCTCCGTGACCCGTCCAACAAAGGCTGGCGTTTCCCGCACCTCTTCAAGGGAAGGTGCGGGAAACGCCACGGGTCAACGAGACCAGGGCGCGCAGGGCGGGGCGGTCGAGTTTGCGGCTTCTGCCCCCGTAGGGGAGGGCAGGCAGGACCACGATGCGGTCCGGCAGCGCGTCCGCGTCCATGACCTGTGGCAGGACCTTCCACAGCCGGGGGACCGGATCCCCGTCCGCGACGACGGCGAGGACCACCTCCTCGTCTCCGGTCTCGGGGTCGGGCAGCCCGACGATGGCCGCTTCCCTGATCCCGTCGAGAGCGGCGATCGCGGGCTCGTACAGGCCGGGGTAGAGGTTGAACTTGCCCCGGATCAGCATGTCCTTCTTGCGGCCCATCAGCACGAGGCGGCCCTTCTCGTCGAACCGGGCGAGGTCCCCGGTCGGCAGCTCGGTCAGGGGCGGATCCCCGAGATAGCCCCGGCACAACCCGGGACCGGACAGCATCAGCTCCCCGTCATCGGCGATCCGGGCTCCCGTCAGCGGCGACCCGAGCAGGTCACCGAGCCCGTCGTGGGCGAGCTTCTCGGCAGCGGTGGCGATCGCGACCGGCAGGATCTCCGTCATCGCGTAGACCGACAGCACCTCTGCGCCCGGGGCCGCCGCCACCGCGCGCCGCAGGATCCCGGCCGGTGCGGGAGCGGCCCCGAGCAGCACATATCTCAGGGTCTCCGGCAGCGGACCCGGGGCCTGGTCGAGCAGTTCGGCGAGGTGCACCGGGACGCAGAAGGTATGGGTGGCTCCCCGCTGGTGAAGGTGACGCAGGAACGTCCCCGGATCTCCGGACAGTGGAGGCATCGACCAGCGGGCTCCGGCGATCAGCGCCGGCAGCCCGAGCATGAGCTGGTCGGTGTGCACGACATCCCCAGGACCGAGCGGCACCCGGGTCCGGAAGAGCCGCAGCGCCGCCGCCAGCGACGTGCCCGTGTGCACCACGGCGCGTGGCCGCGCGGTGGTCCCCGAGGTGAAGATCACGGCTGCGGGCGCATCGTCCGGGCCGTACGACGGCGGCTCGGCGGCCGTCCCGTCCAGCATCGCGGTCAGCGACAGCGCCCCCCTCGGCACCCCGGGCAGCCACCTGCCCACGTAGAGGTGCCGCAGGCCGGGAAGCCTGGCGAGGTTGGGCAGGAGCAGGCCGCGGCGGCGGGCGTACGAGCGGACCGGGGCGAGCCGGGAGGCGGCGTACAGCAGTGACTCGGCCGCACACCAGCGGGGCCGGGCGAGCCTCAGTCGCGCGGCGAACATCTCCGGACCGGCACCCGGATCGGCGAAGATCACCACTCCCTCGGCGGCGACCACCCCGAGCGCGAGGACCAGCGACCGGGGCGAGGGCCGGACCGAGAAGAGCACCCCGTCACCCGCCGCGAGCCCCGCGCGCAGCAACCCGTACCGCACCGCGAGGACCTGACGCCGCAACTCCCCGAACGTCAGCACATCCCCGCCCACCACCGCCACCGCCTCGGGCCTCCGCAGCCCCTGCTCCAGCACCTCCCGCACCACGCTCACGACGTTGGCTCAACGAGGAAGTGACGGTAGGTGGGGAGGAGGACGCCCCGGGCCGCCTCGCGGCGGACTATGCGCAGGGGGGCTGCGGTGAGGAGGGTACGGGTGACGGCGCGGATCTCGGACATGGCCAGCGGATAGCCGAGGCAGAAGTGCGGGCCGGCGCCGAACCAGAGGCGCCGCAGGGCGGGGTCCGGCGGACGATCGAGGTCGAACGGGCCAGCGGCGCGGCAGCAGTTGTGGGTGGCGATCAGCACCCGGTCACCGGGACGGACGGCGATCCCGCCGAGGCGGACCGGGGCGTGCACGCTGCGCAGCATCACCGGGGTCGGGGTGGTGACCCGCATCGCCTCGTCGATGGCCCGGTCGAGCAGCGCAGGGTCGGCGGCGACCCGGTCGAGCGTTCCCGAGTCGTACAGCAGCGCGATCAGGCGCGGTACCAGCGTCGCCACGGTCTCGGTACCGGTGAGGAAGAACGCCCCCGCCGCCCCCCGGGCCTCCTCCTCGGACAGGCCGAGCGCCGACATCCGGCCCATCACGGTCATCTGGTCGCCCGAGCGATATGCCGCGGCGGCGACGTCACCGATCGGTTCGAGGACCGCGCGGGCCCTCGCCACCTGGGACGGCGAGAGGGCACGGGTGCGCAGCGAGACCATCGACACGATCTCCTCACCCTGCGCGAACAGACGCCTGCAGTCCACCTCGGGCAGCCCGATGACCGAGCAGATCACCGTACCGGCGAGGACCCGCATCGAATCGACGAGATCCACGATCTCGCCGCCTGCCAGCCGGGCTGCGAGCTCTTCGAGCGGCGCGGCCAGGATCGCCGCGCACAACCTGTCGGTATAGGCGGGCGTGAACAGCTCGGCGAGCCTGGAGCGCAGGGCGTGATGCGCGGCGCCCTCCATGTTGAGCAGCACCGACGGGCCGAGGATGGGCGTCCAGAGGTCGGCAGACGAGCCGGGTCCGTCCTTGCGGAAGCTCTCGCCGTCGAGCAGCACGTCCCTGGCGAGGGCCGCGTCGCTGACCACCACCCCTAGCCCCGGCACCCGGACGACCGGCCCGCGCCGCGCCAGGGCGCGCAGCAGCGGGTACGCGAAGGGGTGCGCGGTCAGGTACAGGCGCCGTTCCCAGTCCGTCATCGGATGTCCACCACGTCCGGCCGGTAGTGGTGGTCGGCGTACCACGCGAGGGTGCCGACCAGGCCGTAAGCCCGCAACCGCCGCACCGAGCCGTACACGACCATGTCGCTGCGCAGCCCATAGGACCTGGTCAGCTTGCGCACCTGGTTGACCAGCGCGCGGTCCTCGTGCACGTCCTCGATCCGGGTCCGCGGGAACCCGCCGCTGCGCTGGTAGAGGTCGGTCGTCAGCGCCACGTTGCAGCCCGGCATCATCAGGTACGGGCCGAGGTTGAGCGGGTCCCTGTTGCCCGGCCGCAGCCGCCCGAACAGCGCGGCGACCGTGATCACCGCAGGCAGCAGCCGCCGTTCCCACAGCCGGAGCGGGAACTCGTCGGTACGCGGCCGGAGCGGGCCGCTGACCATCTCCAGGCCCTCGCCGAACGCCCGGCGGAGCGCGGCGATCCAGTCCGGAGCCGGCAGGCAGTCGGCGTCGGTACGGGCCAGGTGGGTGGCCCCTGCGGCGATGGCGTGCCGCATCCCGGTGTCCGCCGCGGCGCCGGTGCCCTTCTCCGGCTCGGTGACGATCCGCAGGTTCAGCGTGCGGGCATGTTCTCCTGCGGTCCGTACCGTGCCATCGGTGCTGCCGTTGTCGACCACGACGACGGTGAAGCCGCGGTCGGTCTGCTCGGCAAGGCGGCGCAGGGTGGCCCCGATGGAGGCCTCCTCGTCGTACGCCGGAATGATCACCCAGAGGTCCATGGTCACAGCTCCGCGAACAGGACGCCGAGGCTGACCCCGCCGGCCAGCCCGATGAGGGCCACCCGGTCCCCGGGCCCGCAGCGGCCCGCCTCGATGGCGGTGGCCAGTTGCAGTGGCAGGGTGGCCGAGGCGACGTTGCCGCACACGGGCAGCGTGACGACGAGTTTGTCCGCCGGGATGCCGAGCACGGACCGCAGCACCTCCAGATAGGGCATCGTGACCTGGTGGACACAGACCACGGCGAAGTCGTCCCAGGTCAGGCCGGTCGCGGCCAGCGCGTCCAGCCACAGTCCCGGGCCTCGCAGCAGGAAGGCGTCCTTCAGCCTGCGGCCGTCCCCGCTGAAGTAGGAGTACTCGGGATCGCGCGGGTGCATGGAACCACCGCCGGGCAGCGTACCGATGTCCCAGGCCCGCGACTCGGCGGCGAAGTCCCGGTAGAAGATGCCCCTCCCGTCCGAAGGGGCCGCCTCCAGCATGAGGGCGGCTCCGGCATCGGACAGCGTGTAGCCGGCGAAGGCGTCCACGAACTGGGCCCGGTCGGCCACCCGCCACCGGACGGCCCGTGACGGGGTCTCGCCGGAACAGACGAGGACCCGGCCGTACTGCCCGGTGCGGATGAGGGCCTCGGCCACCTGCACGGCGTTCAGGAAGCTGTTGCAGGCGTTCTTGACGTCGAAGACCGGGCAGTTCAGACCCAGCTTGGCGGCCACGATGTGCGCGGTGGCGGGCTCGACGAGGTCCTGCGACGCGGAGCCGAAGATGAGCAGGTCGGGGGGTTCGGTGACCAGCTTCTCGGCCGCCGCCACAGCCAGGTCGGAGGCTTGGAACCCGTCGGGCAGGACATGGCGGGAACGGATGCCGGTCATCCGTTCGATGATGGTGTGGTGCGGTACGAAGCCGCCGCTCTCGGCCGCGATGCGAAGTTCGACCTCGGTACTGGTGACCGTGTGATCGGGCAGGTGGGCCGCGACCCCTGTGATGCGAGCTATCCCTTGGCGCATAGGGCGAGCATCGCCGATCGGGACCGCCCTCTCCAGAGCGAAGATACGCAGCGGGAGTTGGTTAGAACGCGTTCTACGAGTGGTACGCGGCCATGGGCTCGTAGACCCCGGCGGCGACTGCGGCGAGGGTCTCGCTCTTGGCGGTCACGCAGGCCGCGTCGATGGCGGTCTTGAAGCGGTCGACGAGCGCGTCCGAGGGGATGGTGGCGAAGTCCCCCCGGTCGGTCTTCAGCAGTTCGTACCCCGCGGTCCAGCGCTGCGCCTCGGTCATCCGCCCGGCCCAGTCGCCGCAGGAGGTGCCGTCGTAGTTCTTGCTCCAGGTCTGGACGTACCGGGACCCGGTCGCGGTGGCGGGCGTGCTCTCCTTGGTGGTTCCGCACCCGGCGGCGGTCACGGCGATCAGCAGGAGGTACGCGGTTCGAGTCACGATCAGCAAGCCTAAAAGGCAGGGCGCGCGCTACCGGACGAACACCGGGAGAGAAGTCTCACCCGGTGAGCCCGCCCACACCGGACTTTCGCCTGAAACTAGAACACGTTACAGTCGGAACCGGAATGACGTTCTAGGAGGAGGGCCACATGGGGACCCCTGTCATCGTCGAGGCCGTACGCACGCCGCAGGGCAAGCGCGGCGGCTGGCTGGCCGGTCTGAAGGCGCAGGCGGTGCTGGCCCACGTGCAGCGCGCGCTGGTCGAGCGTTCGGGCATCGATCCGCTCGAGGTCGAGCAGGTCTTCGCAGGCTGCGTCACGCAGGCGGGCGAGCAGGGCGGGCACGTCGGGCGCTACGCCTGGCTGTACGCGGGTCTGCCCTGGCAGACCGGGGTCACCACGATCGACGCGCAGTGCGGATCGGCCCAGCAGGCCGTGCACCTGGCCGCCGCGCTGATCGCCACCGACGTGGTCGACGCCGCGATCGGCTGCGGCGTCGAGACCATGAGCCGTGCTCCCCTGGGCAGCAACGTGCTGCCCGCCGACCCGCGCCCGGCGGACTGGTCGATCGACATGCCCAACCAGTTCGAGGCGGCCGAGCGGATCGTGGCCCGCCGCGGGCTGACCCGCGCCGAGCTCGACGCGTTCGGGGCGCGCTCGCAGCAGCTGGCCGCCAAGGCCTGGGCCGACGGCAGGTACGACAGGGAGATCACGCCGATCGACGCGCCCGTCGTGGACGCCCAGGGCGACCCGACCGGGGAGACCCTGCACGTCACCAGGGACCAGGGCCTGCGGGAGACCACGGCCGAGGGCCTCGGCAAGCTCCGTCCGGTGCTGGGCGAGCACGGCTTCCACACCGCCGGCAACTCCTCCCAGATCTCCGACGGGGCCGCCGGGGTGCTGGTCATGTCCGAGGAGCGGGCCAACGCGCTCGGGCTCAGGCCGAGGGCTCGGATCAAGACCCAGGCGCTCGTCGGCTCGGAGCCGTACTACCACCTCGACGGTCCCGTGCAGGCCACCGAGCGGGTGCTCGCCCGGTCCGGGATGACGATGAACGACATCGACCTGTTCGAGATCAACGAGGCCTTCGCGTCGGTCGTGCTGTCCTGGGCCTCGGTGCACAAGCCGGACATGGACAAGGTCAACGTGAACGGCGGCGCGATCGCCATCGGCCACCCCGTAGGGGCCACCGGTTCCCGCCTGATCACCAGCGCCCTGCACGAGATGGAACGCCGCGACGCCGCCACCGCCCTGGTCGCGATGTGCTGCGGCGGCGCGATCTCCACCGCCACGATCCTCGAACGCGTCTGACAGTATCTGCCACAAACTCGTTGAACCGTGGCGTTTACCGCACCGTTACACTGGGAGGTGCGGGAAACGCCACGACTCAACGGGGAGAGATCCGAGGAGATTGCGTGGGTGCTGTTCCGGAGGACCTGGGGGGCGGGGTTTGGAGCGTTCCCGTGCCGATCGTCGGCAACCCGCTGGCGTACACGCTGGTCTATGCGCTGGAGGGCGAGGGCGGCCTCGTCCTCGTCGACGCGGGCTGGCAGCACGAGGACGCCTGGGTGGCCCTGCGGGACGGGCTGGGCTCCCTGGGGCTGTCGATCACCGATGTCCGCGGCGTGGTGGTGACCCACTTCCACCCCGACCACGCGGGACTCGCCGGCCGGGTCCGGGAGACCTCCGGTGCGTGGATCGCCATGCACCACAACGACGCCGAGATCGTCAGGTTCTTCACCGAGATGGTGGGGCAGGACGCGGACCGCAGCTGGGAGCTCGGGGCGTTGCGGCGCGCGGGGGCCGATCCGTGCGAACTGGATGCCTACGGGGAGCGGCAGCACGTGGATCCACCCGCGCTGCCGGACCGGGAGGTCGCCGACGGGGACCTGGTGGACCTGCCGGGCCGCAAGCTCCGGGTGGTCTGGACGCCGGGCCACTCCCCCGGGCACATCTGCCTGCACCTGGAGGAGGCCGGCCGGATCTTCACCGGGGATCACGTGCTGCCCCGGATCACCCCGCACATCGGGCTCTACCCCTATGACCGGGCCGACGTCGACCCGCTCGGGGACTACCTCGGATCGCTCGGGAAGGTGGCCGAGATCAAGGCCGACGACGTGCTGCCCGCCCACCAGTACCGCTTCACCGGGCTCGGCGCCCGGGTCCAGGAGATCGTGGACCACCACGAGGAGCGGCTGACCGAACTGACCGAACTGCTGTCGGCCAGTCCCGCCACCCTGTGGGAGCTGACGGGCGGCCTGCACTGGCGCAACTCGTGGGACGAGATGCCGCTGATCGCCCGGCAGATGGCCGCCGGTGAGGCCGCCGCACACCTGCGGACCCTGGAGAACCGCGGCATCGCCCGCCGCGTGGGCGACGCCGACCCCCTCCGCTTCTCCCTGCGCTGAACCAACGGCATCGCAGGGTGCGACCCACATCACTCCCGGGGCCGGACTCTTGTTGAGACTCCAGTCTCATGTTAGAACGTGTTCTATACCAAGCAAGCGCTCAATCGTCCCTCGCCGCGCGTGGCCGAAGCCCTCAAGTTCTGACCCACCCCTCTGTTGCAGAAGGAACCGCTGATGGCCCCTGAGATCGACATCATCGACCCGAGCGTCTATGAGCGGGGCGGGATCCCGCATGAGCAGTTCAAGTGGCTGCGCGACAACGACCCCGTGCACTGGCACGCGGACACTGCCGAGGACATGCCCGGCTTCTGGGCAGTGACCCGGCACGAGGACGTCGTGCACGTCTCCCGGCATCCCGAGCTGTTCTCCAGTCACCTGCGCACCTCGATGTACGAGGAATTCACCGACGACGAGATCCTGCTGTACGGGATGATGATGCTCTTCCAGGACCCACCGGACCACACCAAGAACCGGCTCAAGGTCAACAGGGGCTTCACCCCCCGGATGATCAAGCAGCTCGAAAAGCACATCCGCGACATCTGCCACGAGCTGATCGACGACGTCTCCCCCAGCGGTGAGGCGTGCTTCGTCGAGGACATCGCCGCGCACCTGCCCGCGTACGTCATCTGCGAGCTTCTGGGCGCACCGGTCGGGGACCGGCAGAAGATCTGCGACTGGTCCAACAAGATCATCGGCTTCGCGGACCCGGAGCTGACGGGCGCCAAGGACCAGGCGGCCCAGTTCGCCGGCGAGCTCATGGCGTACGCCGCCGAACTCGCCGCCGCACGCGAGGCCGACCCGCGCGACGACATCGCCACCAAGCTGCTGCAGCCCGACGAGAGCGGCAACCGGCTCAGCATCGAGGAGTTCCAGCTCTTCCTGCTGATGCTCGTGATCGCCGGCCACGAGACCACTCGCAACGGCTCGGTCGGGGGCATGCTGGCGTTCTTCGACAACCCCGAGCAGTGGCAGAGGCTGCAGGACAACCGTGCCCTGCTGCGCACCACCCCCGACGAAATCGTCCGCTGGACGAGCCCGATCAACCTGTTCCGCCGTACCGCCGTCAAGGACACCGAACTGGGCGGTAAGCAGATCAGGCAGGGCGACAAGGTCGTGATCTTCTACGGCTCCGCCAACCGCGACGAGCGGGTCATCGCGAACCCGGACGTCTTCGACGTCTCCCGCGACCCCAACCCGCACGTCGGCTTCGGCGGCGGCGGCCCGCACTTCTGCCTGGGCACCCACCTGGCCCGGCTGGAGCTTTCGGTGCTGTTCGAGACGATCCTGGACCGGATGCCCGACATCCACCCGGTCGGGGATGCTCGCCTGCTTCGTTCCAATTTCGTGAACGGCGTCAAAGAACTGCGCGTCCGCTTCACCCCGTC
>JAOPYM010000427.1 GCA_025964615.1 Actinomycetes bacterium
TGGACGGGCTATGCGCCGCTGAACAGCATGATCAGCTCTCCGGGCGTCGGCGGCGATCTGTGGATCATGGGGCTGACCCTGTCCGGACTCGGCACCATCCTCGGCGGCGTCAACTTCATCACCACGATCACGGGGATGCGGGCGCCCGGTATGACGATGTTCCGTATGCCGATCTTCACCTGGAACGTCCTACTCACCAGCGTCATGGTGCTGCTGGCCTTCCCGGTGCTGGCGGCGGCCCTGCTCGTGCTGGAGTCGGACCGCAAGTTCGGCAGCCACGTCTTCGACGGAGCCAACGGCGGGGCACTGACCTGGCAGCATCTGTTCTGGTTCTTCGGCCATCCCGAGGTCTACATCATCGCGTTGCCGTTCTTCGGCATCATCACCGAGGTCATCCCGGTGTTCAGCCGTAAGCCGTTGTTCGGCTATGTCGGGATGGTCGGCGCGACGATCGCCATCTCCGGCCTGTCGATGGCGGTGTGGGCCCACCACATGTTCACCACCGGCAAGGTGCTACTGCCGTTCTTCTCGTTCATGTCGTATCTGATCGCGGTGCCGACCGGGGTGAAGTTCTTCAACTGGGTCGGCACCATGTGGAGGGGCAGGCTCTCCTTCGAGACCCCCATGCTCTTCTCGGTCGGGTTCCTCGTCACGTTCCTGTTCGGGGGGCTGACCGGTGTCATCCTGGCCTCGCCTCCCCTGGACTTCCAGCTGCAGGACTCGTACTTCGTGGTCGCGCACTTCCACTACGTGGTCTTCGGCACGGTCGTCTTCGCGATGTTCGCGGGCTTCTACTTCTGGTGGCCCAAGATGACCGGCAAGATGCTCAATGAACCGCTGGGAAAACTCCACTTTTGGACGCTGTTCATCGGGTTCCACACGACGTTCCTGGTCCAGCACTGGCTGGGTGCCGCAGGCATGCCACGCCGATACGCCAACTATGCCAAGGAGTTCGAGCCCCTGAACCTCGTGTCCAGCATCGGGGCGGGGATCCTCGGCACCTCCACGTTGTTCTTCCTCTACAACGTGTACCGGACCGCACGCGAGGCGCCACGGGTCGACGCCGACGATCCCTGGGGGTTCGGGAACTCGCTGGAGTGGGCGACCTCCTGCCCACCGCCGCGGCACAACTTCAAAGCCATTCCGCGAATCCGATCCGAACGGCCGGCCTTCGATCTGCACTACCCCCACCGGCAGCGTGCGATCGAATAGTCCGGCGACTGAAGTCCGGCACGACGGGACTCACCTGGGTACTAGCCGACCTGCGAGGTCGTGCCGACGATCAGCCCTTCAGCATCCGGATGCATTACACCCGCACCTGGGTCCACGACGGACCTGGCGAGTGCTGGCCGCCCAGCGGCAGTCAGATCGGTCGCCCGTAGATCGGCGCCCTCCAGACGGGCCTGCCACAGGACAGCGCTTCTGAGGTCGCCGATGTGGACGCCTCCCCAGTCGTGGAACGCGGATCAGGTGGCGGCGCGGGGTGGCTCCGCGTGCCTTGGCGTTGAGGTCTCCTGACGGCAGATGCGCGAGCCCCAGACCCCAGCATTCACTTCATTCACCCGGCTGCACCGCCGACCCCGCGGTACCTTCTTGGAACACAAGTTATAGGCAGCAAAGCGGGCTCTGATCGCAATATGTAGGGGTGGATGGATGGGATCAGAGGCAGCGCACAGTTGGGACCAGGAGTACGCGCAGGGGGTGCGGTATCAGGGAGACCCGCCGGTGCGGTTCGTCGAGGACATCGTGCTGGCGGCCAAGGAGTCCGGGACGACTCGCGGTCTCTACGTGGGCTGCGGCAACGGCCGCAACTACGCGCCGCTGGTCGAGGCGGGCTTGGACCTGATCGGCCTGGATATCTCGCGGGTCGCGATCGACCAACTCGCCGAGCGGCTGCCCGCCCGGCGGGACCGGCTCGTGGTCGGTGATCTGTCCGCGCTCCCGGCCGGTCAGACCTGGCCGTTGGTGGTGGCGATCCAGGTTCTGCAGCATGGCACCCGCGAGGAGGTCCACACGTTCCTCGCCGGCATGCTCGCCCGGATCGCCCCGGGCGGTCTCCTGGCGGTGAGGGTCAACGCGACCGGGACTGATGTCGAGCACGCGGCGAATGTCGCCGAACGTTTCCCCGACGGGTCGTTCACTGTCCTGTACGAGAGCGGGCCGAAGGAGGGCCTGCATGTGCATTTCTGGGCGGCGCGCGAGCTCAACGACGCGGTGACCGGTGCGGGGTTCACCCCCGTGCTGGAGCTGCGGCCGGATACGACGTGGCGGCACCCGATGCGGCGCGGCCAGTACTTGCAGTGGGAAGGGACATGGCGCCGGACCGGCTGACTCAGCTGTGCTCGATTGCCTGGTCGGCGGGGAGCAGGTGGGTGCCGAAGTCTTCGCCGGGCCGTCGTAGAACGGTGTGGGCGTGGTTGGCCTGGTGCTGGGTGTTGTTGTATTCCGGGAGCAGGCCGGGGGTTGCTCAAGGTGCCCGCTGTGGAGGACGTCGACCCGGCGCTCACCGAGTACGCGCGGCACAGGAAGGCGCGCTCACCCGCCAACCGAACCGCTCAGTCACACCGCAGCGATATCAGTTCGGAGGAGTCGGGCCGGTGGGCGGGAGGCCGGATGGCTGACCGAACGGCGGTACGGGCGGCGGGGGCCCGGATGGTAGCACCGGGCCGGGGCTGTACTGGTTGGGCGCTCCGCTGTAGGGCCCCTCCGGGGCGGCGTGCCCGTACGGCTGTTGCCACCAGGCGGCAGGGGCGGTGCGCAGCCCAGCTCGGACGCGCCAGACCCGCAGGCCCGTGAGCAGACCCGCGGCCAGGGGCGACGCCAAGTAGGAGATCAGCGAAACGGTGGTCTGAGTGCTGAAGTAGGAGCCGAAGCCTGAGAACGGCGAGACGTGCACGTGCTGTACCGCGTCGTAGTAGAGGTTGTTCCCGAAGATGTAGGTCAGGTCGGCGATGACGCCGACCGGGATTGAGATGGCCGCGGCGGCGAGCGGAATGGCGGCGCTGGTAGGCCGGCTGAACAGGACCGGCAGGCCCAGCGCAACACCCACGAGGGCGGAGAAGCCGAACTCGAGCAGATAGAGCCCGGCTCCGTGCGCCCTCTGCCAAGTGTTCAGCAGGTGCTCGCTGAGCAGCAGGCTGAGAGCCATGTCCGTGGCGAAGGCCACCACGACGCCGAGCAGGAGAACCAGGAACGCGACGCTCGCGGAGTTCGCGGGGCGGCGGGTCCTGATCGTCGGCGCGGGGAACTCTGGCGTGGACATCGCCTGTAACGCCGCGGTCGGCGCCACGCAGGCCTTCCTTTCGGTACGGCGCGGGTACCGGTTCATCCCCAAGCACATCGCCGGGGTGCCGACCGACGCCATCATCAACGGCCTGATCGAGCCGCCGCGTGGCATCAGCATCCCCGCCGACCCGACCAGGTTCATCGACGCCCTCGTCGGGGATCTGACCCGGCTCGGCCTGCCCGCCCCCGACCACGACCTGCTGTCGAGTCACCCGCTGATGAACACTCAGGTTCTGCACCACCTCGCGCACGGTGACCTGACCGCGAAGGGCGATGTCATCTCGCTGCGGGCGGGCGGGGCGACGTTCGCGGACGGATCCTTCGAGGAGGTCGACCTGATCCTCACCGCGACGGGTTACGAGTACCGGCTGCCGTTCCTGGACCCGGCGCTGCTGACCTGGAACGGGTCCCGTCCGGAGCTGTACCTGAACGTCTTCAGCCGGGAGCACGACGGGCTCGCGGTGCTCGGCTTCATCGAGTTCGCGGACGCCGCGTACAAGCGTTTCGAGGAGATGGCGCAGATGGTCGTACTCGATATCACCGCCAGGGAACTCGGCGGGGAGTTGCTCGCCTCGTGGCAGGCGCTCAAGACCGGCGACCACCCGGACCTGCGCGGCGGCAAGGTCTATCTCGACAGTGCCCGGCACGCCGGTTACGTCGACAGCCACACCTATCAGAGTGTCCTGGCCGACCTGCGTGACCGGTTCGGCTGGGGCGCCGTGACCGCTCCCGCTGCTGCGCTCCCGGTCACCGTCTCATGAGCGGGGCTCCCGAGGGCTGGGGCAGGCGGCACGTCCTCGTCACCGGCGGCAGCAGCGGCATCGGCCTGGCGCTGGTCCGCCGGCTGGTCTCGCAAGGGGCGGTGGTGTCGGTGCTCGCCCTCGACAATGCCGACCTCGCCGCGCTCCGCTCGGCCCTTCCGTCTGTACGGGCCATGGGCGTGGACGTGACCTCCGCTCCGGACGTGGATGCCGCGGTCGCCTCGCTGGTGGCCGGCTCCGGGCCCGTACGATCGCTGTTCACCTGCGCGGGGATCACCAAGCCGGGCTATGTGGAGACCTTCGGGCTGGACGACTTCCGCGCCCAGATGGAGGTCAACTACTTCGGTACCCTGCACGCGGTGCGGGCGGTGCTTCCTTCGCTGATTTCCGCGGGTGACGGCACGATCACCTGTATCTCCAGCGCCGCCGGGCTGCTCGGCGTTTTCGGGTACGCGCCGTACTGCGCCAGCAAGTTCGCGGTCAGGGGCCTGTGCGAGACGCTCCGGCAGGAGCTCAAACCGCACGGGATCAGCGTCACCGCCGTCTATCCACCCGACGTCGACACCCCGATGCTCGCTGCCGAGACTCCGCTCAAGCCCCCGGAACTCGTCGCGATCAGTGGCACCATCAAGCCCCTCACCCCGGAGGCGGTGGTCGCCGCCATGCTCCGCGGTACCGAGAAGGGCCGCCCCACCGTCATCCCCGATATC
>JAOPYM010000439.1 GCA_025964615.1 Actinomycetes bacterium
TGCTCCCGCGTCGTCGCGGGGGCACTGGGTGAAGCGCCGGTCGGTCCGCCAGGTGAACCGTCCCTGGTCGCCGTCCATCCGCTCTTCGTAGGAGGCGGCGATGACGGCCAGGATGGCGAGCGGGAGCCGCGCGGCGGGCCAGGTGCTCGTGTTCTCGTCGTGCCGGATGGTCCCGCCGGTGATCTCCTGGAACAGGCTCGACCGGGACGCGCGGGTGTGTTGAGCGGCACCCCGGGTGCTCATGGGGTGGCCGGTTTCCGGCATTGTGTCTGCCGATGATGTTGGGCTGCGTGTTCCCCTGGCCTTGGTGTTCGTCGGCGGCGGCACCTTGCCGAGGGGGGCATGAGTAGGCCCTCCCGGTGTCTCTTGGCCGAGTGCGCCCGGGAGGGCCGTGTAGCGCTCGGAGGCGCTGTGATCACGGTAGGGGCAAATGAGGCTGAGGTCGAGCGGCTGCTGGCGGGCGGGGAGCTTGAGTGCCCGCTGTGCGGCGGGGCCCTTGCCCGGTGGGGGCATGCGCGCCCGCGGGTGCTGAGAGGCGGGCAGGGGCCGGTGCGGCTGCGGCCGCGGCGGTCCCGGTGCCGGGGGTGCGGGTCGACTCACGTGCTCCTGCCCGCGTTCGCGCTGCTGAGGCGGGCTGACCTGGCCGAGGTGATCGGGGCGGCGCTGGCTGCGAAGGCCATGGGGAAGGGCGTCCGGCCGATCGCCGCGGCGATCGGCCGGGCGGCGGGCACCGTCCGGGGATGGCTGCGCCGCTTCGCCTCGCGGGCGGAGCCGGTGCGGGTGTTCTTCACCCGGCTGCTGGTGGAGGCCGGGACCGACCCGGTCCCGCCCGCTGCGGGGCCGTCGCCGTTCGCTGACGCGGTCTCGGCGGTGGCGGGGGCCTCGGTGGCGGTGGCGTCCCGGTGGCCGGGCGTCGGCAAGGTGACGCCGTGGCGGGTGGCCAGCGCGGCGTCCGGTGGCCGCCTGCTGTCGCCGGGCTGGCCCCGCTAGCCGTCCAACACGAGTTCCCCCTGACGTGGGGCGCCCTTGAGCTGGGAGTCTTCGCGAGCTGTCCGTTTTGGCATCTCGTGAAGGAGACGTGCTCTTGACAAGGAAAGACGACGGCCAGGCGGCGCGGCTGGAGCGCGCCCGGGCGATCGGCCTGTTCCGCTACATGCTGATCAGGGAGGCCGCCGACCCGGCGCTGACGGGCCGGCAGCGGGGTGCGATGGTCCGGGCGATCGCGGCCGTCCCGCATACGGACCCGGAGGGGCGGACGGTCCGGTTCACCCGGTGGACGCTGGACCGGTGGATCCAGGACTGGCGCAAGGGCGGGTTCGACGCGCTGGTCCCGTCGCCTCGCCAGTCCCAGCCGCGGACCCCGGCGGAGGTCTTCGAGCTGGCGACGGCGCTGAAGAAGGAGAACCCGGGGCGGAGCGCTGCCCAGGTCAGGCGGATCCTGCAGGCCCAGCACGGGTGGGCGCCGGACGAGCGGACCCTGCAGCGGATGTTCGTCCGCACCGGGCTGACCGCGCTGCGGGCCCCGGCCGAGCCGGCGGTCTTCGGCCGGTTCGAAGCGGACGATCCTAACGAAATCTGGACAGGAGACGCACTCCACGGCCCTCGGATCGGCGGGCGGAAGACCTACCTGTTCGCCTTCGTCGACGACCACAGCCGGGCCGTCATGGGGCACCGGTGGGGGTTCGCAGAGGACACCGTCCGGCTGGCCGCCGCCCTGCGGCCGGCACTGGCCGCCCGCGGCGTCCCCTCCCATGTCTACGTTGACAACGGCAGTGCCTTCGTTGACTCGTGGCTGATGCGGGCGTGCGCCCGGCTGGGCATCAAGCTGGTCCACTCGGCCCCGGGCAGGCCGCAGGGCAGGGGCAAGATCGAGCGGTTCTTCAGGACCGTGAACGGCGAGTTCACCGTCGAGATCGCGGCCGGGGACGGCAGGCCGGGCCGGGAGGTCGCTGACCTGGCCGAGATGAACAGGCTGTTCACCGCCTGGGTGGAGAACGTCTACCACCGGCGGGTCCACTCCGAGACCGGGATGGCCCCGCTCGCCCGCTGGATGGCCGGCGCCCCGTTCCCCGTCCCGTCGCCCGGCGACCTGGCCGACGCGTTCCGCTGGGCCGAGTGGCGGACCGTCGCCAAGACCGGCCTGGTGTCCCTGCACTCCAACCGCTACCAGGTCGACCCCGCCCTGGCCGGCTGCAAAGTCGAGCTGGTCTTCGACCCCTTCGACCTGTCGTTCCTGCGGGTCCGCCACGAGGGCAGGGACGCCGGCACCGCCCAGCCGTTCCAGGTCACCCGGCACTCCCACCCCAAGGCCAGGCCCGAGGTCCCCGCCGCCCCGCCCGTCCCCGCCACCGGCATCGACTACCTCGCGCTGGTCGACGCCCGCCACACCGCCGAGCTGGCCGGCAAGGTCAACTACTCCGCCCTCGCCGGCCAGGAAGAACAACAGTGACGGCCCCCGCCGCCCCGGCCCCGGCGGAGGTCTCCGCCCTCATCGCCTGGATGCGCCGCCTGTCCGACGCCGGCCCCCACCAGGCCGATCCCGGCGAGCTCGCCGCGTTCCAGGACGCCAAGAAAGACCTGCTGGCCCGCATCCAGGCCAGCCGCGCACCCCGCCAAGAAGAAGGAGAATCCCGGTGATCGAGAAGCTGCAGGCCCACTACGGGTTCAGCCGCATGCCCTTCGGCCGCAACCTCGCCCCCGGCATGCTGCACCGCCACGCCGCCCACAACGAGGCCGCCGCCCGCATCGCCTGGTGCATCAGCGAGCGGTCCATCGGCGTCATCACCGGAGAAGTAGGCGCCGGCAAGACCGTCTCCGTCCGCGCCGTCCTGGCCGGCCTGGACCCCTCCAGGCACACCATCATCTACCTGCCCAACCCGATGATCGGCACCCGCGGCATCTGCGAGGAGATCCTGAACATCTTCGGCCAGCGGCCCTCCCACCTCGGCTCCCGGCTGTTCACCCAGGTCAGCAAGGCCCTCACCGCCGAGCGCGAGGAAAGAGGCCGCACCCCCGTCCTCGTCCTGGACGAGGCCCACCTCCTCGCCTACGAGCAGCTGGAGATGATCCGCATGCTCACCAACACCTCGATGGACCAGGACTCCCCCCTCGCCTGCCTCCTCGTCGGCCAGCCCACCCTGCGCCGCACCATGAAGCTCGCCGTCCTCGCCGCCCTGGAGCAGCGGACATCCCTGCGCTACACCATGCCCGGCATGACCGCCGCCGAGACCGCCAGCTACATCGCCCACCACGTGAACCTCGCCGGCCGGGCCGACCAGCTCTTCACCGAGGACGCCATGAACCTCATCCACACCACCGGCCGCGGCTACCCCCGCGCCGTCAACAACCTCGCCCTGCAATCCCTCGTCGCCGCCTTCGCCGCCGGCAAGAACCTCGTCGACGAAGCCGCCACCCGCTCCGCCGTCACCGAGGTCATCGACTAACCCCGGCACCTCGCCCACGACCGGCGACACCTCGCCAACCACATCGCCCCGCCGGGCAAGCCCGGCGGGGCGAACCCGTCTCCGAACATCGGCACGCCCACTGCCCGCCTCATCGGCATCCTGAACGCCGCGCAACAGCCCGGCCCCGAGCTGGCCGCCGCCCTCGCCGCCGCGGCCGGGGACGGCTGGCGGTGCAAAGGCGCCACCGGGGAGCAGCAGATCGGGGTCCTCAACCGCTTCGCCGCCCTCGAAGCGTGGGCGGCGGCGGGCAAGCTCGGCCTGATCCGCACCCTCATCCGCGACGACAGCCCGGCGTTCCTCAGCGGGTCCCGGCACGGTGACCTGCCCGACGTGTGGGACGACTCGCTGACCCATGAGATCGCCCTCGCGCTGGCCGCGTCCGCCCCCTCAGCCGGCAAGACGATGCGGGCCGCGTGGGAACTCGGCGCCCGCCTGCCGGAGACCGCCGCCCTGCTCCAGACCGGGATCATCGACGCCGGCAAAGCCCGGCTCATCACCGAGATCTTCCAGGAACTGCCCGACGAGAGCGCCGGGCGGGCCGAGCAGCTGCTCGTGCCGGAACTGACCGAGCCGCCCGCCAAGACCTACCCCCAGGTCGAGCGGATCGCCACCGCGATCGCCCTCATGATCGACCCCCACCTCGGCGAACGCCGCCGCAAAACCGCCGAGAAGCACCACTCCCGCATCGAGATGTTCCGCGAACGCGCCGGCACCGCCGCACTCACCGGCCGCGACCTGCCCACCGACCAGACCCTGTCCGCCTTCGCCAACGTCAGCACCCGCGCCGCCACCTACAAGACAGCA
>JAOPYM010000446.1 GCA_025964615.1 Actinomycetes bacterium
CCGGTGCCGTTGCAGGCACGGTGCCGCCACCGCGAACACCACCCCGCCGAACAGGCCCACCACGGACCCGACGATCGCCCCCAGCACAGCGGCGAACATCGCGTAGAAGGGGAGGACGACAACGCCCTGTGCGCCGTCGGTGAACGCCGTGAAGGTGCCGACGACCACCACCAGGAGCACACCGGTCACCAGGCCGCCCAGAGCGCCGTAGCCCACTCCCCTGACCACGACGCCCGCCCGCCGTACCCGCACCGGATCAGTGCCCTGACATCCGTCGACCATGACATCTCCCTACGTTTGAGCATCTGCTCAAACGCACTCTACCCGCGATTTAAGCGATCGCTCAACCGCCTGAGGGAGGTCGAGGAGGTCCGGCTGGTGAGCGGCCAGTTCCGCAAGGGGAAGGGTGATTCCGAACAGCGCCCGGTCGATGTACCAGGGGCAGGCGCTCCCAGGACACCCGGGAGGGCCGTCCCCCGGTCATCGGGGCGACTCCCCTAGCTTTTCTGCGATAACCGATGGAGGGGCGATGGTGGGCGACGTGCATCCGCTGTGGCCGGCGGGCCGGCGCGAGATCGGCTCGGCGGTCTCGGCGTACCTGGCCACCCTGGCCGGCGTCGAGCAGGCCGGGATCCGCGAGGTGTACGGCTCGACGCTGCGGGCCCTCCCAGATGCCAGGATGGGATCATGGCTGCGCACATCGAGGACCTCCCGCAATTCGTCTACCACCCGGACCCACTGAAGACCGGCTCGGTCAGAGCGTCGGACGAGGTCTGCGTGTGCTGCCTACGCCAGCGCGGCTACATCTACTCCGGTCCGGTGTTCGCCGTCGAGGAATTGACAGGCCCGTTGTGCCCCTGGTGCGTCGCGGATGGCACGGCGGCCGACCGCTTCGAGGCAGATTTCTCCGATGCCTACCTCGCGCCCGCCGGCATCGGCACAGAAGTGGTCTCGACGATCACAAACCGAACCCCAGGGTTCTCCGGCTGGCAGCAGGAGCGGTGGCTCTTCCACTGCGGCGACGGAGCCGCGTTCCTCGGGGTGGTCGGCGCCCGCGAGCTCGAAGGCGACCACACCACTCTGGAGTCTCTCCGCCAGGAGTTGTCGGAGAGCCGCTGGCCAGCCGAGCAGGTCGACCAGTACCTTGCCTCCCTCGACCGGGATGGCCAGCCGACCGCCTACCTGTTCGAATGCCGGTCATGCAGAACACATCTCGCCTACTCCGACTTCACCTGAATCAGGTCACCACGTCGGTTGGACTACGGCAGCCACCCTAGACAGGACAGTCCATCACCGTGTGCTGCCTCCTGCCGCAACCCTTCCCCTCCCGCCGAAGCCCCAGCCGGGCACTGCGCCCGACGGCGTCTTCGGTGTCGCCGCCGGGGACGTTCCGCAGATCGGCGCGGCCCGCAGGGTTCGGCTGGACGACGGTCGCCCAGCCGAACCTTCGCGAGTTATCCCTGTGCGGTGGGGCGGACGACGATCTCGCCGACGTCCACCGCGTCCGGCTGGTCGATCGCGAACGCGATGGCGCGGGCGATCGCGGCCGCAGGCATGGCCATGCTGTCCAGCGAGGCCTGGAGGCTGGCACGGATCTCCGGGTTGGTGACCCCTCCGGCGCCCTCGGTCGACGTCATGCCCGGCGTGACGATGGTCACGCGCAGGTCGGCGCCGGCCTCCTGCCGCAGGCCTTCCGAGATCGCACGGACCGCCATCTTCGTGCCCGAGTACACCGACATGTTCGGCACGACCTTGAGGGCCGCGGTGGATGCCGTGTTGATGACATGCCCGGACTTCTGCGCCCGGAAGACCGGCAGTGCGGCGGCGATGCCGTAGAGGACGCCCTTGATGTTGACATCGATCATCGCCTCCCAGTCCTCGACGCGGAGCTCGTCGAGCGGGGAGATGGGCATAACGCCGGCGTTGTTGACGAGCACGTCAAGACGGCCGAAGCTGTCGAGTGCGAGCTGGACGAGGGCGGCGACGTCGTCGCGCCGGCTGACGTCGACGCTCGCGAACACCGCCTCCCCGCCGGCCCCCGCGATCTGCGCGGCCAGAGCCTCCAGGCGTTCTGTACGCCGGGCCCCCAGGACGAGCTTCGCTCCGCGCTCCGCGAGGAGCAGCGCGGTGGCCTCCCCGATTCCGCTGCTGGCGCCGGTGATGGCGATGACCTTGTTCTCGATCCCAGGCATGGTCGTGTTCCTTTGCTGTCTCTCAGACCTGTGCCAGGCCGCCGTCGGCGAACAGTTCGACGCCATGGATGAAACTCGAGTCGTCGCAGGCCAGGAAGGCGACGGCCTTGGCGATTTCGCCGGTCTGGGCGATGCGGCCGATCGGGCTTCCCGCGCCCATCCGGTCGATTTCACTCTGGACGCGGTCAGCTCCCTGTGCCCTGGCGAGGGCGCTGCGCAGCGACTCCGTGTCGACCGCTCCGGGGCTGAGCACGTTGATGCGAATCCCGGACCCCTTCGTGTCCTGGATCCAGCTCCGGACGAAGTCGCGGACGGCCGCCTTCGCGCCGCCGTACATGCTCATTCCGCGAGGAGGGTTGATCGATCCGGTCGAACCGATGATGACGACGGTTCCGCCGCTCGGCAGGAACGGCAGCGCGGCCTGGACCGTGAACAGCACTCCCTTGGCGTTGGTATTGAACGTCTGGTCGAACTCCTCCTCCGTGATGGAGCCCAGGGGCGAGTGGTAGCCGGCCCCGGCGTTCGCGATGACGGTGTCGAGACGGCCGTGCCGCGCCATCACCTTCGTGTAGAGGGCTTCGACGTCGGAGGCGACGGCCACGTCGCCCCTGAAGGTCGAGCAGGATGTGCCGATGCCGGCGGCCGCGTCGTCGAGCGCTCCCTGTCGGCGTCCCGTGATCACGACCTTCGCGCCGCGCTGGGCGAACTCCTCGGCGATGGCCAGGCCGATGCCCGAGCTGCCTCCGGTGATGACAGCGACCTTGTCCTTCATGTCCATGTCCGACATGGGTTTCCCATCATTGATCCACAGGTCCCACCTCGGGCGGTGCCCTAGAATGGGAGTAAGCGGACAGCTGTCCGCTCCAGGAAACATTAGCGGACACATGTCCGCTTGGCAAAGGTGGACTCGATGGCGCCGCGAACCGTTCGCACAGCAGGGGGACGGACCTCATGACGGCCTCCGACGGGCCCGCGCAGGGCGAACGCCCCGGGCTGCGCGCTGACGCCGCCCTGAACCGGCAGCGCATCCTGGCCGCAGCACGCGAGGCACTCGCCCTGTCGGGCGATGCCTCGATGCAGTCGATCGCGAAGAGAGCGGGCATCGGACAGGGCACGATGTACCGCCACTTCGCCACCCGCGAGGCCCTGATCCTCGCCGTACACCGCAAAGACGTCCAAGAGCTCGTCGAGGCCGCACCGAAGCTCGTCGCATCACGCCCCGCACCGATCGCGCTTCGCGAATGGTTCGACCGACTCGCCTCCTACGGCCGCGTCAAGCACGGCCTGGCCGGCGCACTCTACTCCGTCATGAGGGAGACCCTGGCCGACGAGGGCTACGCGTCGATCGTCGACGCGATCACGCTGCTCCTCAACGCGGGCAAGCAAGCGGGCACGGTCCGGCAGGACATCGACGCGGAAGAGATGCTGCTGCTCGTAGGATTCCTCTGGCGGATCGAGTACGACGAGCAGTGGGAAGCGAGGACGAGCCACCTCCTCGACCTGGTGATGGACAGCCTGCGGCCGAAGGCGACCGAATAGCCAGCAGACCTATGGGCCCACCCCCGACCGGACCTGACTGGCGCCGACCTGGTTGGCGCAGATCTAGCCGGTGCAGACCTGACCCCTTCAGACCGACCCTGCCAAATAGCAGCCAAGGCCCCCGGCCGTTTAGCAGCGAAAGTCACAGGCCTGTTCAGCGCGGGGTCGGAGTGGGTCGGCTCACTGGGCGGTTCATGCGGTTTGAGCTGAACCGCTTGCGTGATGCTCCCGTCAGATGCAGGATCCAGCCTCTAGACGGTCGAGGTTTGTGGGGTTGGAGGGGCTCGATGGGACGTGGTGATCTGGCTGGTGCTGCCCGTCTCGAGCTGGTGTCCGGGGTGGTGCAGCTGCGTCCGGAGGACGCGATGTTCGAGGCGATGCTGAAGGCCTGGCGGGCTCAGCAGACGGCCCGGGGTCTGCGGGAGGATACAGTCATCCGGCGGGAGCGGCTGATCCGGCGCTTTGAGAAGTTCACCAGCGACTACCCCTGGTCGTGGGGGCCGGCGCACGTGGATGAGTGGTCGCTGCATCTGACGGCCGAGCTGCACCGGGCGCCGTCCACGATCCGCGGCTACCAGGGTGACCTGCGGCTGTTCACCGAATACCTCACCGATGCCCGTTACGGATGGGGGTCGGCGTGTGAACGGGAGTTCGGCTCGGGTGTTCATCCGGTGCCGATTGTTCACGAGTGGAACACCA
The DNA here is from genome assembly GCA_025964615.1 of Actinomycetes bacterium. GTDB lineage: Bacteria > Actinomycetota > Actinomycetes > Streptosporangiales > Streptosporangiaceae > RYN-227. The sequence continues at coordinate 4,431 of JAOPYM010000446.1, forward strand.
TCGCCCACCTCAACGACTACGAAGGTGATCCGGAAGCTCGGCCGTTCACGCGGACTGAGATTCAGCGGTTCCTGGACTATGCCGATGAGCAGGTGGAACGGGCGGTGAGAGCGAAGCGCAAGGGTGTGCTGGCGGCCTACCGGGACGCGACGTTGTTCAAGGTCATGTATGGGTGGGGACTGCGGTGGACCGAGACGTCCAAGCTCGACCTGGTGGACTGGGGGCGGAACCCGGCGGCGCCGGAGTTCGGTGGGTACGGCATGCTGAATGTCCGGTACGGCAAGGCCAAGCGGGGACAGCCGCCCCGGCGCCGCAACGTCGCCACGGTGATGGGCTGGGCGGTGGAGGCCGTACGCGACTATGTGGAGAACGTCCGGCCCCGGTTCGGCTGTGAGGATCATCCGGCGTTGTGGGTGACCGAGCGGGGCAGGCGGGTGAAACCGGCCGAGATCAACGCCCGGTTCGTCGCCTACCGGGACGCGCTCGGGCTGCCGCGGGCTCTGGTCCCGCACTCGATGCGGCATTCTTACGTCTCCCACCTCACCGAGGACGGGGTTGACCGCCGGTTCATCCAGGTCAATGTCGGGCACGAGGCCGACAGTTCGACGGCGGTCTACACGCACGTGAGCAGCGACTTCATGAACACCGCGCTCCGCAGAGCCCTCGCCCCGGCGTTGGAGGAGCGCAAGCCCGCAGGGAGGGGTCGCTGATGGCCGCCAAGCTCGACTACCAGTGGCATCTGCGGCAGGTGATGGCGACCCGTGGGATGTTCTCTACGACCGACCTGATCGCGCCGTTGGCCAAGCGCGGCATCAAGCTGTCCTCCAGCCAGGTCTACCGGCTGGTCGTGGAGCGGCCTGAGCGGCTCAGCCTGAAGATCCTCATGGCGTTGCTGGACATCCTGGACTGCACGATGGACGACCTCATCGAGCCCATCGCGGTCGGCGGGCAGGCCAAGAAGACCAAAGCAGCCGGCGGCGGTGAGGCCGGGATCGGGAGCCTGCGGCCTAAACGGGCCCGCATCACGCCGGCCGACCAATGACTACCGCCCCCAACGGTCTTCCCGCCCGTGAGGCGGTGACCGACCCGGTCGCCGTCATCGTCGGGCTGGTCACAGCCGTCGAACAGGACCTGGACATCGGCGTCATCCGCGATGTCGTTAGCCGTGTCGCGGGAGGGCGGGCTAAACGCCGCCGCCTGGCCCACGTGTTGAGCGGGAACCCCGGTCTGCTCGCCACCGGCGGGCCGCCGGTTCCCTGGGCCGTCGGGCAACTGCTGCTGGGGCTGCGCGCGGCGGGCGCGGGCTCCATCGCGGCCCCGTGCTGCGGCGACTGCCGCAGGTCCATCACCTACATGATCAGTCGCAAGGGCTATTTGATCTGCTTGGTCTGCCGGGATACCCCGCAGACCTGCGCTAACTGCGGGAACCAGCGGCGGGTGTCCACCCGAGACCGGCACGGGCGGCCGCGCTGTGAGCAGTGTCCCGACCTCGACGGCGACCCCATACCGCAGATGACGCAGATGATCACCCAGCTTGACCCGGCCCTGACCTCCCAGGAGGTGCTGGCGGCTCTCCAGCGGACCACCGTCCGTCCAGCTGTGCGACGGCGCCTGGCCTGGGCCATCATCGACCACCCCAACCTGCTGACCGGAGCCGGACACCAGGCACCCGCCCCGGCGGTGCTCCGCTTCATCAACGACCTCGCCGCAACAGAAAGCGGCACGATCCTGCGGCCGGCCTGCACCCGATGCGACCAGGTGAAAGCGCTGTCCAAAGTGCTGGAGGGCCAGCGGGTCTGCCGGAACTGCTTCGCCAAGACCAGAGCGATTCCATGCTGCCGCTGCGGCAGCGTCCGGGAACCGGCCGCCCGGGATGCCGACGGCGGGCCGCTGTGTCCCAACTGTCTGGTCAACGACCCCATCAACCTCGAGGACTGCACCGTCTGCGGCCGCCGCAAACGCGTCGCGGTGCGCACTCCGGACGGACCGCTGTGCCAGAACTGTCACCAGTCTCCGATCCTGACCTGCGGAATCTGCGACAGGACGGCGCCATGTGAGATCTCCCGCGCTACCGGCCGACCCTGGTGCATCCGATGCCAGCACCGGTGGATGCCCTGCAGCGGCTGCCGCACCATCGCCCCGCTCCGCGGCGGCACCTTGAAGGAACCGCTCTGCGCCCAGTGCGTCAACCCCGACCCCGACTTCTGGGACCGCTGCCCGACCTGCCGCACCACCTGGACGCTCCGCCCACGGCCCTGCCAACGCTGCACCCTCGACCAGCGGGTACGACGCCTCCTCGGCGACGACACCGGCCAGATCCGAGCCGAACTGGCCCCGCTGCACCATGCCTTGACCCAGGTCGACCGGCCCGACATGGCCATGTCCTGGCTGCACCGGCCCAAGGTCGCCGAGATCCTCACCCAGATCGGAGCCGATACCCGCCGCCCGACCCACGAGATCCTCGACGAGTTGCCGCCCAGCAAGACCCTGGACCACCTGCGCAGCGTCCTGGTCGCCACCGGCACCCTGCCCGACCGCGACGAACGCCTGGTGAAGCTGGAACGCTGGACCGCGGCCCTCCTCGCCGCCCCCAAGGCCTTGACCAGCGACGTGTTCGGCACGCCTACGCCCACTGGCACCATCTGCGGCGGCTGCGGCAACGCCTGCGCGGAACGCACGCCAGCCACCTGCAGTGCCTCAACGTCCGCAGCCACATCACTGCGGCAGCCGACTTCCTGGACTGGCTCGCCGCCCGCAGCCTCACCCTCGCCTCCTGCACCCAGCCCGACCTCGACCAGTGGATCTCCGGCAAGGCCCGCTACCAGGACCAGACCGGCCACTTCGTCCGATGGGCCGTCGCCCACCGGCACGCCAGCCACCTCACCTTCGGCACAGTCCGCTGGGAAGGCCCCACCGTGCCACTCGACACCGACAAACGCTGGGATGACGCCCGCCGGCTCCTGCACGACGACACACTCAAGACCTCCGACCGGGTCGTCGGCCTGCTGCTCCTGCACTACGCCCAAGACCTGGGCAGCATCAGCCGCCTCACCACCGGCCACGTCCACACCGACGGCGAGCAGGTCACCCTCCAACTCGGCGACATCCCTGTCCTGCTCCCCGAACCGCTCGCAGCACTCGTCATGAACCTGGTCGCCACCCGCCGCGCAAGCACCATCATCAACAACCCAGCGGCAACCTCATGGCTGTTCCCCGGCCGACGACATGGGCACCCCCTCACCCCCAGCTACCTCGGCGGACGCCTGAAGAAGATCGGCATCCAACCCGGCCTCGCCCGATCCACCGCCCTGTTCACCCTCGCCACCGAACTCCCCGCCGCCATCCTCGCCCGCATGCTCGGCCTCCACATCAAGGTCGCCGTCGCCTGGCAACACGCCTCCACCGGCGACTGGATGACCTACGCCGCCGACGTCGGCCGTCGTAACGAACCGAACAGGGAGAACTCTTGAACAACCGCCCAGGCATGACAGGTGGCCAACTCATCGATGAGTCGATCCGTGAATGGCTCGCCCGGGACGCGCTGCCCGGCCTGCAGATCCTGCACGCCAGCGCACTCACCGGCGGATACAGCAACGCCAACATTCTGCTCATCACCAACACCGGCGACCGCTACGTTCTCCGCCGCTACCTGCACCACAACACCTGCGCCGTCGAAACCGCCCTGGCCGGACGCCTCGCCGGCATCGTGCCGGTGGCCGAAGTCATCGCCGCAGACCCTGACGGGGCAGCCGCGAATCAGCCGGTCATGCTGTCCCGTTTTCTGCCAGGCGACCTGGTCAGCACGGTCCTCCCTGAGCTTGCCCCGCGCGAGGCCCGGGAACTCGGCCGCTCGGTCGGAGCCGTCCTCGCCGCGATCGGCACGGTCACCTTCCCGCGCCCGGGCTTCTTCGACGGCCCTGACTTGGTTCCCGGACCGGATGGCATGGAGCCCACCGCAGACCTGCCAGTCTTTGTCGACCGCTGCCTGCGAACCGGGAACGCCCACCACGCGCTCACTCCTGCCGAACAGCAAGCCCTACGCCAGCACTCGACCCAGGTCGCGCCCGTCCTTGGCGCCGTCCATGGCTCCCATCAATTGGTGCACTCTGACTTCAACCCAAAGAACCTGCTCGCCGCTCACCATCACGGTGCCTGGACCATCACTGCCGTCTTGGACTGGGAGTTCGCCTTCAGCAGCACCCCGCTGTTCGACGTCGGCAACATGCTGCGCTTCCGCAACGAACTCCCCGAAGCCTTCACCGACGGCTTCCTAACCGGATACGACACTACAGGAGGCTGTCTCCCCGACAACTGGCGCGAACTCAGCCAAACCCTCGACTTGTTCGCCATCGCCGACTTCCTCACTCGCCCCACCGAACACCCGTTCTTCGGCAAGGCCATCGACCTCGTTCGCAAATTGCTCCCGGCCAACGCAACTAACGGCACATGGCTCGATCCCACCAACACATCAGACGGGTCGCCCACACCATGAAGTCTTACGAGGCATTCGGACAGTTCCAATACCCGAGGTTGCCATTACACCTGTCCCATTCAGATCTGGAGAACGTGCTGCAGCACGTCTGGGTCTCCGGGCCGGGAACCGCGAACCCCGGTGAGCTCCTCGCCGGGACCGCGGCCCCGCTCAGCCAAGCCGAGGCCCAAGCCCTGGCGGTGGACCTGTCACGGCGCAGCACCCCGGCCGAGGGCGGCTTCTGCACCTTCCAGCCCGTCGTCGACGGCGGCGCCTGCCCCTGGAATCTGAACTGCCACTCCTGCGACCGGTTCGTGCTCTCGGGCGCTGACCTGCTGTATTGGCGGCGCAAACGCGAACAGTGGCGGCTGCTAGCCGAGGGCGCCCCCGACGACGCCACCGCCTCCTACCTGCACGACTACTTCGAACCCACCGCCCGCGCGATCGACGGCCTGGAGAAGGCACTGGCCGGACTCGGGCTCCTCGACGACGCCCTCGCCCTGGATCTGCGCAAACCCCAGGACTACTTCCAACGCGTCTGGAACACCGCGTTCCTGGCCACAGACCTCGCCAAGGTCGGTCGACCGGGTGAGGAGTACGACGAGTACGACGTCGGTGAGAACGAGTACGACCAAGCTGCGGAGGTCCACGCGTGACATCCAGTAGCCAGAAGACCGCCGCCGCGGTCGCAGCCCGCCGCACCAAGGCCGAGGCCGCCCTCAGCCGGGTCCACGACGCGCTCACGCGGATGCGGCGGGAGAAGGCTCCCATTTATGTCGCCTCGGTCGGCAGGCGGGCCGGAGTCTCCCGCACGTTCCTCTACACCAACCCGCAGGCCCGAGCAGCCCTGGCCGAGGCGATGGCCGACACCGGGGCACGGCAGGCACAAGACACAGCTGACCAGCAAGCCGAACTGGAGGCGACCTGGCGGGAACGCGCCCTCAACGCCGAACAGGCTCTGAAGGCCGCCCACGCCGAGATCATTCAGCAGCGTGTCCGCATCGGCGACTTCCTCGGCCAGATCCGAGACCTCGAAGCCGAGTGGACCCAGGACTCCATCCAGCGCATCACCACCGAGAACACCACCCTCAAGCAGCGAGTACGGCAACTCACTACCGACAACCGGACCCTGGACGAACGGCTCAAAGCCGCGCGATCGAACATGCGGTTCCAGGACCGGCGCATCGCCGACCTCGAAGCCGAACCCGAGGTTGGCAAGTAACCCGGCAAGACCCGACGGGCCCGATCACCACCAGGTGGCCGGGCCCGTCGACCGTGATCGCCGGGCTCCCCGGCTGGCCAGCCGGGCTGCCCTTCGCAAGGCGGCCCTCCCGCGGGTCAGCGTGGCCCGTCCTGCCAGATGCCGATGACATTGCCGGCGGGGTCGCGGATGGTGGCTATCCAGAGGTTTCCTTGAGGATAGGGCGAGGTGACCAACTCGGCGCCCCGTTCGGTCGCCGTGCGCAGCGTGTCATCCAGGTGCACGACGTAGATGTAGGGCAGCACGCCGGCCTCACCGGCGGCGGGCAGGTCGGTGCGCCAGTGCCCGATGACGTGCCCGGTGCCGTCGCTGAAGCTCGGCGCGTCCGGGCTGCCGCGCAGTCGCCAGCCGAACACGGCTCTGTAGAACTCCGCGGACTGCGCGACGTCCCGTGCGGGAATACGCAGATAGGACACGCCACCGGGTCGGGCCACGGTGTCTTCGACACCTGGGTCGGTAGGGGTGCTCTGGTCGGTCATCGCCGATCGCCTCCTAATTCGACTATGGCAGTACCATATCCGATTATGCACGCTTCAGGCCCTCCCGCAGATGGCACCCGCCGCTACCGCTCGCCGCGCCGCGAGCAGCAGGCCCTGCACACGCGTGCCCGCATCATCGCGGCGGCTGCGCGGCGGTTCCTCGATCACGGCTACGCCACGACCACCATGCGCGCGGTGGCCACCGACGCGGGTGTCGCGCTGCCCACCGTCGAGCTAGCTTTCAAGACCAAAGCACGGCTACTGAAGGCGGTGATCGACACCGCGATCGCCGGCGATGACGAGCCGGTGCCGATGCTCGCGCGCGAATGGGCCACACAGGCACAGTCCGCAGCCGAGCCGGCAGATTTCGTCACAGTGTTCGCCCAGGTGCTCGTCGACTCCGCCCAACGTGCCGCGGGGTTGACCCTGGCCGCCCTGGAAGCCGCACGAATCGACGAGGATATCGCCGCCATCGCCAAGCAACTCATGGCGCAGCGCCAGGTCATGGCCACCTGGCTGGTGGACGGTCTACTGCAACGATCAGCCCTACGCGACAACGTTGACCGCGCCGCCGCGATCGACACCGTCTGGACACTGATGGACCCGGCCCTGTTCTGCCGCCTCACCAGCGACCGGCACTGGAGCGCAACCCGCTTCCGACGCTGGTTCACCGACAGCACCCTCCGCCTGCTGCTACCCGTCCACGACCAACAGGCCACCGCCACGAACCGCTCCCAGGAGATGCCGTGACCAGCATTACCGCGTCTGGCAGCACGGCTAGCCCCCGTGCGCCGCCCGGGTCGGCGCCGAAGCATCCGACCAGATCAAGTACCTGTCCGAACGCATCCCGGCGACCTTCATCCTGGCCGGAGTCGAAGTCGAGGGAACCGGCCTGTTCGCCGGACGCCGCGGCGGCCAGATCGCCGGACGCTACAGCCTCACCACCACCGGGCCGTTCCAGCACAACACCACCGCCGACCAGCAGGCATGGCAGGCACTCGTCGCGACCCTGGAAGACTCCCTGCGCCTGGCCGCGCATCGGCCCGGCACCCTCCGCAAGCTCGGCCCCTACCTGCACGAGCGCACCAGCGGCATGATCGGCAGCCTGTCTCACCTGATCCGCGAAGCCGCTCTCGACGCCCTCATCGAGGGCACCGAGAAGATCACCCGCAAGGGCTTGGACGCCATCGAGCTTGACCAGGCCGCCGAACAGCAGAACACCGTCCGGAAACGTCGCCGTCGTCGCGGACATGGCGACAACTGCACCAGCCGGTGACCAGCCTGCGGACACTGCCGGTCCCGCTCGCTCGGCTTCCCGCCGAACTCCTCGGCTCCTACCTCAACCGGCTCGCCGACGCCAACCACATCACCGTCCGGGAACTGTCCCACCTCCTGGGCCCCGGCCGATTCCACGCCCGCGACAGCGATGACCTCACCGGCTGGACCCTCGGATCCACCGTGATTCTCGCCGCGCTCACCGGCCGGCAGGTCATCGAACTCCGGTACGCAATACCCGCCCTGCACGATGCCCCCGACGAACCACCGAACCCACCGCCGGACGCCGACTCGACCATCGATTTCTGGCGCTGCCCGGCTTGCCTGCTCTACGCCGCCAGCCGAGGAGTCCGCCGACTGGCAATTCAGCACACCCACCCACACGAGCGGATCTGCGCCACACACGGCCGCTGGCGCGGCGGCGGAGACCAACGACCCCTCCGCCACCTGCTGCCCGAAGCCCTCCACGCCAACCGCCGTCACCGGCGTCTCCTGCGCCGACACGACCTCCTGCAACTGAGCCGGGACCACCACCATGCCCAAGAACTGACGGCCCGCTGGCTGACTGACCACGACGGCCCACCCGAACTCCGACAACTCTGGACCGAACGTCTTCAACGCCTCGGCGAAGACCCCTACGGCGACCCGCACCGCCCCAGCCCCGACCGGATCGAACTCGTCACCTACCCCGAAACCGTCACCCTGACCAGCCTGATCGGCTCCAACCACAACGACGCCGCGGAACGCCTGACAAGCTCCCGTGCCAGCCTCATCGGCACGGGACAATCGCACGAAGATCGTGCCGACCTCCTGAATCCGGCGCGGCCACCCCTCACGGGGTAATCGACCTCGTGGCTGTTGCACACTGGCAAACGTCTCGGTGATAGTCGACGCATGACATCGGCTGGCGGTGACAGCCCAGAGGGGCTACTCGACGAGCAAATCGACTACTACCGGGCAGTGGCCGCGGAGTACGAAAACCACGCTCTGCCCTTTCCCGGAGGCTCCAAGCTGTCCGAGGCGCTCGATGCGTTCCGGCCGACCGGCAGCGTGCTCGAACTCGCCTGCGGCCCAGGCACTTGGACCACCCAACTACTCCAGCACGCCGCGGACGTCACTGCCGTGGACGCCTCTCCAGAAATGCTCGCCATCGCCTCCGCCCGGGTGGGCCAACAGGAGCGGGTGCGCTTCGTGTCGGCCGACCTGTTCGGCTGGCGGCCGGACCGTCGTTACGACGTCGTCTTCTTCGGCTTCTGGCTCTCCCACGTTCCGGCCGAACGCTTCGCGTCCTTCTGGTCGCTGGTGGCCGACTGCCTCCAACCAGATGGGCGGGTGTTCTTCGTCGACGACGGCTACCGCACCGCTGACGAACTCATCGAGGGCGAACGGTCCTCGACCATCTAACGCCGACTCACCGACGGGACCGCCCACCGGATCGTCAAAGTCCCGCACCGGCCCGCCGAACTCGAACGACAGCTCCAGCGGATCGGCTGGCACATCAAGATCCACTCGACCTACGGGCCGTTCTTCTGGGGAGCGGGAAACCAGGCCTGACCCCAAGGAAACGGCCACCTTCGATGAGACAACATCGGATCAAGTCTCAACGAACCTGTCACACCCCTGATCAGAGACCCCCTCCATCGCAAGATCGTCGAGACGCCCTCAAGGATGCTCT
>JAOPYM010000452.1 GCA_025964615.1 Actinomycetes bacterium
GCGTAGCTGTGCATGCCTGAGACCAGGAAGTTGATGCCGAAGAAGTTGAACAGGAGGCAGCCGTAGGCGATCAACGAGAGCGCGGCGGCCTTGCGGCCCTTCCAGCCGGCGGTCGCGCGTGCGTGCAGGTACGCGGCGTACACCACGAAGGTGACGAAGGACCAGGTCTCCTTGGGGTCCCAGCCCCAGTACTTGCCCCACGCCTCGTCGGCCCAGATGGCGCCCGCGATGATGGCGAAGGTCCAGATGGGGAACCCGAACATGGTGATCTTGTTGGAGAGCCCGTCGAGACGGTCCGCAGTGGGGAACCGGTCGAGGAAGCTGGCCTTCTCGGCTCCGCTCGCCTCCCGGCGGGCCTGCAGCAGATAGAAGATGGTGGTGACGGCGGCCACCGTGAAGGTGCCGGTCGCGATGATCGCGGCGGTCACGTGGATCGCGATCCAGTACGAGTGGAGCGCGGGGCGCAGCGGGCCCGGCGCGTTGTAGAGCATGGAGCCCAGGCCGACCAGGATCAACGCGGCGACCATCACGAACGCCCCGAGGAACCGGATCTTCTGCCGGACCAGGAGCACCAGGTACACCGTCACCGCGGCGAAGCTGATCGCCGACAGGAACTCGTACATGTTGCCCCACGGGATGCGGTTCGCCGCCATGCCCCGGGTGACGATCTCGCCGAGGTGGGCACCCCAGCCGAGCACGGTGAAGATGACCGCGAACCGGCCCCAGTCCCGGCCGGCCTCGTCCTCCTCGCCGGGGGAGACCTCTGTTTCCCCCGAGTCGGGGGACACGACGGTGACCTCCGGGCCACCGGCCCCGGCCAGCACCTTGGCCTTCGCCGCCGCCGCGGCCGTCGCCGCGGCGGTGCGACGGTGACCGAAGGCCAGGTCCGAGGCGTACCCGAACATGGCGACGAGATACAGCAGCACGGTGCCCAGCATCAGCTGGTTGCTCAGATTGGCGAGATGCGCGTCGGCCACGCTCGTCACTCCTCGTTCGTTGTGGTGGATTGGAGGCTCGCGACGACGTCGTCGAACTCGGTCGTCGCGCTCCCCAGCGTGAGCCCGCCGACCTGGACCACCGTACGCCCGCCCTCGGCGGCACTCGCACGGACCCATACCCTGCGCCGCCGGATCAGGAAGTTGACGACCACGCCGAAGATCGCAAGCAGCGCGGAAACCAGTGCGGGGACCCTGCCGGGGTCGTGGTTGATGGCCAGGCTGACCCACTGCCGATAGCCGTCCAAGGTGATCGAACCGGCGCCGCCCGGCAGCGTGAGGGTCTTGCCCACGGTGAGCCCCTGGGCCTTGGAGAGGGGCTTGAGCGTGGTGCCGAGGCCTTCGAGTTTGTAGACCGACTGGGGGGTTCCGCCGTCCAGGCCCAGGTTCCCCTTGAACGGCACGACCGACACGACCGGGTTGACGGCCTGCGGGCCCACTGAGACGACCTGACCGGTCTTGCTGTCCGGCGCGGCGGCCGGGAAGAAGACCGCGTAGAAGCCGAGCTGGTCGGGCTGGGCGTCGGGCACCTTGACGACGCCCTCGGAGGTGAAGGTCTTCTCCTCCAGCGGCAGGAACGGCACCGACCCCTGGAACGCGACGTTCCCCTTGCCGTCCCTGACGGTGAAGGTCGGCGCGTAGCCGTGGCCGAGCAGGTAGATCTGCGAGCCGCCCAGGTTCAGCGGCGAGTTGACCTTCAGGTTGTACGGGGTGTCCGGGGCCGACGGGGTCGCCTGGTACCGGATCTTGGCTGCGAAGCTGGTCGGCTGGCCCGCCTCGCTGCCGGAGACGATGTAGGTGGCCTTGAACGAGTCAAGCTGCACGGTGAAGGGGCTCAGCTCGTCGGTCGAGAACGCCTTGCCGGGTGTGAACGCGTCGTAGGAGGTCAGGTTGTTGGAGAAACCCTGCCCCTCGGTCAGCAGCACGTTGCCCTTGTAGCCGAAGACGGACCCGAACCCGATCGCGAACAGCAGCACGAGCATCGACAGGTGGAAGAGCAGGTTGCCGGTCTCGCCCAGGTAGCCCTTCTCCGCCGAGACGGACCCGTCGCGCAGGTCGGCCCTGAACCGCTTGGCCTTCAGCGCGGCGTGCGCGCAGGCGAGGGCTTCGGCGGGGGTCTGGTCCGTCTCGTACGACGCGTACTGCGGAAGCTTGACCAGGTTGCGGGGCGCGACCGGCGGCCGGGACCTGATCGTCTTGTAGTGGAGGGAGGCGCGCGGGAGCACGCACCCGGCCAGTGAGATGAACAGCAGGACGTAGATCGCCACGAACCACGGCGCGGCGAACACGTCGAACAGCGACAGGTGGTCCATCCACGGGGCCAGCGCCTTGTGCGAGAGGCGGTAGGCGGCGACCTTCTCCGGCGCGATCCCGTTCTGTGGCAGCAGCCCGCCGGGGATCGAGGCCAGCGCGACCAGGAACAGCAGGATCAGCGCGGTCCGCATCGAGGTCAGCTGCCGCCAACCCCAGCGCAGCCAGCCGACCGCCCCGATGCCCTTGGGCTTGGCAGGTACGGCCTGTTCGGGGGCCTGTGTGTCGACCATCTCAGAGCACCGTTCCCCACCCGCTGATCCAGGTCTGCATACGCAGCGTCATCTCCGTCCACACCCCGGTGACCAGCAGTACGCCGATCAGCACGAGCATTCCGCCGCCGATCCGGGTCACCAGGCGGTAGTGGCGTTTGACCCGGGCGAACACCCCGAGCGCCCGCCGGTAGGCCAGCGCGGTGACCAGGAACGGCACCCCGAGGCCCAGGCAGTAGGCCAGCGACAGGGTGGCGCCGCGCGCCGCGCTGCCCTGGTCGAAGGCCAGCGTCTGGATCGCACCCAGCGTCGGCCCCATGCAGGGCGTCCAGCCGATCCCGAACAGCACGCCCAGGAGCGGCGCCCCGGCCACCCCTGCGGCGGGCAGCCGCGACGACTTCAGGCTGTACTGCAGCCCGGGGATGAACCCCATGAAGGCCAGCCCGAACACGATGGTGAGCACGCCGAGCACCTGAGTGATCGTCTTCTGGTACTCCGCGAGCCAGTGTCCGAGACCGCCGAACGCCGCCCCGTACGCCATGAACACCGCGGTGAAGCCGAGCACGAACAGCAAGCAGCCGAGCAGGAGCCGGCCGCGCCGCTGCTCGGCGAGGTCCACGCCGGTCAGTCCGGTGACGTACGAGAGGTAGCCGGGGACGAGCGGCAGCACGCACGGCGAGGCGAACGACACCAGCCCGGCCAGGGCCGCGAGCGGCAGCGCCAGCAGCAGCGAACCGCTGGTGACGGTGGACGGGACGCTCGCCGCGATGGTCATTTCTCTGCGGAGACCTGCTGGAGCAGGGGCTTCAGCGCGGAGTAGGTGGTGCCGCCGAGGATGCGCACGGCGACCCGGCCCTGCCGGTCCAGGATGAGCGTGGACGGGATCGCGCTCGGCGGTACGACCTTGAAGCCCAGCGTGATCTGGCTGTCCTGGTCCCAGAGGCTCGGGTAGCCGATCTTGAAGGTGCGGTCGAAGGCCTGCGCGGTCTGCTTGCTGTAGTCCTTGATGTTGATTCCGAGGAACTCGACGCCGTTCGCTTTGTTCTCCTCGTACAACTGCTCGAGAGAAGGGGCCTCGGCGCGGCACGGCGCGCACCACGAGGCCCAGAAGTTGACGACGACGACCTTGCCCTTGAAGTCGCTCAGCGCGACGGGGTTCCCGTCGAGGGAGACGCCGCTCGCCTGCGGACCGGCCTGCCGGTCGGTGACGACCTTGGCGGAACCGTCACCGGCGACATAACGGGAGTCGCCGCCCCCGGTCCCACCAGCGCCGGTGCCGGTTCCGGCACAGCCGGCGAGCAGCCCGGCGACCGCGACGGCGCCCAGCGCACGCATGACTCGGGGGCTCACTCGGGGGCTCACGGAGACTCTCCTACTACCTGCCTACTACGATGTGTAGTACTTGACTCTAATGGGTTCATGTGTAGAGGTGCGCGGCGGGTTCGGCGTACTCCACGCCGACGATCCGGTCGCCGGTGAAGACCAGGCTTGTGACGCTGGCCAGCCTGCACTGGCGGTTGACCGGGTTGTGCCAGAGCCGCATGCGCTCCGCCCTGCGCCGGGCGGTCCAGATCGGCAGCTGGTGGCTCACGCAGACGGCCTCATGCCCGCGCGCCGCGTCCCGCGCGGTGACCGCCGCGGCGATCATCCTGCGGGCGATCTCCTGGTACGGCTCGCCCCACGACGGCTTGAAGGGGTTGACGAAGAGCGGCCAGATCCTCGGATTCGTGAGGGCCGCGTCACCGTGGCCGAACTTCTGGCCCTCGAACCTGTTGGTGGCCTCGAGCAGCCGGTCATCGAGCACGGGGATCAGCCCCAGCGTCTCGGCCAGCGGCTTGGCGGTCTCCTGCGCCCGGTCCAGCGGGCTGGACAGCAGCGCGGTGACGTCGCGGCCGGCGAACCAGTCGGCGGCGGCCTTGGCCATGAGCTCCCCGGTCTCGCTCAGGTGAAAGTCCGGCAGGCGCCCGTAGAGCACGCCTTCGGGGTTGTACACCTCACCGTGCCGCAGCAGGTGGACGATCGTCTTCTCACTCATAGCCGGACCAGACTACCTGCG
>JAOPYM010000515.1 GCA_025964615.1 Actinomycetes bacterium
GCCACCGCTGTGATCATGATGGTCTCGCTCGCCGCCTTCGGTGCGGCCCTGGCCGCCCACGGCCCGGCGGGCGTGTTCGAGCGGGCGGCCAGTATCGTCCCGTCGTTCCTGGGTATCGGCCTCGCCAACCGGCTGCTGGCCGGTACCGGGCAGATCTCCACCAGCTGACCATGTGGTCGTACGGTTCCGGGCCCGGGTGTCACCGGTTCGGGAGAGCCCCGGCACGGTCAAACCGTGCCGGGGCGTCTTCGTACCTCAGCTCTTCGGGGACCGGCGCTCGACCAGCGACTTGAACTTCTCCAGGTCGTGCTTGATGGTCGCCTTGATGGCGCTGTCCGGCTTGGAGCTCTTCAGCCCGAACGAGTCGCTGAGCTCCTTTGGGTCGTACTCCAGCCGTACCTGGACTTTGCAGTGCTTGTCATCCAGGGGACGGAGCTCAACACTGCCGTCCATCTTCGGGCCGCCGTTCGTGATCCGCCACGTCATCTGCTCGTTGGGGCGGCGGTCCATGATCTCAGTGTCGCACTGCATCTGCGGGTTTCCGCTCGCCCTGATCTGAAGGTGTGCCTGATCCTTGCCGCGTTGCTCGACGCTCTGCAGGCCTTCGATGAACTGCGGATAGGAGTCCATCCGGTGCAGCTGCGCCCAGGCGACCTCGGCCGGGACGTTGACGTCGATCGATTGTTCGAGAGTGGTCACGGTGGTGCCTCTCCGCTCTGATGATCTTAATTGGGGCGGACGCCAATACGTCCGCCAAGAAAAGAGATACCCACCCCGTTCCATGATCCATTACGTTATGTGCAAATAATACAACTCTAAGTAGTCATCGGTTCGCCGTGTCGCTGTGGACATGGCCGGACGCCAAGAGTCCCCACCAGGTGATCCTGGTGGGGACTCTTGTTACGCAGTGACGGTGTGCGGGGTCGCCTGTCGGCGAAAGGCACAACGCGGCTCCAGCCGAACGGTAATCCGCGAAGGCAAAAGGTGAGGCCCGGGGACACCGGACACACCAGCCACGGCATGTGTAACGACCAGGGGCCGTACCTTGTTCCCCGAGTTCCCCGATCTCAGCCGAGCGGGTCGAAACGGTGCCCCGACCAGCCGTGGTGGCCCGGCCACGCGGTCATCGAGGGCAGGTGTCGGTAGGATCGCCTGCCCATGGACGCGAGCGCGGGAAACGAGATGATTGCCATCCCGCCGGGGCAGGTGACGCTGTCGGACCGGCGAACGCAACGCAGCTGGTCGGTCGAGCTTGCGCCATACCAGCTCGCGGCGTTCCCGATCACCCAGGCGCGGTACGCACAGGTCACCGGCCGGCGGCCGAGTACCGCGCGAGGCGACCAGCTACCCGTCGAGGGCGTTTCGTGGTTGGACGCGGTCCGGTTCTGCAACGCCATGTCCCAACGCGAAGGGTTGGCGCCCGCGTATCGCCTCCATGCTGACATCGAGGGTATCGAGCGGGACGCATCCGCTGATGGGTACCGGCTACCGACCGAGGCCGAGTGGGAGCACGCATGTCGTGCCGGTACGACCGGCGCGCGGTATGGACGGCTCGACGAGATCGCTTGGCATCGCGGCAACTCGCACGAGCGGATTCACGACGTGGGCGGCAAGCAGCCCAACCCGTGGGGCCTATACGACATGCTGGGCAACGTCTGGGAGTGGTGCTGGGACATCTACGACGCCGAGGTCTACGGCACCTACCGGGTACTGCGGGGCGGTGGGTGGTTTGACGAACGCTGGAGCTGCCGGGCCTCGGTACGGCGCCGCAGCCACCCGACCTTCCAGATCGACGACATAGGATTCCGCATCGCTCGTTCCATTGATTGAGCATCGGCCGGACCCGCTGCGCGGCTTCCCGCTTCGTGGCCGGGCTGGTCGCGGCGGTCGTGTGCGCCGTCGTGCTGTCCATCGTCCTCGTCGCGCTCTGGCAGAACTGGCGGATCACGGTGGCGGTGCCGCTCGCCGCCGTGGCGCTCGTACTGCTCGCCGTCAACCTCCGCGACCTGATCGGACGCTGAGGAGTCACGCCTGCCGAAGCTCGGTGCCGAACAGTTCTGCGATGCGGCGCCACGCGTCCTCGGCGATGGCGGGGCGGAAGGTGTCCCGCTCGTCGGCGAGGAAACCGTGCGGCGTACCGGGATAGATGACCATCTCGTACGAGACGCCCGCCGAAGTGAGCCGCTCCGCGACCAGGCGGGTCTCGTCCGGGGTGATGACGTGGTCGTCGGCCCCGGACAGGTACAGCAACCTGCCGCCCCGCTTCGAGATTCCGGTCGCCAGGTCCAGCACCGGACCCGTACGGCCGAGGGCCGTACCTTCGGTGACCAGCCAGCCCGGGTACACGACGGCGATCGCCGCGAGGTGCAGCTGGGTGGCGGCGAAGAAGGCGAGATGACCGCCGAGGCTGAACCCGGCCATCCCCATCCTGCCGCCGGTGTGAGCCTCGTACCTGAGATAGGCCATGGCCGCCCGTACATCGGCGAGCACCTCCTCACGGTCGAGCCGCTGCAGGAGTTCGAATCCGCGCGCCCGGCCCTCCGGGGTGGCCTGGCCTTCGAAGCCCGGCGCGGTCCGGTGGTAGAAGTCCGGTGCGATGGCCGTGTAACCCAGGGCCGCGATCCGGTCCGTGGTCCGCCGGATGTAGCCGGTCACGCCGAACATCTCGGATCCGACGATCACACCCGGGTGGTCGCCGGGCTCGGCCGGCCTGGCCACGTACGCGCCCATCGCCTCGATCTCGATCCGCTCGTGCACTGTGTCCATGCAGATCATGCTGCCCGGCCGGGGCCGGTCCAGCCAGGTCCTGCCAGGACCAGGAACAACCACCCTCATGTCAGGCGTTGCGCTGGACGTGGGCGAGCTCGGGGGCTTTCTGCGGAATCGGCGGGGCCGGCTCCGGCCTGACGACGTCGGTATCGTCATCGACCCCGGGCAGCGCAGGGTCCCCGGGCTGCGCCGTGAGGAACTGGCCGCGCTGGCCAACGTCAGCGTCGACTACTACATCCGTCTTGAGCAGGGCCGCGCACGCCATGTTTCCGGCGACGTACTCGATGCCGTCGCGCGTGCGCTCCGCCTCGACGAGGACGAACGGCTGCACCTGCACGACCTCGCGCTGCCCGGCAGGATGCCGCAGCGCCCGCAGCGGGTGGGACGGGAACTCCACCAGACCCTCGCGGCGCTCGGCGGCGTACCCGCGTACGTCGTGGGGAGACGGCTCGACGTCCTCGCCTGGAACGACCTGGCGCGCGTTCTGATCCTGCGTGGCGCCGAGCGCAACATGCCCAGGCTGGTGTTCCTCGACCCGCAGGCCCGCGACATCTACCCCCGGTGGGAGTCCAAGGCGCGGGAGACGGTTGCGCATCTTCGCCTCGCCGCCGGACGTCATCCCCATGACACCGGCCTTGCCGCGCTGGTCGCCGAACTGTCCCAGGGGAGCGCCGACTTCCGCCGCCTCTGGGCCGACCATCACGTACGTACCAGGAACCATGGGCGTAAGGACTTCCGGCATCCCCTGGTCGGGGACCTCAGCCTCGACTATGTCTCGATGCGTACCCCGGACGACCCAGATCTCGCGCTGGTCATCTACAGCGCACCATCCGGATCGGCTGCCGAAGACGCCTTGAAGCTGCTCGCCGGTGTCAGGGTCCTTTGAGGTGCGGGCCGGGGATCTCACCGGATCCCCGGATGATCATCTGGGTCGGCAGGGTCACGGTGCGGGCCGGTGAGGAGTCCCCGTGGATGCGGGCGAACAGCAGGTGCGCGGCGGTGGTACCGGTCGCGACCGGGTCCTGAGAGATCACGGTCACCGGCGGATCCAGGCGGCCGGCGAGCACGAAGTCGTCGAAGCCGACGAGTGCGACGTGGGAGGGCAGGACGGCCAGGACTCCGACGGAGACGATGTCGTTGCTGGCCAGGACCGCCGTGGGCGGGTTGGGATTGGCGAGGATCTCGGTGACGGCCGCAGCGGCGTCGGGGCCCCGGCGCAGGCCGTGCCACACGATCTGCTCGTCGGCGGGAATGCCGGCGCCCGCCAGCGCGGCGAGGTATCCGGCGTAGCGCTCGCCGACCGTCCAGATCTCCCGGCGGTCGCCGAGGTAGGCGATGCGGCGGTGCCCGTGCGCGATCAGGTGCGCGACCGCCTGCTGAGCGGCGGCGCGGTTGTCGACGACCACGGTGTCCACATCGAGGCCGGGAGCGGGCCGGTCTCCGCACACCACGTGGGTACCCATCGAGATGGCCGAGCGCAGGAACCGGTGGCTGCCGCCGACCGGGATGAGGATCAGCCCGTCGACCCTCCGTGAGGTGAACGCGGAGATCACCTCACGCTCGCGGCGCAGGTCGTCGCGGGAGGAGCCGATCAGGACGACGCTGCCGCGCTGCCGGGCGACGTCCTCGGTCGCGGAGGCGAAGGCGGCCATGAACGGGTCGGCGACGTTGTCGACCAGCAGCCCGATCGTCTGGGTCAGCTGGCCCTTGCGGCGCAGTTGCCTGGCAACGTCATCACGCTGGTAGCCCAGCTTGCGGATGGACCGCTCCACCTTCGCGGCGGTGTCCGGCAGCACGCCGGGATCCCCGTTGACGACCCGCGACACCGTCATCGCACTGACGCCGGCGTGTTCGGCGACGTCCTTCATCGTAGGCCGGGCGGTCACCCTCCGAGCCTCCCTCCAGAGGAGCTGGCGGCAATTTTTTGGGAACGTTATCACGATCCCGCAACGGTAAAACCCATGGTCGGCCCCTGGTCACCGTAGCCGCAAATCCCTCTGTGGCTAGGGATCTCGGCCAGGATCGGCTCGCGGCGATCCCTCCGTTGTGACCCTTGACACAGCTTCTTGGCCGGTTCCAGAATCGAACAGCTGTTAACGATACCAAGAGAGGTGGCGCGATGGGGGTCCCGATACCGCCGCTGCTGGCGGCCAAGGGCGTGCGGAAACGCTTCGGCCACGTCCAGGCGCTGCAGGATGCCGACTTCACCGCGTACGCCGGTGAGGTCGTGGCATTGATCGGCGACAACGGGGCGGGCAAGTCGACGCTGGTGAACGTGCTGTCAGGCGTCATGTCCCCGGACGCCGGCGAGATCCTGCTCGAGGGCGCCCCGGTCCGTTTCGCCGGCCCGGTCGACGCCCAGCGCCGGGGCGTGGAGACGGTGTACCAGGATCTGTCGCTCGCGCCCGACCTGGACGCGGCGGCCAACCTGTACCTGGGCCGGGAGATCTTCCGCGGTGGGCTGCTGCGCCCGCTGCACGTGCTTGACCGGCCGGTGATGCGGCGCGCCGCAGTGGAGGCCTTCGCTGAGCTCGGGGTCGCGCTGAAGGACGTGCGGGTGCCGGTTGCGGCGTTGTCCGGCGGGCAGCGCCAGTCCGTGGCGGTGGCCCGCGCGGTGGCGTTCGCCCGGAAGGTCATCTTCATGGACGAGCCGACCGCCGCGCTCGGCGTGGTGCAGCGCGCCCGCGTCCTGGACACCGTACGGCGGGTCCGCGACCGGGGGGTCGCCGTCGTACTGATCAGCCACAACATGCCCGAGGTACTGGCCGTCGCCGACCGCGTCGAGGTGCTGCGGCTGGGTCGCAGGGTGGCCTCGTTCGCCGCCGCAGGCACCTCCATCGAGGAACTCGTCGGGGCGATGACCGGATCGCTCGATCAGCAGCCGGACAACGGGGAGGATCGGCGATGACGGCGCAGGATTCGGCCACAGGCGCGGCGGCCGGTCCGGCCGCCCAGATGCCCCCTCGGGCCGGTCTCGCCGGGTGGTCGGCGCGGATCGCGCGGATGAGCGAGACGTGGACGCTGGCGATCCTGCTGGTGCTGGTCGCGTTCTTCTCCATCGCCGCGCCGGGCAAGTTCTTCACCACCTACGACATCACGCAGATCGCGGTCAACGCCGCCATCTACCTGGTGCTGGGCGTCGGCATGACCTTCGTCATCATCACGGCGGGCATCGACCTGTCGATCGGCTCGATCCTGGTCCTGGCCGCGGTGGCGTCCGGCGAGTACAACATCCACCACGGCGGGGCCGCCTCCGGCTGGGGCACTGTCGCGGTCTGTGTCCTCATCGCGCTCGCGGTGGGCACGGCGTGGGGCGCGCTGCAGGGTGCGCTGGTCGCGACCGGGAAGATCCCCGCGCTCATCGTCACGCTCGGCGGGCTCGGCGCGGCGCTGGGCCTCGCCGAGATCGCCACCGGCGGGCAGGACCCGGCCGGCGCGGCCTCCGACCATCTGCAGAGCAGCCTCGGCTACGGGAAGCTGCTCGGCGTCCCCTGGCTGGTGGTCCTCGCGGCGGCGGTCACCGTGGTGTTCGGCCTGGTGCTGGCCGGCACCAGGTTCGGCAACTACACCTTCGCCATCGGGTCCAACCCGGCGGCCGCCCGGCGGGCCGGCATCGGGGTCGGCAGGCATCTGGTGAAGGTGTACGCGCTGATGGGCCTGCTGGCCGGGCTGGGCTCGGTGATGTGGCTGTCCTCGTACGGCACCACCTCCATCGCCGGGCACTCGACCGACAACCTCAAGGTCATCACTGCGGTCGTACTCGGCGGCACGAGCCTCTTCGGCGGACGGGGCTCCGTGCTCGGCACCGTGATCGGCGTGTTCATCCCGGCGGTCCTGACCACCGGGCTCATCGTCATCGGCGTCCAGCAGTACTGGCAGGACGTCGCAGTCGGCGCCGTGCTGGTGGCAGCCGTCTACATCGACCAGATGCGCAGGCAGTCGCGCGAGCGAGGCTAGCGCCGGCAACCAGGAGAAGGGGCCGTCACAGGACTCGGGGAGACACATCGGGCCACGCCCAACAGCGCGCGGTTGTCCGCGCAGGAGGAGAAGAACGATCATGCGCAACATCAGAGGAACGACTGGGACGCTGCTGGCGGCGGGCGCCGTGCTCGCGCTCGCGGCCGCCGGATGCAGCAGCGGCTCCAGCTCGCCGGGTTCGAGCGGGCCCAAGACCATCAGGCTGATCACGGGGGTGAAGAGCGACCCGTTCTACATCACCATGACCTGCGCCGCGCAGACCGAGGCCAAGGCCAAGGGGCTCACGTTCACCGCCGACGGCTCGGCGCAGTGGGACGTGTCGGTACAGAAGCCGCTCATCGACTCCGTGGCCGCGGCCAAGCCCGACGGGTTGCTGATCTCGCCGGTCGATACCGCCGCGCTGACCCCGTCCCTGAAGCAGCTCCAGTCGTCGGGCACCAAGATCGGGCTGGTGGACACCTCGGTGACCGACCCGTCGGTGGGCATCACCCGCATCTCCTCCGACAACGAGAAGGGCGGGCATGTCGCCGCGCAGGCGCTCGCCAAGCTGATGGGCGACAAGGGCTCGGTCATCGTGATCAGTGTCAAGCCCGGCGTCTCCACCACCGACGCCCGCATCAAGGGCTTCACCGACGAGATGGCCGGCCACCCCGGCATCAAGGTGCTGCCCACTCTGTACGACAACGACCTGCCCGCCACCGCGGCCTCCCAGATCCAGTCGACCCTGGCGGCCCACCCCGACCTGGGCGGCGTCTTCGCGGGCAACACCAACACCGGCCAGGGCATCGCCACCGGTCTCAAGCAGGCGCACAAGCAGGGCCTGGTGAAGGTCGCCGCGTTCGACGCCGAACCCGATGAGATCACCGCACTCCAGGCCGGCACCGTGCAGGTCCTGGTCGCCCAGGACCCGGCCGCGATCGGTACCCAAGGCGTCGACCAGCTCGCCGCCGCTTTCGCGGGCAAGCCCGTCACCGGCCAGATCGGCACCACCATGGTGGCCATCACCCAGCAGAACATGAACGACCCCGCCGTCAGCAAGTACTTCTACAAGGGCGCCTGCTGAGGCCGTCCGGGTGGACCCGTGCCGTAGGGCCGGGTCCACCCGGGAGTCTCAGGAGGACCTGTGGCCGGTGTCGGGGGAGCCGCCCACCATCTTGAGCATGGCGCGGCCCGGCTGGTTGACTTCGAGTGCGCTCAAAGTGGTTGGCTGGTCCCATGGACTATGTGCAACTGGGACGGACCGGACTCAAGGTCAGCCGCGTGGTGCTCGGGACGATGAACTTCGGCCCGGAGACCGACGAGGCCGACAGTCACGCCATCATGGATCAGGCGCTCGACGCGGGCATCAACTTCTTCGACACGGCCAACGTCTACGGGGGTGGCGCGGACAGGGGCCGTACCGAAGAGATCATCGGCAGCTGGTTCGCGCAGGGCGGCGGACGCCGCGACAAGACGGTGCTGGCCACCAAGGTCTACGGCAGCATGGGTGCCGAGGGCGCGCCCGCGTGGCCCAACCAGGACAAGCTTTCGGCGCTGAACATCCGCCGCGCAGCCGAGGCCTCGCTCAAGCGCCTCGGCACCGACCACATCGATCTCTACCAGTTCCACCACATCGACAGGGCCACGCCGTGGGAGGAGATCTGGCAGGCGATCGACGTCCTCATCCAGCAGGGAAAGATCCTGTACGCGGGGTCGTCCAACTTCCCCGGCTGGGCCATCGCCCAGGCCAACGAGAGCGCCGCGCGCCGCGGCTCGCTCGGCCTGGTCAGTGAGCAGTGCCTCTACAACCTCGCCGAACGGCGCGCCGAACTTGAGATCATCCCTGCCGCGCAGGTGTACGGGCTGGGCGTCGTGCCCTGGTCGCCGCTGCACGGCGGGCTGCTGGGCGGAGTGCTGCGTAAGGAGCGCGAGGGCGGTGGCTCCCGCTCGTTGACCGGACGCAGCAAGGACGTGCTGGCCGACGGTGCCCAGCGCACCCAGGTCCAGGCGTATGAGGATCTGTGCGACAAGCACGACCTGGATCCGGGTGACGTCGGCCTGGCCTGGTTGCTCACCCGTCCGGGGGTGACCGGCCCGATCGTCGGCCCGCGGACCGCCGGGCAGCTGGCGTCCGCGGTGCGGGCCGTTGATCTAGAGCTGTCCGCGGAGTTCCTCGCCGCCCTCGACGAGATCTTCCCGGGGCCGGGGCCGGCTCCGGAGGCGTTCGCCTGGTGACCTGTTCGCCAATGACCTGAAGGTGGCGGAGTGGCCGAGGTGGGACCCGAGCAGTTCGACGAGATGGTCGGCATGGCGCTGGACGGTCTGCCCGATGAGCTGGGCCGGCTGATGCGCAACGTCGCTGTCACCGTCGAACACGGCGCGGGCCCACCCGGCCTGCTCGGGCTCTATGAGGGAGTGCCGCTGACGAGCCGTAGCTCGTACTACGCCGGGGTGCTGCCCGATCGGATCACGATCTATCGCCTGGCGATCTGCGCTCTCTGCCGGACACCCGAGCAGGTCGCCGTCCAGGTTCGTCGTACGGTGATCCACGAGGTCGCCCACCACTTCGGCATCGACGATGACCGGCTCCGTGAACTCGGGTGGTGACGGCGGATCCTCGCGTGAGCGCCTTGCTGCGCTCGGCTCTGTCAGGCATCGTGCGTATTTGTGATGAATTTATTTCTTGATCACGCACAATCAATCAACTATGGTGAGCAAGCCCGGCGGGTACACAAAGGAGCGACATGTCAGCTTCTGGCGGCGCGGACATCCAGGGCCTAGGTGGCTCGTCACGCTATGTGCTGTCCGGCGAGTTTCACTACTTCCGGGTCCCGCGCACGGCGTGGCATGACCGCCTGCAGCAGATGCGGGACATGGGCCTGAACGCGGTCTCCATCTACGTCCCGTGGAACTGGCACCAGCCGAGCCCCGGCGTAGCCGACTTCGGCGGGACGCAGGTGCCCGAGCGCGACCTGACCGCCTGCCTGGAGATGATCAGCGAGATCGGCCTGGCCTGCGTCTACCGGCCGGGTCCGTTCATCACCGCCGAATGGCGTGGGGGCGGCATCCCGTCCTGGCTCTGGGAGAACAACCCCGAGGTGCTCGCACGCAACGCGGCGGGCGATGTCTCGGGTGCCTACGCCGGCTACACCGCGGTGTCGTACTCCCACCCGGTCTACGCGGCGGCGGCGAAACGGTGGATGGAGGCGGCGCTCGCCGTGGCCAAGCCCTACCTGGCCTCGCAGGGCGGTCCGGTCATCAATGTCCAGCTGGACGACGAGACGTCGTACTGGGGGATGTTGATGCATCCGCTCCTGGTCGACTACAACCCGGTGCTGATCGACCCGGATGAGAGCGGGACCTCCCGTTACGGGCGTTTCCTGCTCGAACGCCACGGTGACCTTGACGCCGTCAACGCCGCCCACCGGACGAACTTCGCGCTGCCCGCCGAGATCGAGCCGCCGCGGCTGCTCACCGCCCGCAGTGAGCTCGTCCGGTTCACCGACTGGCACGACTTCAAGCTCGACGAGATCAACGAGCACATCGTCTTCCTGGATCAGGTCACCCGCGACGCCGGTATCGACGTGCCGATCTCCATGCTGTTCCCGTACCTGCTCCCGCTGCAGGCGGCGAAGTTCAGCCGTTTCGCCGAGAAACGCGGCCTGCGGCTGCACATCACCAACGAGATCTACATGTCCCTGTTCGACAGCGCCAGCTACCCGGAGAGCAAGCTCGGGCACATCGTGGCCTGTCACGAGGCATACCACATGTACCGGGAGGGGGGTATCGGGGCTCCGGTGACCATGGAGATCCAGGGCTCGAACGCGGCATACCTGCCTCCGGGCGCCATGGAGATGCTCTACGCCGTCACTGTGGCGCGTGGGCTCCGGGGCATGAACTTCTTCATGATGGTCGGCGGGTCCAACCCGCGTGGGTTCGAGAACCACCTCGGATCGGCCTACGACATCAGTGCCCCGATCTCCGCCACCGGCGCCGAACGGCCGCATGCGAAGGTGATCCGCAAGCTCGCCCGGGTGATCGAGGCGTCGGAGCCGGCGATTCTGGCCGCGGAACCCGTGCGCGACGTGTGGTGCGGCTACTACCTGCCGTACGAGACGACGGCGCTGGTCGGGCACATCGGCGATGACGTCGCCGGTCTCGCCGAACTCGTCCGCGAGACCTTCACGGCGGGCGAGATGGGCACCGCGGCGACCCCGAGCCTGCAGGCGCTGATGGCGCTCTCGTGCGTCAGTCACGGCGCGGTCGACCTGGAACGGGTGACACCGGGGCGGCTTGCCGAACTGCCGCAACTGTGGGTGATGTCGTCGGACTTCATGGCCGAGCCGGTCCAGCGCAAGCTCCTCGACTACGCCCGCGGTGGCGGGCGGCTGGTCATGCTGCCGGGCCTGCCGCATCTGGCTGACGATCTGACACCGTGCACCGTTCTGGCCGATGCGATCCTCCCCGGCACCGAGCTGCCGGAGTTCACCGCGATGGGCGAGGTCGGTACGCCGAAGTTCTCCATCGTCCGGACCGCCGGCGGGGACTGCCTCGGAGTGCCGGGCACCGCGACGGCCCTGCCGGCGGGAGACGGCGCCGTCCTGGCGTGGAACCAGGACACCGACGAGCCCTGTGCCGTTCGCTACCCGGTCGGCGACGGCAGCGTGACCGTCCTGGCGTTCCGGCTTCAGTACGCGCCCACCGAGGAGCCCGACCACAAGCGCTTCCTGATCGAGCTCGTCGAGCATGCAGGCTCGCGGCGGGCCACCACGACCAGCAACCTGCACCTGGCCGCCATGCAGCTGTCGGGGCCCTCGGGCGGCCTGCTATGCGTGATCAACCCGACTGACCTCGAGATGGCCACCGCGGTGACCTACACCGGAGCCGACGGTGCCGCGCACACCATTCCGGCCGAGGCTCCGATGATCACGTTCGACCGCAAGGGCGCGCGGCTGCTCCCCATCGACCAGCCCCTCGCCGGGGGGCTGCGCCTGAACTACGCCACTGCCGAACTCCTCGGCCGGTCGCAGGACGCTCACGAAACCGCCCTCGTCTTCGCCGGCAGCCCAGTCGAACTGTCCGTGAGCGGCGGTCCGGTCCACCTCGAAGTCCTACACGGCGCCCGGATCTCCTGCCGGGTGGACGGAGCCGAGACGGTGATCGTCGCCGCCGGAGATTCGACCGAGCTGTGCATCACCGTCGGTCCGGCACAAGTCTGAACAGCCCTGACGACTTCATCCCCTTGGAGCAGGTATGTCAAAGTCACTCACCAAGCGGAACCCCCTTACCGTTGCGGCCGTTGCCGCCACCGCGCTGCTGGCCGCCGCGTGCGGCGGTACGTCCACCACCGCGTCGACGGCGGCCCCGACGTTCGGCGCCCCGGCCAAGGGCGAACAGATCACGGTGGTGCTGCCCTCCTACGCGAAGATCCCCGCCGACATGCTCACCCAGTTCGAGCAGCAGTCCGGTGTGAAGGTCACGCTCTCCCTCGACTCCTGGGACAACATCCGTACCCGGATCGTCACCGCGAACGCAGCCGGCCAGGCGATCGGCGACGTCACCGAGTTCGACTGGTCCTGGACCGGGCAGTTCGGCTCGCCCACCCTCTACACCCCGCTCGACAACGCGATCTCTCCCGCGATGACCGCAGATCTGCAGAACACGAAGACGTTCAGCAAAGGCGGGCACATGATGGCGGTCTGCTACAGCAACGACGCGCGTATCGGCATGTACAACAAGACCAAGTTCGCCGCTGCCGGAATCACGGCACCGCCGGCGACCTTCGACGAGCTCACGGCCGACCTTGCCAAGCTGAAGGTCTCGGGCGCCTCGGTGAACCCGTTGACTCTGACCGCCTCGGCGACCGAAGGGGCCACCACAGAGTGGTACTTGCTGTCGATGATGATGGGCGGCAACCTGTTCGATGCCGCACTTCGGCCGCAGTTCAGCGATCCGGCGTCGGCAGGCTACAAGGCGCTCGCCTTCGAGGTCGAAGCGATGCGCAAGGGATGGGCCTCCCCCTCGGCGACAACGGCCAATGACCAGGAAGCCGACGCGCTGTTCCTGGGCGGCAGGTCCGCGGTGCAGCTCGCAGGCCACCCGGGGGAGTCGCAGACCGCGAACGACCCGACCCAGAGCAAGGTGGCCGGCCAGACCGCGTACTTCCTTGAGCCGGGTACGGCGGGTCCGGGTAAGACCTTCGGCCTGCCCGAGGGGCTGGGCATCCCGGCTCGCTCCACGCACAAGGCTGCGGCTGCGGCGTTCATCCGGTGGATTCTGCAGCCGGAGGTCCAAGCTGAGCTTCTCAGCAAGGTCGGCCTGCTGCCGTGCCGGGCATCGGCGGTCCACGCGCTGGTCGCGGGCGGGAAGATCGCCGGTGGTCCGGTGATCGAGCAGCAGCTCGCCCACCTCACCCCCTTGTTCCCCAATGGGGCACCGACCTGGTACGCCAAGTTCAGCACGGACGCCTCGGCGCTGATCAACTCAGCGGCGAAGGGCGAAATGACCGTGGCCCAGGCCATCGCGAAGATGTCCGATCGGGCACGGCAGCTGGGCAACGGCTGATGGTGGGCGATCCCGGCAAGAACGGCGGCGGGGGCCGCCGGGTCCGGCGGCGCCGACTCAGGGAACAGACCACTCTCGGCTGGGCGTTCAGCTCTCCGGTCCTGCTGATCATCGGGGTGCTGGTCCTCTACCCGCTGATCCGTGGACTGCTGATGAGTTTCCAGTCGCTCGACCTGTCCTCCGGCGGCGACGGCTCCTTTGTCGGCCTGCGGAACTACTCCGCGGTTCTGCGGGATCCGCAGACGGAGGCCGCTGCGCTGCACACGCTCGGCTACGTCGGCTGTGCCGTCGTGATCGAGATCGTTGCGGGTCTCATGGTGGCGCTGGCGCTCAACCGGCCATTCCGCGGCCGGGGCCTGGTCTTCGCCGCCCTGATTCTGCCGTGGGCCCTGCCCCGCGTCGTCAGCGGCGTCCTGTGGTCGCGCATCTTCAACCCCGACTCGGGGCTGCTCAACAGCGCACTGATCCAGCTGCACCTCACCCATACCAACCACGCCTGGTTCGACAACCCGTACGCCGCCATCTTTCTGATCTCCCTCGTGCATGTGTGGGGAGTCCTCCCGCTGACGACGCTGATCCTGCTGGCGGGCCTGCAGGGCATCCCGGCGAACATCTACGCCGCGGCCGAGCTCGATGGCGCCGGTGCCGTGCGGCAGTTCCGGACGATGACCCTTCCCCTGCTGCGGCCGGCCCTGGGGATCGCGCTGACGACCGGGACCATCGCGGCGTTCGCCATCTTCGATGAGATCTATGTGCTCGCCGGGTCGGCCTATTCGACCCGTTCGGTGATGACCCAGGTCTACCTGACCACCTTCAGCGGCGGTGACTTCGGGCAGGGCAGTGCGCTGGCGTACCTCCTGACCCTGGCCACGGCGGTGTTCGGCATTGCGTACGTACGACGGTTGGGGAGGGCGGCACCATGACGAGGCGGCTCAGCGTACTCGGGCTACTCAGGGCGGCTGTGATCGTCGGGGCCCTGCTGTGGACCCTCGGGCCCATCCTGGTCGCCGCGGTCACCAGCGTGTCCACCCAGTCGGAGATCACGGCCAGCCCCGCTGTGTGGTTCCCGCACCATCCCACCTTGAGGGCCTACCGGGCGCTGCTGCCCACCGGAGCGGGAGGGGGTGGAGCAGGCAGTGAGGCGCACCAGTTCGGCAGCGCGATGCTGACCAGCCTCGTCGTGTCGCTGGAGACCACTGCGGTGACGCTGGTGCTGTCGATCCTCGCCGGGTACGCCTTCGCGCGCCTGGATTTCCGGGGCCGGAAAGTGGTCTTCGTCGCGGTCGTCTCGACGCTGGTCCTGCCCGTGTTCGCCCTCGTCGTTCCGTTGTTCCGGATCATGGCGACCCTGCAGCTGATCAATACGAATCCGGGGCTGGTCCTGATCTATGTATCGGCGATCGCGCCCCTCGGCGTCTGGATGTTCTACTCCTACGTGAAGGATGTCCCCGTAGGGCCGCAGGAGGCGGCGCTGGTCGACGGATGCACCAGGTTCCAGGCGCTCGTCAAGATAGTCCTCCCGCAGATGCGGCCCGGGATCGCGGCGTTGACCACGATCGTCTTCCTGGCGAGCTGGAGCCAGTTCCTCATCCCGCTGCTGTTCGCCCAGAGCCCATCCCTCAAACCGGTCACCGTTCTGATCACCGAGTTCGTCGGGAAGTACAACACCGACTACGCCCTGATCGCCGCAGCCGGACTGATCGCCCTCCTGCCGCCGGCGTTGCTGGCCCTCTCGCAGAGCCGCCAGATCCGCGGAATGCTCAGCGGCGGGGACCTGTGACCGCTCTCGGCGTACGGAGGGCGGCTCAGATCGAGCCGATGATCCGTTGGCGCTGCTCGTCGTACTCCTCGTCGGTCAGCACACCGGTATCCTTGAGCAGCTGGAGCGCCGAGAGTCGCTCCGCGACACTCGGGGGCGCCGCTTGCTGCCGCAACTCGGCCACGGAGCCGGGCTGGCCGGCCGCTGCTTCCGCAAAGCGCGCCTGCTTCTGAGCCCGGGCGGCCTTGAGGCTGATCCTCGGGTCCGACTTGTCGAACTTCACCTTGCCGCTCTTCGGATCGATGAGGACTCGTACGACATCCCCCACTACCGGCTCGCGAAAATCCAGAGCGAGGTTGGGCGTCTGAATCACGGCCCGGAACG
>JAOPYM010000367.1 GCA_025964615.1 Actinomycetes bacterium
GCGGGTGATGTCTTCGGGGCGCATGGCCTTCTCGTAGTCCGGCATGGGTTCCTCCTGGCGATGGGCTTCAGCACATCCCAGCGTGGCCGCACACCGATCAGAAGTCCAACAGATGGATCTACTAGGAGCTAGAATTTCCAGTTATGGATCTGAGGCAGCTGGAATACTTCGTCGCAGTCGCCGAGGAGCAGAACTTCACCCGGGCGGCCGAGCGGGTGCACATCAGCCAGTCCGGCGTCAGCGCCCAGATCCGCCAGCTGGAACGTGAACTCGGCGCCGAACTGTTCGACCGGTCGGCGCGCACCGCCACCCTCACCGTCGCGGGAAAAGCCGCGCTCGAACACGCCCGCGCCGCGCTCGCCGCCACCAGGGCGATCAGCCAGGCGGTGGGCGAGGTGACCGACCTCATCCGGGGCCGGCTCACTGTCGGGATGGTCATCGGCTGCACCCTCACACCGCTGTTCGACGCCCTCGCCGCCTTCCACCGGGCACATCCCGGTGTGGAGATCTCACTGCTGGAGGACAACTCCGACCAGCTCATCGAGGGGGTCCGCGCCACCACCATCGACCTGGCCCTCATCGGGACCGCAACCGCCACCCCCGACGGGCTGGACGCCCTGACCATCATCAGCGAACGGCTCGTCGCGGCAGTCCCGGCCCAGCACCCCCTGGCAAAACAGCCGCGGGTCACCCTGCGCGACCTGAGCGCCTACCCGATCGTGTGCATGCCACCCGGCACCGGCCTGCGCACGGTCTTCGACCAGGCCTGCGCCGCACAAAGCCTCCAACCGGTGATCGCACTGCAGGCCAGCGCCGCGGATGCCATCGCCGACCTCGCCACCCGCGGACTCGCCGTCGCCATCCTCAGCAACTCGATGGCCGCCCGCTACCGCGACCGGCTCACCGCCCTGACCATCGACGACGTCGAAACACCCGCCCTGCTCGCCCTGATCTGGAAGACCACACACAGCCCCGCGGTGCGTGAGTTGCTCGCGCACAGCCGGCGAGCATTCACCAACCCCGGTCCTGGTTAGGAGGACCTCTTCTCCGGTAAGGCCGGCGACCTCATCGGGGGGCGGGATTGCGCTGTACAGCCGAAGGGGCGGTCGAATGGCTTCGACCGCTCCTCCCGGAAACCGACCGACCAGCATGCTCCGGTGTGCGCGGCGTCGTAGACGTCGCAGGCCTGAGGTGCGCTAACGCACCCGCTCGGCCAGGAAGTCTTCCCAGGTCCGCTCACCCACAGCAGCCCCCTCGAGAGACAGATTCTCGCCGGCCCGGTACGCGCGGCCGGCCTTTCCCGGCATCCGCACCGGCATCATCAACCGGTGCTTGCCGCGCGCCTGCAGGTATCCGCGGCTCAGATCGGCCATCCCGTACACCCTCGGCCCGGCCAGGTCGGGTACCAGGCCGGCCGGCTTGTCGAGCGTCAGTTCCACGAGCCGGGCCGCCACCTCGCGCGAATCGACCGGCTGGAACCGGAGTCCGCCCGGGATTGGTATCACCGGCAGCTTTGCCATCTTCTGCACCACGTTCAGGGCCAGGTCGTGGAACTGGGCGGCACGCAGCGTCGTCCACGGCAGGCCGGAGTCGGCCACGGCCTGCTCCGAGCCCAGCTTGGACTTGAACCAGCCCAGTGGGACCCGGTCCGCCCCGATGACCGAGATGTACACCAGGTGCTGCACCCCGGCTCGCGACGCGGCCCGCACCAGGTTCCGGGTCGCCTCCTCGTCGCCCCTGGGGCCGCCCGCGAGGTGCAGGATGATCTCGGCCCCGCCTACCGCGGGCCCGATCCCCTCCCCCTTGAGCAAGTCACCGGTCACGTACTCGATGCCGTCCCCGGACTTGCGGCCGTGCCGGCTGAGCACCCGCACTTTGCAGCCGGCATCCCGCAGGAGCGGCGTGAGGAGGCGTCCCAGCGTGCCCGTGCCGCCGGTGAGCAGGATGGATGACGTCATGGTTTTCTCCGAAATCGTCCGGCCCGGGAGTCGGCCTCCCGGACACATCAGCTAGGTTTCGTGGCTCTGCTGCTAGGACCCCCTGCGACGAAGGAATGTGACACGGTGGACGAACGCGAATGGCTGACAGAGCGATTCGAGGAACATCGGCCCCATCTGCGAGCGGTGGCCTACCGGATGCTCGGCTCGGTGAGCGAGGCCGATGACGCCATTCAGGACGCCTGGCTGCGCCTCAGCCGCGCCGACACCAGCAGCGTGGAGAACCTCGGTGGGTGGCTGACCACGGTGGTGACGCGCGTGTGCCTGAACATGCTGCGCTCGCGCGAGAATCGGCGCGAGGAGCCTCTCGACGTACATGTGCCCGACCCGATCATCAGCCGCGAGGACGGGGGCGACCCCGAGCAGGAAGCGTTGCTGGCCGACTCTGTCGGACTGGCGCTGCTGGTGGTGCTCGACACGCTGACGCCGGCTGAGCGGCTCGCCTTCGTGCTGCACGACATGTTCGCCGTGCCCTTCGATGAGCTCGGCCCGATGATCGAGCGTTCCCCGGCCGCGGCCAGGCAGCTCGCGAGCCGCGCCCGCCGCCGGGTCAAAGGGGGCGCCCCGCTGCCCGATGCCGATCTGACCCGCCAGCGGCGAGTCGTCGAGGCCTTCCTGGCCGCCTCCCGCGGCGGGGACTTCGACGCGCTGGTCGCACTGCTCGATCCAGATGTGGTGCTCCGAGCCGACCGGGCGGCCGTCCCCACCCCCGAACCCATCGTGGTCCGCGGTGCCCACACCGTGGCCACAGGCGCGATGGCCGCCACCCGACGGGCCCGGTTCACCGGGCCAGCCCTGGTGAACGGAGCTGTCGGACTCGTCATGGTTCACCGCGGACGGCTGTTCCTGGTGCTCGGCTTCACGATCACAGATGGCAAGATCACCGAAATCGACGTGATCGCGGACCCGGCTCGCCTCCGCCAGCTCGATCTCGCCGTTCTCGACGACTGACACCTCCTACGCCCAGCGCCGTGACGAAACACCCGACGAGCCGACCCTGCGAAGCCGGGCCGGCCGGGCTCGGTGAGTACGACCTCGATGCGGCCGTACTCACCGTGCCCCCCCGGCGAGCAGGGCGGCCCCTCTGACGCGGCCGGCTACTGGGCGTCGTAGGCGAGGTTTGGGCGTAGCCAGCGCTCGATCTCGGGAAGGCCGAGCCCTCTCCGCCGGGCGTAATCCTCGGTTTGGTCCCTGCCGATGCGTCCGACGGTGAAGTAGCGCGATGACGGGTGGGCGAAGAGCAGTCCGCTGACGCTGGCGGCTGGGGTCATCGCGAAGGATTCGGTGAGGGCCATGTCGAGCCGGCCGGCGCCGAGCAGGTCGAACAGCGCCTGTTTCTGGCTGTGGTCGGGGCTGGCGGGGTAGCCGAGGGCGGGGCGGATGCCGCGGAAGCGCTCGGCGTGCAGGTCTTCGATCGGTGGGTCGGCGTCGGGCTCGTACCAGTCGCGCCGTGCCTGGAGGTGGGTGTGTTCGGCGAACGCTTCGGCGAGCCGGTCGGCCAGTGCTTTCACCATGATCGCCCGGTAGTCGTCGTGCTGTGCTTCGAAGGTGGCGGCGAGGTCCTGGGCGCCGTGGACGGCCACGGCGAACCCGCCGATGTGATCTCCGGCGGGGGCGAGGTAGTCCGCGAGGCACCGGTTGTGCCGGCCGGCGGGCTTGGCCGTCTGCTGGCGCAGCATCGGCAGGCGAAGGACGCCGCCCGCTCCGCCAGAGCCGATCATGATGTCGTCGCCGTCGGAATGGGCGGGCCAGAAGCCGTACGCGCCCCGGGCCGTGAGGTGGCCGCCGGTGATGATCTGGTCGAGCAGAACGTTCGCGTCGTCGTAGAGCTCGCGGGCCACCGGCTGGTCGAGGATCGCCGGGTACTTGCCTTTCAGCTCCCAGGCGAGGAAGAGGAACTGCCAGTCGATCATCTCGCGGAGGGCGGTCAGGTCCGGGCGGACGGTGCGGACGCCGGTGAAGGCAGGGACAGGAAGGTCGTCGAAGGAGACCGGCTCACGGTTCGCCCGGGCCCGCGCGAGGGTCAGCAGGGGACGGCGCTGTCGGGTCGCGTGCTGCTCGCGCAGGCGCTCCTGCTCGGTGCGGTTGCTGACGGCCAGATCTTCGGCTCGTTCGGTGTTGAGCAGGTCCGCGACGACGCCGACGACACGCGAGGCGTCGAGCACATGGACCGTGGTGCCGTCGTAGGCAGGGGCGATGCGTACCGCGGTGTGCTGGCGTGACGTCGTGGCGCCACCGATGAGCAGTGGCAGCTTCAGCCCGCGGCGCTGCATCTCCGCGGCGACGGTGACCATCTCGTCCAGCGACGGGGTGATCAGCCCCGAGAGCCCCACGGCGTCGGCGCCCTCGGCGACCGCGGTGTCGAGGATGACAGCGGCGGTGACCATGACACCCAGGTCGATCACCTGATAGTTGTTGCAGCCCAGGACAACACCCACGATGTTCTTCCCAATGTCGTGCACGTCTCCCTTGACGGTCGCCAGCACCACTTTCCCCTGGCCGCGACTGGTGTCGGCGCGCCCTTCCAGCCGCGCCTGCTCCTTCTCGGCCTCCATGAAGGGCTCGAGGTAGGCGACCGAGCGCTTCATCACCCGTGCGCTCTTGACCACCTGCGGCAGAAACATCTTTCCGGCACCGAACAGGTCACCCACGGTCTTCATCCCGGCCATGAGCGGCCCCTCGATCACCTCCAGGGGGCGGGTGACCCGCTGCCGGGCCTCCTCGGTGTCGGCCTCGATGAAGTCGACGATGCCGTGGACCAGCGCGTACGCCAGGCGCTGCTCCACCGCAACATCGCGCCAGGACAGGTCCACGGTACGGCGGGTACCGGCGCCGCTCACCGTCTGCGCGAAGGAGACGAGCCGGTCGGTGGCGTCGGCGCGCCGGTCGAACAGCACGTCCTCGACGAGATCGAGCAGATCCGCGGGGATGTCCTGGTAGACCGCGAGTTGCCCGGCGTTGACGATGCCCATGTCCAACCCGGCGCGTACGGCATGGAAGAGGAACGCCGAGTTCATCGCCTCGCGCACGACGTCATTGCCGCGGAAGGAGAACGACAGGTTGGAGATACCGCCGCTGATGCGGACTCCGGGGCACCGCTCCTTGATCAGCGGCAGCGCGTCAATGAACGCCTTCGCGTAGCCGTCATGCTCGGTGATGCCGGTACCGACCGCGAGCACGTTGGGGTCAAACACGATGTCCTCGGCGGGAAACCCGGCCCGCTGGGTGAGCAGGTCATAGGCGCGGCCGCAGATCGACACCTTGCGTTCGGTGGTGTCGGCCTGCCCCTGCTCGTCGAAGGCCATGACCACCACACCGGCACCGTAGTCCCGGATGCGCCGAGCCTGCTCCAGGAACGGGCCCTCGCCCTCCTTGAGGCTGATCGAGTTGACGACGGCCTTTCCCTGTACGCACTTGAGCCCGGCCTCCAGCACGCTCCACCGCGAACTGTCGATCATGATCGGGAGACGGGCGACCTCCGGCTCGGTCGCGACCAGGTTCAGGAACGTGGTCATGGCCCGCTCACTGTCGAGCAGGTCGGCGTCCATGTTGACGTCGAGCAGGTTGGCCCCGCCGCGTACCTGCTCCAGCGCGACATCGACGGCGGCCTGGTGGTCGCCCGCTTCGACCAGCCGCCGGAAGCGCGCCGAGCCCGTGACGTTGGTGCGCTCCCCGATCATGACGAACCCTGTGTCGGCGCCGAGCTCGAAAGGCTCCAGACCGCTGAAACGGGTGCGCGCCGGCAGTGCCGCAACTGGGCGCGGCGCCAGACCTGACACCGCCGCCGCGATCCGCGCGATGTGCGCCGGCGTTGTCCCGCAGCATCCGCCGACGACGTTGACCATTCCGGACGCGGCGAACTCACCGAGCAGCTCAGCGGTCTCGTCCGGCGTCTGGTCATAGCCACCGAACGCGTTCGGCAGACCGGCATTGGGATGGCAGGCCGTATACGTGCCCGCGAACCGGGACAGCTCGGCGACGTGAGGGCGCATCTCCTCAGCACCCAGCGAACAGTTCACACCGACCACCAGTGGACGAGCGTGTTCGATCGAGCTCCAGAACGCCTCGACGGTCTGCCCCGACAGCGTCCGCCCGCTCAGGTCGACAATCGTCACCGAGATCCACAACGGCAGATGCGGGGCGACCTCCCGGGCGGCGGCGATCGCGGCCTTCGCGTTGAGCGTGTCGAAGATCGTCTCGATCAGCAGCAGATCGACCCCGCCGTCGGCCAGCGCCTGGACCTGCTCGGCATACGCGGCACGAACCTGGTCGAACGACATCGCCCGGTACGCGGGGTCCTCCACCCGCGGGGACAACGAGAGCGTGACGTTCAACGGCCCGATCGAACCGGCGACGAAACGCCCACCCACCTCGTCCGCGGCCTGCCGCGCCAGCTGGGCACCCCGCAGATTCATCTCCCGCACCAGCGGCTGCAGCCCGTAATCCGACTGACCGATACGCGTCGCGGTGAACGTGTTCGTCGTGGTGATATCCGCGCCCGCCGCCAGGTACCGCCGGTGCACGTCCAGGACCACATCCGGCCGCGTCAGATTCAGCAGATCCGGGTCACCGGTCACATCTTGCGGATGGTCCCCGAGCAGCTCTCCGCGATAGTCGGCCGCAGTCAGGCCGGCACCCTGGAACATCGTTCCGCACGCCCCGTCGAGCACCACGACCCGCTGGTCCAGAAGCTCTCGCAGGGTCTGAGCCCCGCCACCGGTTTCAACGCCGGGTACGGCACGAACGAACTCGCCACCGCTATTCAACCTGTCCATCTGGGCACCTCCCGTCATGGGAGGCGCCCTTTGCTGAACAATCGAAGGCCGAGCGTGGCGGACCTGAGCCCGTCGCAGCGCCTCTCGACCTCGAACAGGAGTGTACCGAAGCAGGGGTCCGGTCATGTACGTGAGAGCAGTGCATCCGGTGGTCTTGGACCCCGGAGCTGACCCGGGCGTAGCCGACTCGGACGGTGTTGCGGGCGTGAGGAACATGAGAACGAAAAGTCCCGCTAGGCCGATCGGTGTGGATCCCAGCTGGTGAGGGGCAGCTGTGTGGCGGCTGCCCCTCACCTTCCCCGGCGGGCTTAGCCGCGGTGCACGACAGGCCCGTTCGCCCTCTGGTTCGGGTTCGGCGGAGGCGCCTGGCTGGTGCACGTCAGCGGTACCCCGGTGGAGACCAGGCGTTCGACGGATCCGGGCCGCCCGTGCGTGATTGCCAGCTGGGACGGGGACAGGTAGCCGATGAACAGCTGCTTCCCGGCGGGCATCGCCGAGGGCTTGAAGACGAAGGTGACGGTCTCGCCGGTCCGTTCTCCCTGCATGACGCGGCCGACCCCGGGACCGATGCCGCTGGGATCCAGGTTTCCGTCGTCCTGGGGTCCCGTGCAGAAGACGCCTTCCTTGATGAGCACGGGGAATCCAGCCTTGCGCAGGGCTGCCTGCAGGCCCTCGTGGTCCTGGAAGTATCGGTTCTTGTCCCAGGTCACATGGACCGTGCCGTCGGTGTGGCTGTCCACGGCGAAGGCGATCGTTTGGATGTGAACCGGGCCGGCCCCGGTGCTGAGACCCGCCGCAGGCGGCGCGGTCCGAGTGTGGCCGAGGGCCGGCACACCGAGGGCGAGACCGGTGACCGCTGCGACGCCTGTGGCCGTCCCTATGAGACGGCGCCGACGACGGCGCGCGCGGCCCGCGGTCACGATCTGCTCGACGGTGATGGGCATGGTGGCGCCGTTCAGCGACTCCTTCAGTGCGTCCAGTACTGATGTTGCGTCTGTGTCGTGGGTGTTCATGCCCCGGCCTCCCGGTCGTCGACGGTGATGAGATGGGCGCGCAGCGTTGTGATAGCTCGCGACAGGTGGGCGGTGACGGTCCCCGGAGCGATACCGAGGACCTCGGCGGTGGTCCTGGTATCGAGGTCAAGGAAGACCCGGAACACGATCACTTCCCGTTGCCGCTGCGGCAATCGACGCAACGCCCTCAGCAACGTGGGATCCAGACCACGGTCGCCGGCCGGGGTGTCGGCGACCTCGTGGCCGCCATCCAGCGCGACCTCCCGTCGCCGCCGACGCCACCACGAGACCCGGGTGTTGAGCGCCGTACGCACGATCCACGCGTGCGGCGCGGGATGCCGGCTGACGCCGTGCCACGACATCCAGGCCCGGGTGAACGCCTCGGCGACCAGATCCTCGGCCAGCTGCCGATCGCCCACGCTGGCCAGGACCGCCCGCAGGCAAATGTCGCGGCTGGCTTGGTAGAACTCCTGGAACTCCAACTGCTTCACACCCCCTAAACGCTTGAAGGCCGCCATCCGCTTACCGGGACTTTCGCTACAGGGCGACACTCGGCACCGAGCCGAGGCGTGCTGGGCCGACCTGGTACGGGCCT
This sequence comes from Actinomycetes bacterium, assembly GCA_025964615.1. Classification (GTDB taxonomy): domain Bacteria; phylum Actinomycetota; class Actinomycetes; order Streptosporangiales; family Streptosporangiaceae; genus RYN-227. Next base: position 8,381 of record JAOPYM010000367.1, read on the forward strand.
GCTCACCTTCACTGCCGCCCAGGGTGCGTCCGTGTTCTCGGAAGCCGCGAGGTTGCGGCAACGGCACGCGGAACGCTGGGTGAAGCGGCGCTCGATCGGAGTGCAATTCACGGGTTGCGCCTGGGGGGTCGATGTGCAACTCTGGAGTTGCATCCAATGGCGGCGGTGAAGGAGTCCCCTCATGAGCGAGGACCGGATCGAACGCGAAACCCTGATCGCGGCACCCCTGGAGCGGGTCTGGTCGCTGGTGGCCGAACCCGGGTTCTGGGTGGCCGACAAGGCGAGCCTGCCCGGCACCGTGGCCAAAGAAGGCGAGTCGATGGTGGCGAAAAACGCCGAGTACGGCGACTTCCCGGTGCGCGTGGAGAAGGTCGAGCCGCCGACGTACCTGGCGTACCGCTGGGCCAACGCGTTCCCCGGAGAAGAGCTGCGCGAGGACAACAGCACCCTCGTGGAGTTCACGTTGACACCGGAAGGCGACAAGACGCGGCTCCGCGTCGTCGAGAGCGGGTTCGCGGCGCTGCCCGGGTCGGAGGAGCTGCGCCGCAAGGCGGTGAAGGACAACACCGGCGGCTGGCCCCAGGAGCTCGACGCGCTCAAGACGCGCGCCGAACAGTCATCCGCGTGACGGACGAACGTCGCGGCGCCGTCGAGGCGGTCGACAGCGTCCTCGTCGCGCTGGCCGACCCGACGCGACGTCGGCTGCTTGATCTGCTCGCCGCACAGGGCGAGGCCACCGCGACGACGCTCGCCGAACGACTTCCCGTCTCGCGGCAGGCGGTGGTCAAGCACCTCGCCGTCTTGGCCGCCGCCGGGCTGGTTTCCGGCGGCCGGGTCGGACGCGAGGTGCGGTACGCGGTGCGGCCCGCGGCGCTGGAGGTGACGGCGCGGTGGATGGCCGCGCTCGCGGCCGACTGGGATCGGCGGCTGGCGAACATCAAACGCGTCGCTGAGGCAGCGGAGCGGGATTCGCGCCGGCTGGAAGCAGAGCCCGGCAAGTCATAGGCAAAGGGAGGGACACGGTGCAACTTCGGCACGCCGCGCTGACGGCGACGCTCGGGCTCGCCGCCACATCCTGGGTCGTCGCGGCCCGGCAGATGAACGGGATGGACATGGGCGTCGCGACACGGCTCGGTTCGTTCGCGTTCTTTGTCGCCCTGTGGGTGTCGATGATGGCGGCGATGATGCTGCCGGGCGCGGCTCCGGCAGTCTCCAGACGCGCTCATGCCAGCGGTCGTGTGCGCGCCGTGCCGCTATTCGTCGGGTCCTACCTTGCGGTCTGGGCACTCGTGGGCGTCGCGGTGTATGCGCTGTACCGGCCGCACGGGTCTTTCGCCGCCGGCGTGGTCGCGATCGCGGCAGGTGTCTATGAGTTCGCGCCGCTCAAGCAGCACTTCCGCCGGCGCTGCCGCGAGAGCGCCGGCTCTGGATGGGAGTTCGGGCTCTACTGCGCCGGCTCGAGCATCGCACTGATGCTGATGCTGGTGGCGGTGGGCGTCATGAGCGTCACCTGGATGTCGGTGATCGCCGTCCTGGTCCTCGCCCAGAAGCTCCTGCCCGCGAAAGCCGCCGTCGATGTGCCGCTGGCGCTGGCGATCGTGGGACTTGGAATCCTGATCGTCATCGCGCCCTCGTCGGTTCCCGGACTCACGCCGCCGATGTGAGACGTCATCGGTGGGGCGGGCCACGCCAAGCTGTTGTCACGACAAGAAGGAGAAGAGAGAGACAATGACCGATCACAAGACCGGAACACGTGAAGAGTGGCTTGCGGCCCGGCTGGAGCTGCTCGAGGCCGAGAAGGCGCTGACGCGGCGTGGCGACGAACTGGCGCGGTGGCGCCAAGAGCTGCCCTGGGTTCGAATCGACAAGGAGTACACCTTCGAGACCGACGAGGGCACAGCGTCCCTCGCCGATCTCTTCAGCGGACGCTCGCAGCTCCTCATCTATCACTTCATGTTCGGGCCCGAGTACACGGCCGGGTGCCCGTCCTGCTCGGCGATCGCGGACGGCTTCGACGGCTCCGTCGTCCACCTCGCCAATCACGACGTCACGCTCTGCGTGGTGTCGCGGGCTCCGCTCGCGAAACTGCAGGCGTACAGGCGGCGGATGGGCTGGAGCTTCCCCTGGGCGTCTTCGTTCGACAGCGACTTCAACTACGACTTCGGGGTGGCGCACACCAAGGAGGAGTGGCAGTCGGGAGTCGTCGAGTACAACTTCCGCGCGATGGACGCGCTGTCGGCGGAGGCCGGCGAGGAGAGTTCCCTGCTCACTGAGATCGCGTCGAGCGTTGGAACGGACTGGCCGACGTACAGGCGAGAAGGGCCCGGCGTGAGCGCGTTCGCGCTCGAGGATGGCGTCGTCTACCACACCTACTCGGCGTACGAGCGCGGGGTGGACGGCATCTGGGGCATGTATCCGTGGCTCGACCGCGCGCCACTGGGTCGCAACGAGACCGGCCACTGGTGGCGCCGCCACGACGAGTACGACAGCCGGTGACGCGTGCGCAAGGCTGCGCCACCGACCTCACCGCTGCGTGCGCCGGCCCGCTCGGGCCGGTCGCCGCGCGCATCTGCCAGCTCACTGACCTGAACATACGAAGACACCAACGCCTCGGCGGAATCCTCCACGAGTACGAACATGCCGCCTGAACTGCATGGATGGAGTTCTCGGCAAGCGCAGGGTGGGCAGCGTACGCCGCGAACTCCTCGACCGAATCGATCTCAGGGACCGCAGAGCAGACGTGGCCGGCGTCAGGGAAGGTCTTAGACAGCCACCGTTGCAGGTCAGCGGGCGGCTGGGTCACGGTCTTGCCGTCGAGCCGCGCCAGGGCGGCGGCGAACAGGGCGATGAGGTCATCGGCTGCGTGCGGAGGTCAGGGGCCTGCGGCAGCTCCCGTGACGCCTGCCGGCGCTCGCGGATCTCTCGGCGGGCGCTCCCTTATTTCCCCAGCTCAAGCGGTAAGTAACGCGGGATCGGGTAAGCGGTCGCCGCTCGGGGCGCAGTACCCGGCAAATGGGATTTTGTCATCGCTTTTGCTTGCCCGATCGTGCCGCCGGGAAGGTCAGCAAGGGTGAGGCGACCGCTGATCACCTGGGAGAACAGCCCGCGTGGCGGGTGAATCCCGATGAGAACGTGCCGGGAGATGGGGATAACGATGGCGTCTACCAACGGTGAACGGATGAGTGGGACACGCCGCGGTTTCGTAGAGAACCCTGACGGGAGCTACGTCACCCCCAGGCGCGGTCTGGACGTCCTGGACAACCCGCTGTTGAACAAGGGCACAGCGTTCAGCCGGGAGGAGCGGGCGGAACTGGGTCTGGACGGGCTGATCCCGTCGGTGGTCGAGACGCTCGAGGAGCAGGTGCGTCGCGCGTACGCGCAGTACCGGGCGCAACCGGCCGACTTGCTCAAAAACGTCTACCTGACCGCGCTGCAGGACCGCAACGAGGTGCTCTTCTACCGGCTCCTGGCCGATCACCTGCGGGAGATGCTGCCGATCGTGTACGACCCGACGGTCGCGCAGGCGATCAGGAGTTACAGCCACGAGTACCGCCGGCCGCGGGGCGTCTACCTGTCCATCGACGACGTGGACGGCATCGAGCGGGCTTTCCGGAATCTCGGCATGAGGCCCGACGACGTCGACCTGGTCGTCGCCTCCGACGCCGAGGAGATCCTGGGCATCGGGGACTGGGGAGTGGGCGGCGGCGCCGGCATCGCCGCCGGCAAGCTGGCCGTCTACACCGCCGCCGCCGGAATCGACCCCGCCCGCGTCATCCCCGTCGCGCTGGACGTCGGCACCGACAACGAGGAACTGCTCAACGACCCTCTCTACATCGGCAACCGGCATGCGCGGGTGCGGGGGCAGCGCTACGACGACTTCATCGACGCCTACGTGACGGCGGCCACCCGCCTGTTCCCCAACGTGATGCTGCACTGGGAGGACTTCGGCCCGTCCAACGCCCGGCGCATCCTGGAGAAGTACACGCCCCGGATCTCCACGTTCAACGACGACATGCAGGGCACCGGCGCGATCGTGCTCGCGGCCATGCTGAGCGCCCTCCGCGTGTCCCGCACGCCGATGCACGACCAGCGGATCGTCATCTTCGGCGCCGGTACGGCGGGCATCGGGATCGCCGACCAGTTGCGCGACGCGATGGTCCGCGACGGCCTGGACCCGAAGATCGCCACCCGCCGGATCTGGCCGGTCGACAAGCAGGGCCTGCTGACCGACGACATGTCCGACCTGCGCGACTTCCAGGTTCCCTACGCCCGGCCGGCCTCCGAGGTCGCCGGCTGGCGCAGGGACGGGGGCGGCATCGAGCTCGGCGAGGTGATCGACCGCGTCAAGCCGACCATGCTGCTCGGCACCTCCACCGTGCACGGCGCCTTCACCGAGAAGATCGTGCGCGCTATGGCCGCCGGTGTCGACAGGCCCATCATTTTCCCGATCTCCAACCCGACCGAGCGGATCGAGGCGATGCCGGCCGACCTGATCCGATGGACCGACGGCCGTGCCCTGATCGCCACCGGCATCCCGGTCGCCCCCATCACCTACAACGGCGTCACCTACGCCATCGGCCAGGCCAACAACGCCCTGCTGTACCCGGGGCTGGGGCTGGGCGTGGTCGTGTCGCGAGCGCGGCGGGTCAGCGACGGCATGCTCAAGGCCGCAGCCGAGGCGGTCGTCGGGATGGTAGACGTCTCGACCCCGGGCGCGTCGCTACTGCCCCAGGTGGACAACCTCAGAGAGGTCTCGGCCACGGTCGCGGTCGCGGTCATCGAGCAGGCGGCCAAGGAGAACCTGGCCCGCGCAGACCTGCATGGCCCCAAGCAGCAGGTCGAGGACGCGATGTGGCAGCCGCAGTACCGACCGGTCCGGGGAGCATGACGATGGCCGCCCAGCGCCAGGAGCAGAAGGCCGCGCCCCAGATCCTGGACCTGCCGATCGGGCTGGAGGCCTCCGGCACCCGTACCGAGAGCGACTCCCTCGGCGAGATCCAGGTGCCGGCCGACCACTACTGGGGCGCGCAGACCCAGCGGTCACTGATCCACTTCAGCATCGGCGACGACCGGATGCCGAAGGCCGTCTACCACGCCTACGGCTTCATCAAAAAGGCCGCGGCGATCATCAACGGCCGGGCCGGCCGTCTGCCCCCGTGGAAGGCCGACCTGATCAGCCGAGTCGCCGACGAGGTCATCAGCGGCGACCTGAACAGCGAGTTCCCGCTGTACGTCTGGCAGACCGGCTCCGGCACGCAATCGAACATGAACGTCAACGAGGTGATCTCCAACCGGGCCATCCAGCTGGTCGGCGGCCGGCTGGGCACCAAGCACCCGGTGCACCCCAACGATCACGTGAACATGGGGCAGTCGTCCAACGACACGTTCATCACCGCCATGCACATCGCCGCAGTGCAGGCGATCGACAACCAGTTGCTACCGGCGCTGGCGCGGCTGCGCGACGCTGCCGCCGCCAAGAGCCGCGAGTGGGAGCACGTGGTCAAGATCGGCCGCACCCACCTGGAGGACGCCACCCCGCTGACCGTCGGCCAGGAGTGGTCAGGCTATGTCGCCCAACTCCAGGACGCCACCGACCACCTCGAGCACACCCTCACCGGGCTGTACCGGTTGGCGATCGGCGGCACAGCGGTCGGCACCGGGCTGAACGCGCCGCCGGGGTTCGGGGACGAGGTCGCCGCGCAGATCGCCGACCTCACCGGGCACCCCTTCGTCAGCGCCCCCAACAAGTTCGCCGCCCAGACCTCGTGCGACGCGCTGGTCCGCGTCTCGGCGGCAGTGCGCGCCCTGGCGGTGCCGCTGTTCAAGTTCGCCAACGACATGCGCTGGCTCGGATCGGGCCCCCGCACGGGCCTGCACGAGCTGATCCTGCCGGCCAACGAGCCGGGTTCCTCGATCATGCCGGGCAAGGTCAATCCAACCCAGGCCGAAGCGATGATGATGGTCGCCATCCAGGTGATCGGCAACGACACCGCGGTCTCGATGGCCGGCGCGGAGGGCAACTTCGAACTCAACGCCTTCCGCCCGATCATCATCAACAACGTCCTGCACTCGGTACGGATCCTGTCGGACATGATGGACCACTTCCGCACCTACCTCGTCGAAGGCGCCCGACTCGACACCGCGCAGCTGAAGCACAACGTCGACCGGTCCATCATGATGGTGACCGCGCTCAGCCCGGTCATCGGCTACGACAAGGCCGCGCGGATCGCCCACCTCGCACTCGACAAGGACCTCACACTCAAAGACGCCGCCCTCAAGTCCGGCGTCAGCCACACCCTCTACGACAAGGTCATCGACCCCGAACGCCTCACCCGGCCCGAGGTGGCCGCCTCCGGCGACACCAGGAAGCCCTGAGATGGGCTGAGGACACCGCGGCGCTCCGGAAGTATGGGTCGCCGCGCGACCGGCACCGTGAGTGTCAGCCGTATAACAGCCACCACACCGGCGATTCGGCGAGCCTGACAATTTTTAAGAGGCTAGCGCTTCGGCCAGGAATGCGCGGGTGGCGGCGAAAGAGCGCTTATCGGCGAGCGGGTCATAGGCGACACCGGGCATCGCGCCCGATACCGCGTGCTTGTGCGTAAAGCCGTGCATGGCGCGGCCGTAGACGGCGAGCTGCCAGTCAGCGTCAGCGCGATTCATCTCGTCGGTGAATGCGGCGACGTCGTCCATGGGGACGTGCGGGTCCAATGCGCCGTGGCAGGCGAGCACCTTCGCCACGACGGCGCCGGGCTCCGCGGGCCTGTTGGTTGCGAGGCTGCCGTGAATGCTCACGACGCCGGCAAGGTCCGCGCCCGACCGCGCCAGCGCCAGCGCAGCCATACCGCCGAAGCAGAAGCCGACGGCAGCCATGACCTCGGCGACTTCCGGGCAGCGGGAAAGGGCCGTCAGGCCAGCCTGGCCCCGGCGGACGAGGAACGCCGGGTCATCGCGCAGGGCCATGAGGCATGCCATCACCCGCTCGCGGTCGCCCGCGACAACGTCGCCGTACATGTCGCAGGCGAGTACGGCGTAGCCGAGTTCCGCGTAGCGACGCGCCTGCTCCCGTGCGTGCCCGTCGAGGCCGGCACCGCCGTGGATGAGCAGTATTCCGGGTTTTGGGCTGTCCTGCGCTTCATTCCAGTGGAGCAGGCCGGTCAGCCGGACGTCGAGGTCGTTGTAGGGCAAGTCGCGGGTGGCGATCGTCGCGCGAGAAGCAGGTTGCGGAGAAGAATCAGGGTTATCGCTCAGCATGCGACAGACCCTAACACCATAAAACGCTTAACCTTTTCAGGTTATCATAAATTAATTAACTTGGAAAGAGTAGATGAATTGCGATTCAGTCTCGATGATGACCCCCGTAGGTTCAAACGGATCAGTCCGGACCTCCGGATCAGCGGTGTCGGTGTCGGAGCCCTCCGCCACACCGGGAGTGGCGCGATGCCTTTCCCCTCTAGCCGGACAACCTTCGCCGGAGCTAGGGAGTGTCCGCGCGGCGTCAGGGCTTAGAGCTTCCGGCAATAGAGGCGTACGGCGCTGGTCGTAACGCGTTGCGGGCACGAAACCGATGATCAAGGACCTACCACAGTCTGTGATCTTCGAGGTGTTCCGTGCCCGCGGTCCCATCATGCCTGCTCGAACCGATCTGGGTCGAGTTCCACGCACTGCTGAACGAAGCCCGGGGCGGGGAGCCGCCGCGGTTCGACCCGTCACATCCGTGGGGTTGTCACCGGGAGCGGATCCCGGATCGGGTGGTGTTCGAGCACGTCATCGACGCTTTGGTGCACGGGTCGGGGTATGAGCGGATCGCCGCGGCGGGCTGCAGCGATCCTGCGATCCGCCGCCGGGTGACCCAATGGGCCCGTCTGGGGCTGGGCGAGCGGCTGCACGCGGTCGCACTCGCCGCATACGACCTGATCATCGGCCTGGAGCTGACGGACCTCAGCGTCGATGGGTGCATGACCAAGGCGCCTTGCGGTGGGGAGAAGGCCGGCCCGTCCCCGGTCGACCGGCGTAAGGGCGGCCTGAAACGCTCGACGGCCACCGACGGGTACGGTATTCCGCTCGGGATCGTCTCAGCGGGCGCGAACCGCCATGACTCGCCGCTCCTGGCGCCGACCCTGGCAGCCGCGTTCACGCAGGTAGAAGGCCGGATGCCCGACGAGGTGACCGCGCATCTGGACGCCGCCTACGACAGCGCCGTCACCCGGCAGCTCCTGGACGAACTCGGCCTGGACGGCGCGATCGCCCGCAAAGGCGTGCCCTCGCCGATCCAGGTCGGCAAACGGTGGGTGGTCGAGCGGACGAATTCGTGGATGAACGGGTACGGCAAGCCCTCCCGCCGGCCCCGCGTGATCACCCGTCCAGACCGCGCCGGGGCCTTTGTCATGATGGTCCCATGTCGCGGTTCGTGTCCGGATGCATCATCGTGGTCGGCACCCTGATCCTGGTGCTGATGGCCCTCGCGGCCGTGGTGTTGCTCAACCTCCGCCCGCCGTCCCCGCCGGACGTCGGCGCGGTCGCACGCTCCAAGAAGGTCGCCGACGCCGACGCCCGGGCCACCAAGGGCCTCGACGACCAGATCTCCGCCTTCCTGAGCGCCCGGCCCTGGCTGCACCCGCTGACCGCCCGGTCCGTCGACGACCACTGCTTCAGCCGCGAAGTGGGGGAATTCGGGGGACTCCAGTGGACCCCGGTGGGATGCGCCCGCCGTGTGGAGGTCTTCGCCGCGTTCGACGGGGACTTCGTCGCCCGCAACCAGGATATCGACAAGAGCCTGCACGCCTTGGGCTGGTTCCCGGGGACCTACGACATCCCCAATGTCATGGGGAACTACTACAAGACCATGAAGGGCACCACCACGGCCCCGTCGGCCCCTCCCTACGGGGCCAACGACCTGCCCTCCGCCACCTACTACCTGCGGCAACAGGACCCCAGCCAGGCCCTCAACCTGAACCTGACCATGGCGGTCGGCTGGGCGGAGCGAACACCCGCCGCCGCACCCGAGGCGGTCCCGCCCGCACCCAGGTCAGCGAGCCAGCGCGAGTACCGGCCGGTGGACCGCAACGCCGTACTCACCCAAGGCCTCCACGCCCACAAATACGTGATCACCTTCTCGGTAACCTCCGACTACTTCTCCGCCCCCAACGACCTGACCACCCCGACACCGTCGCCAACTCCGACGCCCTACTGCGCCTGCTACAGCGGGAACCTGTGCACCTGCCCCGGCGGATGACTACGCGGGGGACGTCGGGTGAGCGAAGTGGATACCTTCCGCAACGCTGACGCAACGATGCGCAGCCTCGCGAACTCGCGATGGTGCGGACACCGGCCCCGGCGAGCGGACAAGCCTGGCCGGTCTCACCGGACACGACCAGACAGGTAGTACTGGCACGTAGGGCAGGTCGAGGCCGGGCCGCTGGCCTGTCCCGCTGCCGGTCATCGCGGTTGCCTGTCGGCCGCGGGGATGAACATCGGCGGCATCATCCGTCCGAGGCCGACCAGGTAGATCAATGCCTCGGCCTGGTCCTCGACGGTGAACGCGCAGACGAGCCGGGTGGTCCCGGCTGTGGGTGACCGTCATGAGGTGGAGGGGCCGAGTACACCGACACCGCCGAGGATCCGGACGCCATCGGGCGTTGGCTGCTCCTCGTCGTTCCGCCAGTCACCGACGTCGACGAGATCGGGCGGTTCAAGGACGAACCCGTCGAACAGGGCGGCGATCTCGGAACGGCCACGCGGCACGAACGGTGCGCTGGACCGGTCGTAGACCCGCTGCGCATCGGCGACGACCTGAGGACCGTTATCAGGGGACGTGGCGTGGGACAGCACCAGGCAGCTACCGGTCGCCATCCGGTCCCGGAACGCGGCGACGATCGTGCCGGCGTCACCAGGAATGAAATGCATGACCGCGCCGAGGATCAGGGTCACTGGTTCGTCCCAGTGGACCAGCGGAGCGAGCAGGGCGAACAGCGGATCCAGTTCCCGCAGGTCACCTTCCCTGATATGGATCTCCCCCGCGGGCAGGAGCGCGGTGTCGTGGGCCCGGACGATGGGGTTGTTGTCGACGCCGATGAGCCGCGCGTCCGGGTCTATCCCCAGCACCGTCTCGTACACGTTGGGGTGGGTGGGGAGTCCGGTGCCGATGTCGAGGAACTGCCGCTGCCCGAGGTGCCGGGTGCAGTATTCGGCGGCACGGGCGACGAAGGCCCGGTTCTGCCGGGCGAGGACCCTCGTGTCCGGGTTCACCTGGATGATCGCCTCGGCGGCTGCCCTGTCGATGGCGAAGTTGTCCTTGCCGCCGAGGTAGTAGTCGTACATGCGGCCGGTGTCGGGCTTGTCCAGGTTGAGTTCGGTGGGCTGGTCGTCGGGGTTGCCCCTCGGCTGCGCGGTGGTCCGGTCCGGGTTCACCACGACGCCCCCTTGTCGGCGGGGAAAGCACTGGCCAGGAAAGTCACGACGCTGGTGTGCGCCCCGCCCTGCTCCGACTCACGGTCCCTGTCGTCCTGAGACGCCACCGCCCATGCCGCACCGGTACCCGCCGGACCCGCCATGGCCGCTCCCCCACTCGTGATCATTTCCTGGCGACATAGTAGGGCAAAGCCGGTCGGCGTACCGGCCGTCGTGCACGAGCACGTCCGGCATCCGCGCCGCCCGGCAGGGCTTCTGGTCAGAGGTAGCTGGTGCCTTCGCAGCGCTGGCAGGACGCGTGGCGTACTCCGGGCTGGACCTGCCATGGGGGCAGGCTTGCGGTCCTTCCCGTGGCCCTGGCAGACCGCTCTCGGCGCGAATGGCACTACTCCGTTGCGCTTGATGCAACGGGGTAGGCGTCCATGATCGCGGGCGCTGACCCGGTGAACCACGTGGCGGCGGCTAGCCTTGGACGGTTGGGCGGATGGTGATATCGCCGATTTCAACGTCGTGGGGCCTGTTCGATGGCGAAGGCGATGGCGCGGGCGACGGCTTCTGGCGCGATGCCGAATTCGTCCATGTTGTGGCGGATCTGTTCGCGGACTTGAGCGTTGTCGATCGAGTCGGCGAGTTCGGTGCGGACAAAGCCCGGCGACACCGCTGTTGTCCGCAGCACGCCATCGGTCGACTCTTGGCGCAGTCCTTCCAGGAGAGTGCGAACGGCGTTCTTGGTTGCGGCGTAGACCGCCTGCGTAGGGACGATCTTCAGGCCGGACGTCGACACCGTGGTCACCAGGTGGCCGTGGCCCTGTCGGCGGAATACCGGCAGCGCAGCAGCGATGCCGTGGAGTACCCCGCGGAGGTTGACATCGATCATCGCCGACCAGCCGTCGACGTCGAGGTCGGATACGGGCCCGATCTTGCTGACGCCGGCGTTACTCACCAGCACGTCGAGCCGGCCGAACTCCGCCACGGCCTGGTCGACAAGTCGTTCGAGGTCCTCGCGCCGAGCGAGCGGGAAGGATGGCTCGGCGGGGTCGAGGGCCTCCAGGTCAGCTTGCCGGAGCAGAGGAGAAACTCACCCAGCTCGACAGCCGCATCGCCCGGCGCTCGACAACGGTCAACCTGGGGATGCCTACCATCGCTGACATGGCCATCCGCACCCATGAGTCGACGCCTGGAGCCTGACGGCTCCCCGTCCGCCAGGTTGGATGCGGTCATGTGTTCGGTCAGACAGCCCCCGCCTAGG
>JAOPYM010000547.1 GCA_025964615.1 Actinomycetes bacterium
GATTGTTTTGATGCATACGACAACGCGCTGATCGCCAATGACGTGGCCGCGCTCGACCGCTGGTTCTGGGCCGCACCCCAGGCAGTCCGGTACGGGCTCGGTGAAGAGCTGTACGGTTACGACGCGATCGCGCAGCATCGGCGGAATCTCCCCGGAGGAGTCGTCCGAGGTCCGTTGACACGGCAAACCGTCACCACGTTCGGCACGGACATGGCGATCGTCTGTGCCGAATTCGACGAGAACGGCCGTCCCGGCCGCCAGACCCAGACCTGGATCCGTAGACCCGAAGGCTGGCGCATCGTCTGCGGCCATGTGTCCATCAGATGATGGCCGACAACAACGGCGTTCTGCCGGGCCGCGACCCGGCCGCCCGGACCGGATCTTCTCGTTCCTGATCGACGAACCGAAAGGATGTCCTTATGACTGCCGGAGTACGGCGGGTGGTCCCGCTCACTTTTGGGTGGGAGGACCTACCCGAGACTGTCTCCATCCACGGTGGCGATCCCACCCGTCGCCTGCGGGAGCCCGTGCCCGGCGTGCTCCTCGAGCTCGACGGTGGCTGGATGCTGCTCGACACCGGTTTCAACGTCCCGCTGGTGCGTGACCCGCTGCTCTACCAACGCTTCCACGGCCGCAACCACGACATCCATGCCGAGCTGCTGCCTGACGACCGGGACTCCCTGGAGGTCGCCTTCGAGCTGGTCGGCGTCGACCCGGCCGACGTCGTCGTTGTCGCGCTCAGCCACCTCCACAACGACCACGCCGGAGGGCTGCGCTGGTTCGCCGACCGGGTGCCGGTCCACCTGCAGCGGCGCGAGCTGGACTACGGGCTGGCCGGTGGGCGCCCTGGAGACGGGCCCGAGGAGCACGGCATGTTCCGCATCGACTTCGACGATCCCGTCATCGACTGGCGACTGGCCGACGGCGATGCCGAGCTCGCGCCCGGCGTTCTCGCCGTCCCCACCTACGGTCACACCCCCGGCCATCAGAGCTTCGTGGTCACATTGGAAGAACACGCGGCGGAGGAGTACGGCGTGCCCGGGTTCGTGCTCGCATTCGACGCCGCGGACCTGCAACGCAACATCGATGAGGAACTCGCGGTGGGCGGGTTCATCGACTGCCCGCCTGAGCAGACCGTCGAGGCCATCCGCCGGCTCAAGGCGATCGCTCACGAGCGGGGTCTTCGCCTGGTGCCCGGCCATGACCCCGAGGTCTGGCCCGCCTTCACCCGGCAGCTGGGGGTTGCCGGCCCGTGACCCTCGTCTGGCGGGGCGCCGCCGACAGCCACATAGGACGGAGGCGGGGCCGGCCCGGTTCGCCCGGCCGGCCCCGTTCCGGGCTTGCCTGTCCGAGCATTGCCCGGGCCCGGTGCCGGTCTGCCAGGCTCAGCCAATTGGGGAAGCGCACGGTGGATCTATCCCGTGGAACGGTGGAAGGCTTCGAGCGCCTCACCCGGAGTGTCGTAGTAGGCGTCAGCGACGATGCCGTAGTGATCGAGTTGTTCGCCTACCGGTTCCAGAAGATTGGTGAAGACGACCCGGATGTGCTCTTCGCTCAGCCGCGCGAGGACTCGGGCCAGGACGACCGACGCGGTGTAGTCGACGTCGCCGATGGCCGCCCCGTCCAGGACGACCCAGCGCAGCACAGCGCCCTGCCCTGCCAGGCTGGTGATGTCGTCGAAGAGCCGGGAGGCGTTGGCAAAGTAGAGACTGGTGCCGAACCGGTAGATCACCAGTCCCTCCTCGGTTCGGGCGCCGGGCAGGACCGCTGCTGACCGCCAGTGCCCGGCCGGCGACTTGACCAGCACGGTATTGCGCGGGTGATAGCTGTGCCGCAGGTGGTCGACGATCGAGGCGGCGACGGCGACCGCGATGCCTCCCTCCACGCCGACCACGACGACCGCCACTGCGGTGAGCAGGGCGACGGCGAACTCCGGTCGGCGGACCGACAGGATCCGACGCATCCCGGATATGTCGATGAGCTCGACGGCGATGAGGAACACCACGGCGGCCAGGGCCGCGATCGGCAGGTACTTCAGAGGTCCGGTCAGCAGGAGCAGGACGGCGAGTACCACCGCGCTGGTGGTCAGAGGGGCCAGTTGACTGCGGCCACCTGCGCCGTCGACCATCTGGGTCTTGGTGGGACTGCCGTTGACGGTGAACGTGCCGAAGAACGCGGCGGCGATGTTGGCCGCGCCCAACCCGATCAGGTCGGTGTCCTGGCTGTAGGTCTCCTCGTATCTGACTGCGTACGCGCGTGATGTCGCCGCGCTCTGGGCCAGGATGACCACGAGCATGGCTGTGGCGGTTCCCAGCAGGACAGTGGTGTCGTGCCATCCCAGTGCGGGTGGGCCCGGACGCGGCAGTCCGCCGGGTACGGTGCCGAGCACTGCCACGCCGTGCCCGGCGAAGTCGACGGCCCGGCTCACCGCGATCGCAGCGATCACCGCGATCAACGGTCCGGGGATGGTGCGGGTGAGGCGGCGCGTGGCCAGCACGATCACGATGACCGAGGCCGACACGGCCATCGTCGCCCCATGGGCATGCGGAAGGGCACCCACGATGTGCAGGAGCCTTTGCGGCGTGCCGCCACCCGCGGCGCTGATCCCGAGCATGTCGGGGAGCTGGCCTGCGGCCACCTGGAAGCCGACGCCGGTGAGGAACCCGACCAGGACCGTACGCGACAGGAAGTTGGCGAGGAAACCGAGGCGCGCCAGCCGGGCCAGGAGCAGGAGTCCGCCGGTGAGAAGCGCGGCGAGCCCGGCAAGGCGCACATATCTGTCCGACCCGGCCGCCGCCATACCGGTCAGCGCAGCGGCAAGGATGGCGGCGGTCGCGGAGTCGGCGCCGACGACGAGATGCCGTGAGGAACCCAGCAGGGCGAACACGGCCATCGGGAGGAGCAGGGTGTACAGGCCGGTCACCGCCGGCATCCCCGCGATCTTCGCGTACCCCATTGTCTCTGGGACGGCCAGGGCAGCCAGGGTGACACCGGCGAGCACGTCCCTCGCCACCTGGGGCCGGCGAATGGGCAGCACGCCCTGCAGCACCCCACCTGGCATCGGCACCATCCGAGTCTGTCAGCCGATGCCGGGGCAGGCCAAGTCTTGATCACTCTCGGCGATCGATTAACAGCGCCCGATCCGGTGGAGGTGCGACAAAGGGCCGAAGGTCCCATCGGAGAGCACCCAAGGTCATCTACCGGCGAGCCCGGATCCGGTGGAACGTGGTGGCACGCGAGCCGTTGGGACGGCTCCCGGCGGAAGGTTGACCATGGATCCTGCGGCACTGCCCGCCTCGCCCATCAATCTCGACCACCCCGGGCACTACCTGCACTGGGGAGTGATCCAGCTGTCGGTCGCGAACCTCGTCGTGATCGCGGCCATGATCGTGGTATTCGTCCTGGCACTGCTGCTGCCCTTCCCGAAAGGCAAGGGACCATCATGAGCATCGGCTGGACCGGCCGCACCCGCGAGGCCGCCATACGCGCCCTGCCCCCCGGCAAACTCCTGCCCGACGAGCAACCCGCCTACGTCGCCTCCTGGATCTACGTGTTCGGGGTCCTCACCCTCTCAGCCCTCGCCATCGTGCTGACCTCCGGCACCGTACTCGCACTCGCCGGCCCCGCCTGGTGGCACACCTCCGCCCTCGGCCACTTCGTCAACAGCCTCCACCTGTGGAGCGTCGAACTGTTCTTCTTCTTCATGGTCATCCACCTATGGGGAAAGTTCTTCATGGCCGCCTGGCGCGGCCGCCGCGCAATGACCTGGATCACCGGAGTCGTCGCCTTCGCCACATCCATCGGCACCGCATTCACCGGCTACCTCGTCCAGCAGAACTTCGACTCACAATGGATCTCAACCCAGGCCAAGGACGGCCTCAACTCCGTCGGCATCGGCGCGTTCTTCAACGTCCTCAACTTCGGCCAGATGCTGCTCTGGCACGTCATCCTGCTACCCCTCGTCCTGGGCGTCCTGGTGGTCGGCCACATCCTGCTGGTCCGCCTGCGGGGCGTGGTGCCACCGATCCCCCACACCGTCGACCACACCGACGCCGCTGAGGACAAGTCATGAACACCACCGAGACGGCCCACCAGACCCGCCCGTACGACCTGGTCAAGGAGTTCGTGATCGCGCTCGTCGCGGTCGCCGCCCTCACCGTCGTGCTCGCCGCGGTGTTCTCCTCCCCCGACGAGAAACCGATCACGCTGGCCTCCTGGGCGAAGGCCGCCCCCGGCGACTTCATCGCCACCAGCGCCGCCGAACTCGCCGGGACCAGCACATCCGCGGCATACGGCGCCCCCTACAACCACGTTCCGGGCGCCGGCCAGAAACTCGGGCCGCTGCCCCTGCAACGCTGGGCCGGCGTACGGTCACCCATCGACCCCGCCCAGGACTTCGTCATCGGCCCGCTCACCGCCGCGCCGCAGGACCCCGCGCTCGCCACAGCACTGGCCACCTACCGGGCGGCCGCCCCCGACCAGCGGCACAAGCAGGCCGCAAGCTACGCCGACGCCCTGTCCAAGGCCCCCGCAGGCGACTCGGCGAAGGTCGCTCCCGGCGACTACGGAACCACCCCGGTCCTCACAGCCCGCCTCCTCGACCTGGCACGCGGCGGCGGACTGGACGGCACCCTGCTCACCGAAGGCGGCTTCTACTCCTCCGACTACACCCGGCCGCTACTCTTCCTCGCCGACGGCACCTACCTCGCCGACCAAGCCACGGCCCAGCACCTCACCGGGAACCAGTGGGGCATGATGAACGAAACCGGGAACTACCCCGGACAAGCCTGGCTCTGGCTCTACACCTTCTGGTACCAGGTCCCCCCGTACAAAACCTCCACCAACGCCGACGCCCTGATCTGGGCCACCATGGCGGCACTCACCGTGCTGCTCGCCGCGATCCCCTTCATACCCGGACTCCGCTCCATCCCCCGCTGGAGCGGCATATACCGGCTCATCTGGCGCGACCACTACCGCCGCCAACGCTAAGTCCTGTCCCGTGGGCCGTCCCGTTGCGGAGTGCGGCTCAGGGTGCGGCAGGAAGGGTGATGGTGACGGTGAGACCACCGCCGGGTGTCTCCTGAAGTGCCAGCCGGCCACTGTTCGCTGTGACGAGCCGGTGAACGATGGCCAGACCGAGCCCGGTGCCGCTGCTACGGCCGGTCTCGAAGCGGAGGAAGGCCCTTTCTCTGTCGACTTCGGCCATCCCGGGGCCGTTGTCGGCGACGGTGATCTGGATATCACCGGCGGTCTGCGCCGCGGTGAGCCGGACACTGTCGCCTTCGGCGGAGAGAGCGTTGTCGATGAGGTTGTCGAGCACCTGTTCCAGATGCCCCGTGCCGGTCAGTGCGACCAGCCCTTCGGGGACCTTCACCTGGAGGTCCACCTCGCGTTCAGCGGCGACGGGCCGCCAGGCGTCGGCTCGTTCGGTGAGTATGTCGCCGACGATCACGGGTACGGGCGGATTGGTGGTGTTCTCCGCACGTGCGATGGCCAGGAGCCCGTCGACCAGCCGGGAGAGCCTGGCGAGTTCGCCGAGTGCGTTCTCCAGGTCGGTGGCAGTCTCAGGAGCGGCTTCGTCGGTGAGCAGTTCCAGCCGTAGCCGTAGCGCGGCGAGCGGGGTCCGGAGCTGATGCGCGACGTCGGCCAGCACGATTCGGTGGTCGTAGAGAAGTGTCTCGAGCCGGGCAGCCATGACGTTGAAGCGCCGGGCCAGCTGCCGTACCTCCCCCGGGCCGGTTTCGGCGGCGGCCCTGGCACCGAGGTCCCCTCCGCCGAGTGCCTCGGCCGCCTGTTCCAGGGTGCGCAGCGGCCGTCCGACCCAGCGGGCCAGTCCGATGGCGAGCAGCAGCGCCGCCGCCACCGCCAGGGCGGCGACCACGGCGAGCCGGATCCATTCCCGATGGGTGCGCTGCTGGAGTGCCTGGAGCGGGCGGGCGAACAGCACGGCACCGGCGACCCCCGTGTGGCCGTGCACCGGGACGGCGGCCACCAGCCGCTCGGCGTCCTCGTCGGTGGTCGTCCCTCCGGCGAGGGCGGTGGCGATCAACGGGGCCGTTTCGCTCAGGCCCGGACCCGCTGCGGCCACGGTATGGCCGGAAGTGTCCACGACGATGACAGTCTCCCCTGGGCCGCGCAGCCGCGCGATGGTACGGACGAGACCGGTCCCGGGTTCGTTGTCGACCAGTTGCTCTTCGGCCGATGAGGCGGCGACGCCGGCGGTGTTGACGGCGTTTTCGCGGAAGTCCCTGTCATGTTGCCTGTCCACGTCCAGACCCAGCGGAATGATGGCACCCAGCAGCAGGACCGCGGTCAGCGTCAGCATCGCGGCCAGGATGCGCCTGGTCATGGCGGGTCACCGAGCCGGAAACCCCGGGCGTAGACGGTCTGGACCACAGTGGCGTCACCGAGCTTGCGGCGTAGTGCGGCGATGTGGACGTCCAGGACCCGGCTCGGGCCGTACCAGTGGGTATCCCAGACCCGTTCGAGGATCTCCTGACGGCTGACCACCCGCCCCGGATCAGACGCGAGGCACTCGAGTATGTCGAACTCGGTGGGGGTCAGGGCGATCTCGGCGCCGGCCAGGGTGACCCGGTGGCCTCTGGAGTCGACGATGAGGTCACCGTGGCGCAGCAACTGACTGTCGGTGTGCCCTGCTCGGCGCAGCACGGCCCGGATACGGGCCAGGAGCTCGGCGAACCCGAAGGGTTTGACCAGGTAATCATCGGCTCCGGCGTCGAGGGCGGCCACCCGGTCGGGTTCTTCACCGCGCGCGGTGATCACCAGGATCGCGACGTCGCTGCGCGCGCGCAGGATGGCGCACAACTCGGTACCGTCCCGGTCGGGGAGGCCCAGGTCCAGCAGCACCACGTCCGCTGGATCGGCGGCGAGCGCAGCCGCCGCCGAAGCGACCGACGACGCGGTGTACCCGGCCCTGATCAGGCCTCGGACCAGGGAGTCAGCGATCCCGGGATCGTCCTCCACCACGAGGATCTGAACTGGTGAGGTCACAGGCCGACGGTATGCGGTTTGCGATGGAAATGAACAATTCGCTGGCAGGCGTGCCGCCGGAGGTTCATGGGGTTGCGGACGTCGTGGCGCTCAGCGTGCCGCTCACGGTGGCCCCGTTGATGGCGAGTGTGATGCTCAGGGTGAGCGGAGGGCCCGAACCGCCGGTCACGGCGGCATGGATCTGGTCGCCGGCCAGGGCGGTGACCTGCCCGGTGTAGCCGCCGGTCGCGCCAGCGGGGCCAAGGCGGACCTTGCTCGACGTCATCTGCACACCGCCGCCACCGGCCGGAGGACCGGAGATGACCAAGTGCAGGGCGACGCCGTTGCCGCCCGTCGCGTCGACTGTGACGGTGACTTCTCCCGACGATGTGCTCCCCTGCGTCACAGTGCCCGACAGAGGCGTACTGAAGGGAACGGAGGGCAGGGCGGTTCCGCCGAGTGACGCGGCAGGGGACCCCCCTGGCCCCTGGTGGGCGATCAGTGCGGCCGGGGTACCGGACCGCTTGGCCCAGCCGGGTTGCATCGGACCTACGGCGAACAGGGCCACTATCCCGGCCGCGACGATGACCGTCGCGACGCCGCCGGCGCTTACCAGCGCAGGAGACGGCCTGCTTGAGATCAGCCGCCAGGCGACGGCTGCGATGACCGCTGCGAGGCATACCGCCGTCACCGTTGTGATCACGGGCTGCGCCGCGTCGGTCCCGGTGCCGAGACCGTGCAGTACGGCGATGGGCCAGCAGGCGTAGGCGGCCCAGTGCACGATCCGCCATGCCCGCAGGCCCAGCCGCGCGCGCAGCAGGCTCGTCACCACCAACGCCACGAGCAGGTCGAAGGCCACCGTGCCCAAGCCCAGCCACAGGGGGCGGTAACTGGAGACGAACGGCACCACCGCGGCCGGCCAGCCGATCCGCGTGTAGGAGTCCAGCACCGTGGTCACCACGTGCAGGGCCACGAACACCAGCACGAGCAGCGAGACGTTCCGGTGCAGCGCGGCATTGAGGAACTGCGGCCAGCGCGGCCGGCTGAACCGTAGTGAGCCGACCACGCCCAGCACCATCCCGGCGGTCAGCAGCACCAGCGCGATCACCCCGGTCGCCCGGGTGAAGTACCAGAGCGGGCTCGGCGTCGCCGCGGCGGCGAGGATCACCGCAGCGTCCCGGTAGGTGATGCCAGATCACAGATGGGGCGATTCACCGGTGATCACGACCCGCCGGACACGCTGACCGGCGGTCCCTGCGGCTGGCTGGGCGGCTGACCTGGCCCCTGCAGCGAAGAGCCTCCGCCGGCCGGGGACGGGCCGCTCTGCTCACCCCCGGTTCCGACGCTCAGGTTCGGAACGTGGAGGGCGTGGCCGAAGCCCGCCGCCAGCAGCCCGGTGCCGGCCAGGGCGGCGGCGACCGTCACCTTGGTGAGCTTGCCGACCCGGCGTAGACCGGCGTCTCTCGCGGAACGTCTGCGATCGCGTCGGTTCATCCTGTTCTCCCCTTGCTCAGCGAAGGCTCATCGACGCCTCGGCAGCAGAAGCTCCGAGCCCGCATCCCCTTTACTGGCCAGCTTGCATGCAACCTGCCGGACCCGGGTCCCAAGAACTTGTTCAGACTCTGTTCGGATCTGCCGTACCGCGTGATCTGAACAGGATCTGAAGGATTCCCGCAGTCCCTCTTCACAGCAGGCCCCCGAGACTGGAGCAACAGCCAACGTAGGGGGGAGCGGCGATGCACATGATGCGGATTCGAGAGCGACGGCGCCAGCGGGACCTCGGGCTCTATGCGATCGGCGCGTGGACTCGTCGCACGGTCGCCGGAGGGCTGGCGCTCAGTGCAGCCCTGGGAGTCGCGTTCGCCTGGACCGCGCCAGGGCATACCGCGCAGGCCTCCACGCCGCAGACCGCAGGCGACAACGGGCCGGCGTCCGCGGTGGCACCGCCGCCGGTGGT
This sequence comes from Actinomycetes bacterium, assembly GCA_025964615.1. Lineage (GTDB taxonomy): Bacteria > Actinomycetota > Actinomycetes > Streptosporangiales > Streptosporangiaceae > RYN-227. The sequence continues at coordinate 8,948 of JAOPYM010000547.1, forward strand.
GACGCCGTCACCGTCACCGTCACCGGCCGCCTCCAAGCGGCGCGCCAAGCGGCATCACCCTGCCACCGCACGGCCGGCTCCTGTGTTGCAGCCGCCGGTGCGGCCTGTGGTTCCGGCGCCGTTGCCTGCCAAGACGACGTCGGGTGGTTCGTGATGGGCGGTTCGGCGGTCTTCGAGGTGTGGGGTACCACAGCCTGCCTCCTGGTCACCGATGCGTCCTGCCTGGCTGTGGCAAGGCAACTCCTGGACCGGGAGCTGGTTGAGGTAGGGGGGGCCTGCTCCCGGTTCCAGGTCGATTCGGAGTTGTCGCGGATCAATGGGGCGGGCGGCCGGACGGTCCAGATCAGCGCCGTCCTGACTGAGATCATGGGTGCGGCGTTGCGGGTGGCCGAGGCCACCGGGGGTGCGGTCGACCCCACGGTGGGTGGTGCTGTGATCGCGGCGGGCTATGACCGGGATCTGGCCCAGGTGGACCGGTGCGGGCCTGAGATGCATGTGCGGTGGCGTCAGGCGGCCGGTTGGCGGGTGATCGAGCTGAATCCGGTCCAGGGGACCCTGCGGGTCCCCGGCGGGGTACGGCTCGATCTGGGCGCTACGGCCAAGGCGTTCGCCGCGGACCGGACGGCCCGCCTCATCGCAGAGGCCACTGGGTGCGGAGTGCTGGTGAATCTGGGCGGGGATCTGGCTGTGGACGGGCCCCCGCCTCGGGGGGACTGGCCGGTGCGTGTCGCCGAGGACCACCGGGCAGGACCCGATGCGCCCGGGCAGACGGTCGCGATCGGGTCGGGGGGGCTGGCGACGTCCTCGACCACGTTGCGGCAGTGGTGGCGGGGCGGCCGCCGGTTGCATCACATCATCGACCCGTTCACCGGCGCCCCGGCGATGACGTGCTGGCGCACCGTGAGTGTCGCCGCGGCCAGCTGTGTGGACGCCAACGCGGCTGCGACCGCCGCCCTGGTCTGGGGGCAGGACGCGCCCGGCCGGCTGATCGATGCCGGGCTGCCGGCCCGGCTGGTCGGCGCCGACGGAACCGTGCGGACCCTGCCCGGCTGGCCGGCGGCGGGTACGGACGACGTGCGCACCGCGGATCGGACCACGGTGTGAACCCGCTCTGGTACGCCACCCGCGCCACCGGCGAGGTGTCCCTCCTGCTCCTCACCGCGGTGTTCGCGCTCGGCGCGCTGTCGGCGGTACGGGTCGGCGGGCAGCGGGTGCCCCGCTTCGTGCTGACCGGGCTGCACCGCAACCTGTCCCTGGTCGCGTTGGTCTTCCTCGGCGTGCATGTGCTGACCTCGGTCGTCGACCCGTTCGCGGGCATCGGCGTGACCGACGCCGTGCTGCCGCTCGGCTCGGCATACCGGCCGCTGTGGGTGGGTTTCGGCGCCGTCGCCTTCGACCTTCTGGCCGCACTCATCGTGACCAGCCTGCTGCGCGAACGGATCGGCCCGCGGATCTGGCGGATCCTGCACTGGGCCGCGTACGGCTGCTGGGCGGCCGCCCTGCTGCACGCCCTGGGCACAGGTACCGACGCCCGGACCACACTGGGCATGCTGCTGACCGGCATCGCGGCGGCCGCCGGCCTGCTGGCGATCGGCTGGCGGCTCGCCACCGGTCCACCGCAACAGGTCAAGACCCGCCAGGTCGTCGCCGGGTTCAGCCTGGTAACGGTCCTGCTGGTCCTCGGCTGGGCGCTCACCGGCCCGCTCGCCCCAGGCTGGGCCCGCAGGGCCGGTACGCCCGCCAAGCTCCTCGGCAACAGCACCTCGGTAGGTGCCAAATGAGCGCCCCCTACCGGCTGCTCGCCGGCTACCAGGCCACCGGGCGTCCCGCCGACCTCGACGAGCATCTCCACTTCTGGGGGTCACGGCCCCGGCCGGGGTCCGCCGCGTTCCTCGACACACTGGACGCCTCCGGGCTCACCGGCCGGGGCGGCGCGGCCTTCCCCACCGCCCGGAAGATGCGCACGGTCGCCGCACACCGCAAGAAGGCGATCGTGGTCGCCAACGGCGGAGAGGGCGAACCGACCAGCGCCAAGGACCGTACCCTGCTCAAGATCGCCCCCCACCTGGTGCTGGACGGCGCCGAACTCGCCGCAGCGGCCGTCGGCGCGGACGAGATCAACGTATGCGTCCACGACGAGGCGACCTTCCGGGCTCTGCGCCAAGCGGTCGCCGAGCGCAGCGCGGCAGGGCTGGCGGAGATCGGAATTCAGGTCCACCACATGCCCGGTCACTACGTGGCCAGTGAAGAGACCGCACTGGTCCAGTGGCTGAACGGAGGGCCCGCGCTTCCCACCGCCACGCCGCCGCGCCCCTTCGAGAAGGGCGTGAAAGGCCGCCCGACCCTGGTCGACAACGTGGAGACCCTCGCACATGTCGCCCTCATCGCCCGCTACGGCGCCGACTGGTTCCGTACCGCAGGGGCACCCGAGGCGCCCGGTACGGCCTTGTTCACCGTCAGCGGCTGCGTCGCCGAACCGGGTGTCTACGAGTTCGCGCTCGGCACCCCGCTCAGCGAGGTGCTCGCCGCCGGCAATCCCATCGAGGACATCCAGGCCGTGCTCGCCGGCGGGTACGGCGGTGGCTGGCTGCCACCCAGCGCCCTGGCCACCCCCGCCACCCAGGCCAGGCTCACCGCCCAAGGCGCCGCACTCGGACCGGGCATCCTGTTCGCCCTGCCCGCAGACGCTTGCGGGATCGCTGAGACCGCCGCGGTCCTGCAATGGATGGCCGACCAGAACGCCGGCCAGTGCGGGCCCTGCATGTTCGGGCTACCGGCCATCGCCGCGGACTTCGCCGCCCTCACCCACCAGCACTCCACCGGGCGGATCCGGCAACGACTGCAAGAACGGCTCGCCGCCGTGGCCGGCCGTGGCGCCTGCCGCCACCCCGACGGCGCCATCCGGCTCGCCCGCAGCGCGCTGAGTGTCTTCACCACCCACCTCAACCGCCACGACCGCCGTGGGCCCTGCCTCGCGGCGGCCGCTCGGCGGCTCGTCCCCACCCCGTGGACGACCCGCGAAACCAGCCGGGTGGCCTCATGAACATCCGCCTCAAGGTCAACCCCATCGCCTGCACCGGCTACGGTATCTGCGCCGAGCTCCTGCCCGAGCTCATCGACCTCGACGAATGGGGCTACCCCATCATCAACCCCGACCCCATCCCCAGTAGCCTGCAAGCCCTCGCCCGCCGTGCCGTCACCGACTGCCCCGCCCTCGCCCTCCGCCTTCAACGAGACGAAAAATGAGCCACGTTCCAGATCGTACGTTCGAAGGTGTCCAGCGATGAACCCTCCGCAGTACCCCGTTGACCAGACCGAAGCGAGCGGGGCCAGGCGGCTGCGTGGAGTGGACGGAGTCGAGGCCAATTCCCGGCTCACCGCCGCGCTCGGCCTGGTGCTGTTCGTACTGCTCGCTGGTGAAGGGGTCACGATCCTGCGCATCCGTCCGCTGCTCAGCGAACATGTGGCGATCGGTGCCCTGCTGCTGCCCCCGGCGGTTTTGAAGATGGCGACTACCGGATACCGGATGGCCGCCTACTACCGGCGGATCCCGGCCTACCGGCTCAAGGGCCCTCCGCCGGTCGTGCTACGTGTGCTCGGCCCCTTCGTCGTCGTGCTGACCGCCGAGGTACTCGCCTCCGGGGTGGCGCTCCTGTACGCCGGGCCGCAGTGGCACCGGACGCTGCTGCTCCTGCACAAGGCCGGTTTCATCGTCTGGCTGGCCGCCATGAGCATCCACGTGCTCGGGCACCTCATGGAGACCTACCACCACGCCTGGCGGGACTGGGTGACGGCTCGGCGATGGAAGTTGTCCGGCGGGGGTGTCCGGCGGGCACTGGTGATCGCCAGCATCGCCCTCGGGGCGTTGCTGGCCTTGCTTCTCACCCCGAGGATCGGTGTCGCCGTGTCGACGCACTGACCGTCCGGACCCAGGTGCCCGCACCAGGCGGGCAGGCCACCGCGTGCACCGCCGCGCCGTGCGCTTCACAGAGTCAGTACGGCCGCGCCGTTGACCCTGTCGGCGGCCAGGTCGGCAAGAGCCCGATCGGCGTCGGCGAAGTCGTACGGCGTGGTGGTGACCGACAGCGGCAGGCGCGCGGCCAGCCGCAGGAACTCCTCGCCGTCGGCCCTGGTATTGGACGTCACGGACCGAAGCTGCCGCTCCTGGAACAGGTGCCGCTGATAGCCGAGCGGGGGAACGTCCGACAGGTGGATGCCGGCGATGGCCAGTGTGCCGCCCCGGTCGAGGCATTCGAGTGCGGCGGGTACGAGTTCTCCCGCCGGTGCGAAGATGATCGCCGAGTCGAGGGGTTCCGGGGTGGGGTCGAAGGAGTCGCCCGCCGAGGCCGCGCCGAGCTCCAGGGCGAGTGCTCGGGCCGCGGGAGCGCGGGTGAAGACGTGGACGGTCGCGCCCCCGGCCATCGCGATCTGCGCGGCCAGGTGGGCAGAGCCGCCGAACCCCCAGATCCCCAGCCGTCCGCCGGGTGGCAGCGCGGCCCGGCGCAGTGCCCGGTAGCCGATGATCCCGGCGCACAGCAACGGCGCGACCTCGATGTCATCCCGGCCCGGCGGCAGGTCATAGGCGTAGGCGTCGGGGGCGATCGCGTACTCGGCGTACCCGCCGTGCGCGTCCCAGCCCGTATAGACCGATTCGGGGCAGAGGTTCTCCGCGCCACGCCGGCAGTACCGGCACAGGCCGCAGGTGTGGCGTAGCCAGGCCACCCCGACCCGGGCGCCCCGGTCACGGCGGCAGCCCGGCCCGGCGGCGACCACCTCGGCGACAATCTCATGCCCGGGAGTCACCCCCGGCAGATGGACGGGAAGGTCCCCCTCGGCCACATGGAGATCCGTCCGGCACACACCGCACACCTTGACCCGCACCAGCAGCTCGCCAGGGCCGGGGACGGGCACGTCACGCTCGACCAGCCGGACCGGCTCGCCCGCCACCGGCCCGGGACGTTCGACAGCCCACGCCCGCATACGACCATCATCCCCCGACCGGCCAGGCATCGATCACCGGCCAGTCCCGGAAATCGCCGTAGTGAATGGGCGAAGGTCCCTGTCATCAGGGCCGGTCGGCACTGCGCCCGCCGCCGTTCGCCCGGCCAGGATGAGGGTGAACAAGGAGGTCACTCATGCAGATCGTTCCCTCGCGGCGTTGCGTGGTCGTCGGCGTCGACGGCTCACCGAACTCGAAGGCCGCGCTCCAGAAGGCGGCAGCGGAGGCCCAGCTCCGGCACGCCAGGCTCGACGTCATACGCGTCGTCCCCCCGAACGGCCCCTGGGCGTTCATGGGAACGGCCACCGAGTGGCTGCGCCTGCGGGCCTTGGTGGCGAATGCCCTGCCGACGGCCCAGCACCTCACCACTCGGCTGCGCGTCGTCTATGGCGAACCGGTCGCGGCCCTCCTCAGTGCCGCCCGCTCTGCCGACCTGCTCGTCATCGGGGCCAGGGAGGGTTCCGGGCACGGTGACTCGTTCGGCGGGACCGTCGTCCCGGCCGTACTGTCCGGTGTTTCCTGCCGGGTCATCGTGTGCGAAGGCCCGGCCTGAGCTGAAGGTCTATGCGTCCACCGGGACGCGCCATATCAGCACAGTCCCGCCTTCGGCGCCGCCACGGGTGCTGAACGATCCGCCGAGCGCTTCGGCCCGGTCGGCCATGTTCCGCAGCCCGCTGCGCCGGCCACCGGACGGGATACCGATGCCGTCGTCCTCGACCCGCA
>JAOPYM010000562.1 GCA_025964615.1 Actinomycetes bacterium
CGGCACTGACCTGCACGATTGCTCCGGTTTCGTCGGTGGTTTTCGATAGAGTGTTCGCATGTCCCGGTACCGTCTCCAGCCGTCGCCTGCCCAGGAGGCGGCGCTGGCGGAGATGTGTGCGCAGGCCCGGTTCGTGTGGAACCTGGCGGTTGAGCAAGGCATGCATTGGAAGCCGGGCAGGAAGGCCGCGCCGGGGTTCGTGGCGCAGTGCCGGCAGTTGACCGAGGCCCGTGAGGCGTTCCCATGGCTCGCGGCCGGGTCCGTGATCGTCCAGCAGCAGGCGCTCAAAGACCACGCCCAAGCCATGGCGGGTTTCTTCGCCAGGACCCACAAGCGGCCCACGTGGCGGAAGGCGGGGCGTGACGAAGGGTTCCGGATCGTCGCGGTCAAGGCCGGTGACGTCCGCCGTGTCTCGCGCAACGTTGGCCAGGTGCGGGTGCCGAAGGTCGGCTGGGTGCCCTTCCGCTGGTCCCGTGCCATACCGGAGGGCGTGAAGTCCTACCGGGTCGCCCGCGACACGGCAGGACGCTGGCATGTGGCGTTCGCCGCGATCCCGGAGCCGATTCCCGCGCCCGATACCGGTGAGGTCGTCGGCGTGGATCGGGGCGTGGCCGTGTCGGCGGCACTGTCCACGGGCGAGCTGCTGAACGTCCCCGGCCTGTCCACTGGAGAGCGGAAGCGGCTGCTGAAGCTTCAGCGGAAGCTCGCCAAGGCCAAGCGCGGATCCAACCGCCGCAAGAGGGTCAAGACGCTGATCGCGAAGGTGAAAGCCCGCGAGACCGACCGGCGCAAGGACTTCGTGGAGAAGACCTCCACGACGCTGGCCCGCCAGTTCGACGTCATCGCCGTTGAGGACCTCAAGATCGGCAACATGACCCGGTCGGCCAAGGGCACCATCGAAGCGCCGGGCAAGAACGTCCGGGCCAAGGCGGGTCTTAACAGGGGCATCCTCGCCAACGGCTGGGGTCTGCTCGTCACCCGCTTGGAGCAGAAGGCGCCGGGCCGGGTCGTGAAGGTCAATCCCGCGTACACCTCGCAGCGTTGCTCGGCGTGCGGGCATGTCGCAAAGGACAACCGCGAGAGCCAAGCGGTGTTCCTGTGCGTGGCCTGCGGATACACCGGCAACGCCGATGTGAACGCGGCCATCAACATCGCGGCAGGGCATGCCGTGATCGCGCGGGGAGGCTTGCCGTTGGGCAGGCCCGTGAACCGCGAACCTCAACGGGTACTCCTTTCCGCTTAGCGGTTCGGTGGTGGCTGTTGGAATCCCCGGCGTTCACACCGGGGAGGATGTCAAGAGCTGATCTGCACTTTGCTGTGGTCTCCCAGTACGAGGCGGTGTGCCTTGGGCACCCGGGGGGCCGGGGTGACCTCGGCCTCCCTGCCGATCAGCGAGCACTCGATCCGGCGGACCCCGTCGATGGACGCGCCGCGCAGCACGATGGAGTACTCGATCTCACTGTCGGCGATGGAGCAGTCCCGGTCGACGGAGGTGAACGGGCCGATGTAGGAGTCGCGGACCCGGCAGCCCGCGCCGATGATCACCGGGCCGACGATGCGGGACCGTTCGACGCTCGCCCCCTCCTCGATCACGACACGGCCGATGAGCTCGCTGTCGGTGACGAGCCCGGCGGTGCGCGGCTCGATGCCCTCGAGTACGAGCCGGTTCACCTCCAGCATGTCGGTGACGTTCCCGGTGTCCTTCCAATAGCCGGAGATCACCGTGGACTCCACCCACTGGCCCGCGTCGATCAGCCACTGGATCGCATCGGTGATCTCCAGTTCACCGCGCCAGGACGGCTTGAGGGCGGCGACCGCATCGTGGATCTCCGGGCCGAACAGATAGACCCCGACCAGGGCCAGGTCGCTCTTGGGCTGCGGCGGCTTCTCCTCGAGGCCGACCACCCGGCCCGCGCCGTCGAGCTCCGCGACGCCGAACGCCCGCGGATCGGGCACCCGGGTCAGCATGATCTGCGCGGCCGGCCGGTCCCCGGCACTGACCCGCCCGGCCCGGAACTGATCGGCCAGATCGTTGATCCCGCCGACGATGAAGTTGTCCCCCAGGTACATGATGAAGTCGTCCTCGGCCAGGTACTCCCTGGCGATCAGGACGGCGTGCGCCAGGCCGCGCGGCTGGTCCTGCCGCAGATACGTCACCTCGAGCCCGAAGGCGGCCCCGTCCCCGACGGCCTCCTCGATCTCGGCGGCGGTGTCCCCGACGACGATCCCGACCTGCCGTACACCCGCCTCGGCGATGGCCTCAAGCCCGTAGAAGAGCACCGGCTTGTTGGCCACCGGAACGATCTGTTTGGCCGAGGTGTAGGTGATCGGCCTTAGCCGGGACCCAGACCCTCCTGCGAGCACCAGTGCTTTCACAAAATATGAGAATAAGTCACTCAGCCGCTGCTGACCGGCAGACCGCGCGGATTGAAGTACGGCGCGGTGGCCAGTTCGCGCAGTGCCGACAGCGCGGCGGGGTCGCCGTCCACCGAGCTCCGGCCGTCGTCGGAGTACACGACCGCCTTGATCTGCGGGTTCTGCAGGGTCTTGGCCGCGTTGCGCAGCCACTCCACCCGCCGCGCCCCGTAGGACGCCGGCACCCCGAATTCACCGACCATTATCGGTTTGGGATGGTTCTTGGCCCACGTCGTGAACGGAGTGATGAGGTCGCGGAGGTCGGTGTAACCGGTCTTGGCCGGCTCGTCCACCCCGATCCAGTCGACCTGGCCGTCCCCCGGATAGTAGGCGGCCGCTCCCCCGGCTCCGGCGCACCACACCCAGGCCACGTTCTCGGCGCCCACCTCCCGGAAGATCTCCCGGATGTGGTCCCACGCGGCGATGTAGGCGGCTGGGCTGTGCACCTGGCCGCGCAGCGCCGTGCTGTCCATCTCCGGCAGCCAGCGCAGGAACACCGGCCTGCCGGTGGCCTTGATGGTGCGGGCCCGCTGCCGGATCAGAGCGTCCTGCCGGCCCTGCGCGATCTGCACGGTGTCCGTGCCGCCCCAGGTCAGCAACGGGTAGCGGTCACCGGCGGGCAGCACGCCGTCGAAGGACTGTGCCCAGCCCCGGTAGACCGGAACCAGGTCGAGGCGCCTGCCGAGGCCCTTCTCGAACATCGTCAGACCTGTCCGCGCACTGACCTGGGCACCGAAGTACGCGCCCTGCGCGGGCAGGGTCGGCGCGATGCCCGGCCGCACCGTCGAGGTGAGCTGCGGGATCCGCCGGCCCTGCCCGCCGCACCCCGACAGCGCAAGGGCAGCCGCCAGCGCGACGGCCGCCGGTGTACGCAATCGGGGGGATCGCATGGGCTCCTACTTCGCGTCGATGATCATCCCTGCGCCGACGGTGCCGTTGGTGGCCTCGTCGATGAGAATGAATCCGCCGGTGAGCCGGTTGCGGCTGTAGTCGTCGACGAACAGCGGGCGGGTGACGCGCAGGCTCACCCGGCCGATCTCGTTGAGCTTCAGCGTCTGGGCGGACTCATCGCGGTGGAGGGTGTTGACGTCCAGGCGGTAGTGCAGGTCCTTGACCATGGCCCGGGCGGTGCGGGTGGTGTGCTTGATGACGTACTTGGTACGCGCGGACAGCTGCCGGTCGTCGGACATCCAGCAGATCATGGCCTGCAGGTCCTGGGCGACCTCCGGCTGGTTGTTGGGCCGGGCGATCATGTCGCCGCGGGAGATGTCGATCTCGTCGGCCAGCCGCAGCGTCACCGACATCGGCGGGTACGCCTCGGCGATGGGGCCGTCGGCGGTCTCGATGTGGGTGATCGTCGTGGTCAGCCCGGACGGCAGGTGCACGACCTCGTCACCGGGCTTGAGGACACCGCCGGCGACCTGCCCGGCATAGCCGCGGTAGTCGTGCAGCTCCGGGTCGGTGGACTTGTGCGGGCGGATGACGTACTGCACGGGGAACCGCACGTCGATCAGGTTCCGGTCGCTGGCGATGTGCACGTTCTCCAGGTGATGCAGCAGCGACGAACCCTCGTACCACGGCATGTTCACCGACCGGTCGACCACGTTGTCGCCGTTGAGCGCCGAGATCGGGATGAACGTCAGGTCCGCGATCTGCAGCTTGGACGCGAACGCGGTGAACTCCTCGTGGATGGCGTCGAAGACCTTCTGGTCGTAGTCGACGAGGTCCATCTTGTTGACCGCCACGACGAGGTGCGGCACCCGCAGCAGGGTGGTCAGGAACGCGTGCCGCCTGGACTGCTCCAGGATGCCCTTGCGGGCGTCCACCAGGATGATCGCCAGGTCCGCGGTGGAGGCGCCGGTGACCATGTTCCTGGTGTACTGGATGTGGCCGGGCGTGTCGGCGATGATGAACTTGCGCTTGGGCGTCGCGAAGTAACGGTAGGCCACATCGATGGTGATGCCCTGCTCCCGCTCGGCCCGCAGCCCGTCGGTCAGAAGCGCCAGGTTGGTGTACTCCTCACCCCGGTCCTGGCTGGTGCGCTCCACCGCCTCCAGCTGATCCTCGAAGATCGACTTCGAGTCGTACAGGAGCCGGCCGATGAGCGTGGACTTACCATCGTCGACCGAGCCGGCCGTGGCGAACCGCAGAATGTCCCTGCCCATCAGAAGTACCCCTCCTTCTTACGGTCCTCCATGGCGGCCTCGCTGGCCCGGTCGTCCGCGCGGGTCTGCCCGCGTTCGGTCACCCGGGTCGCAGCGATCTCCTCGATGACCTCATCCAGGGTCGCCGCCGTCGACTTCACCGCCCCGGTGATCGTCAGGTCGCCCACCGTCCGGTACCGCACCAGCGCCTCGAAGACCGGCTCGTTCTCATCACGGCGCGCGAACTCGCTGTCGGCCAGCAGCATCCCGTCCCGCTCGAAGACCAGCCGGTTATGCGCGAAGTAGATCGACGGGAGCTCCACCCGCTCCCGCCGGACGTACTCCCAGATGTCGAGTTCCGTCCAGTTCGACAGCGGGAACACCCGGACGTGCTCACCCCGGTGGATCTTGGTGTTGTACAGGTTCCAGAGCTCCGGCCGCTGGTTCTTGGGATCCCACTGGCCGAAATCGTCACGGAAGGAGACCACCCGCTCCTTCGACCGGGCCTTCTCCTCATCGCGGCGCGCACCGCCGAACGCCGCAGTGAACTCATGCGCTTCGAGCGCGTCGAGCAGCGACGTGGTCTGCAACCGGTTGCGGCTGGCCCGCCGCCCGGTCTCCTCCGCCACCCGGCCCGTGTCGATCGACTCCTGCACCGACGCCACCACCAGGCGCAACCCGAGTTCGGCGACCCGCCGGTCCCGGTAGGTGATCACCTCGGGGAAGTTGTGGCCGGTGTCCACGTGCATCACGGGGAACGGGATCGGCGCCGGCCAGAACGCCTTCTCCGCCAGCCGCAGCATGACGATGCTGTCCTTGCCACCGGAGAAGAGCAGGACCGGACGCTCGAACTCGGCCGCCACCTCACGCATGATGTGGATCGACTCGGCCTCGAGGACATCGAGCTGGGACAACTGATAATCGCAGCGCTGCATGATCTTTCTCTCTCAGCCTTCCGGGGCGGTTTCGGTGCTCACGTCCCGGATACCGGCGAGCAGCATTGGCGCCAGTGTGGGGTGGCAGACCAGGATATCCGGCAGTTCGGGGTCCTTTTGGTTGTAGACCGGCTCGGTGCCGTCGATCCGTGAAACATGGGCACCCGCCGCCCAGGCCACCACGGCCGGGGCGGCGTTGTCCCACTCGTACTGCCCGCCCGCATGCACATAGGCGTCGACCCGGCCGAGCAGCACCGCCGAGAACTTCGCCCCGGCCGAGCCGATCGGCACCAGCTCCACGTTCCCGAGCCGCTCGGCGAGCGACCGCACGAACTCCGGCGGCCTGCTCCGGCTCACCGCCACCCGGATCACCTCGGGGTCCTTGACCGGCGTATAGCCGAAGCCGGCCCCATCCGAAGTGGTGGCGAGGGTCACATCCTGGGCGGGGAGCGCGACGGCGCCCGCGCTCAGCCGCCCGGGACGGGCAGACGAGCGTTCCCACAGGGCCACGTGGACGGCCCAGTCGGTGCGGCCCTCCTCGCCGTACTCCCTGGTCCCGTCGAGCGGGTCGATGATCCACACCCGGTCTGCGTCCAGCCTCTTGAGATCATCACCGCCCTCCTCGCTGAGCACCGCGTCCCCCGGCCTCGCCCGCGCCAGCGCGGTCATCAGGAACTCGTGCGACCTCAGGTCGCCGGCGTCCTTCAGCGCATTGGTGTCCGCGAAACCCAGCTCGGCGCGCAGTTCGAGCAGCAGCCTCCCCGCGGTGCTGGCCAGCTCCGCGGCGAGCGCATGATCATCATCTTGATTCGGCACGCCGCCATTGTCCCCCAAACCGATAGGGCCGGGTGCTTGTGCCGCGCGTCAAGGCCCGAACACCCCGCGAGCGCCGGCAAGTCAGTACGCACCGTCCCCGGACAGCACGGCGGCGAGGGTCTTCCACAGGATGAGCAGGTCCATCATGAGCGACCAGTTCTCCACGTACCGCAGGTCAAGCCGTACCGACTCCTCCCACGTGAGGTCGGACCGGCCGTTGACCTGCCACAGACCCGTCAGGCCAGGGCGGACGACCAGCCGGCGCCGCACGTCGTCGCGGTACTGCGCGACCTCCTCGGGCAGCGGCGGGCGCGGTCCGACCAGCGACATCTCCCCGCGCATCACGTTGATCAGCTGCGGCAGCTCGTCCAGCGAGTACCTGCGCAGCCACCCGCCCACCCAGGGTGTCACCCGAGGGTCCTGCTTGATCTTGAACAGGGCGCCGTCCTGCTCGTTACGCTCCAGCAGGTCCGCCTTGCGTGCCTCGGCGTCCTGGACCATCGTGCGGAACTTCAGCACCATGAACTCGCGGCCGTCCCGGCCGACCCGCACCTGCCTGAACAGCACCGGACCCGAGCTGGTGATCTTGATCGCCACCGCGACCACCGCCAGCAGCGGGGTCAGCCCCATCAGCACGGTGAGCGCGCCGACCCTGTCGAACAGGGTCTTCACCAGCTGCCGGCCGCCCGTCAGCTCGGGATGGTCCACATGCAGCAGCGGCAGGCCCGCGACCGGGCGAATCGAGATCCGCGGCCCCGCGACGTCCATCAGCGCGGGCGCCACGATCAGCTCCACGTCGTTCTTCTCGATCTGCCAGGCGAGGCGGCGCAGCGCGGCCCCGTCGAGTTCGGGGCAGGCGAGCACCGCCACCGAGTCCGCGCCGACGGCCTCCACCGTCATGGCCACCTCGGAGAAGTCGCCGAGGACCGGAACGCCGTCGACCTCCAGACCTGCCAGGTCGCCCTTCGGCAGCGTCGGCAGGCAGACCCCCACGATGTCCATGCCGTGATAGCGCTTCGTGCGAAGCAGGCGGATCAGATCCCCGGCGGCCGCCGGGTGCCCGACCGCGACCACGCGCCGCATGCACCTGCCCCGCCCGCGCAGCCTGTGCAGCCACTTGCGGAGCCGGTACCTGGCCGCCAGGTTCAGCACCGTCGCGAGCGGCAGCGCCATCACCACGTACCCGCGCGCCACCTCCACCTTCGAGGCGTACGCGACGATCGCTACGAGGGCGGTCACCGTGAAGCCCGCGTTGAGGATCCGCCGGAACTCCTCCCAGCCCACCCCGAAGAACCGGGGCTCGTACGCGCGGTACACCACCAGCGCCAGGATCCAGACGACCGGCAGCGACATACTGCCCACCACGTACGGGTCGGCGCTCTCCGGGGATTCGGGGAACCTGAGGAAGAAGGCCAGCATTCCGCCGGTCAGGGCACTGAGAAAGTCCACGATGAGGGCCGACCTGGCATACCAGTCGGTCCAGTCCGATGGCCGGTCCGGGCGGCCCGCCACCACCGGCTCGGCCTCGGGCCGCACCCTGCTGCTGACGACCGTCATCCGTACCCCCCGCAACCGCGCGCGGCCCGTCCGGCGGCTAGGAGGATATTACCTCCCCTTAACCTGAAGCTCAGGCGTAACGCAGAATACAGATCAAGGCGGCCACATCCGGCCAAACGGGTGAAGAACCGGGATCACCCCGCGTGGAAGGCGTTCTGCGCGGACTCCAGCCCGTCCGCCAGTAGTGCCTCCACCGCGTCCGCGGCATGCACCACGCTGAAGTCGAGCTCCTTGCGCTCCGCCGCGGAGAAGTCCCGCAGCACGAAGGTCGCCGGATCCATCCGGCCCGGCGGCCTGCCGACCCCGAACC
>JAOPYM010000370.1 GCA_025964615.1 Actinomycetes bacterium
CCGGGGGCGCCCGCGGCGAGCAGGAACTGCCCCATCGACGCGGCCAGGCCCATGCCGACCGTGCACACGTCGTTCGGGACGTACTGCATGATGTCGTAGATCGCCATGCCGGCCGTCACCGAACCGCCGGGCGAGTTGATGTACAGGAAGATGTCGCGCTTGCCGTCCTCGGCGGCGAGCAGGAGCAGCTCGGCACAGATGCGGTTGGCGATGTCGTCGTCGACCTGCTGGCCCAGGAAGATGATGCGCTCACGCAGCAGTCGCTGGAACAGCATTTCACCGAGCGGCAGTAGCGGGACGTCGCCGCCCCGCGACACGATCCGCGCCGGCTCGTCGAAGGTCGGAGGCTGGCTCACGTTGTGTTTCCTCCGGTCGTATCAGGTCCGTTGCTTGGACATTAACGCTCCCTGGCCACCGTTCATGCCGTAAGGGCCCCCTTTTCGCTGTGCGCGTAGGCGGGCCCGGGTCTCCGGAAAACCGTACGGGCCGTACCGCTTTATGGCGGTACGACCCGTACGGACGAAATGCGAAGGTCAGGCTTCGGGCGATTCCTCGGTGGCCGCTTCCTCGTGGTCGTGGCCCTCGTGGTCGTGGTCGTGGCCCTCGTGGTCGCCGTCGAGCTCCGCCCGGATCGCCTCGAGGTCGAGGTCGTTGCCCGACTCGTCCTTGATCTTGACGTGCTCGACCAGCAGGTTCAGCGACTTGCTGCGCAGTACCTCGGAGACCAGGGCCGGGATCTGCCCGCTCTCTGTGAGGTGCTGGGCGAGCTGCTGCGGCTGCAGGCCGATCTGCATGGCCTGGGTGACGACGTACTCGCTGAGCTCCTCGTTCTCGACGGTCAGCTCCTCCTGGAGGGCGAGCTGGTCGAGCAGGAAGCCGCCCTTGACGGCGAGCCGGGCCGCGTCCGCGACCTCGGTGTCGAAGTCCTCGGCCGTCTTGTCCTCGGACTCCAGGTAGGTGTCTCTGGTGAGGCCGGCGTACTGGAGCTGCTGGTCGAGCTGCTCGTTGCGGCGGGCGATCTCGGTCTCCACGACCGCCTCCGGCAGCGGGATGTCGACCTTCTCCAGGATGGCCTCGAGGGCCTTGTCCCTGGCCTGGCCGATCTGCTGCAACTTGCGCTGGCGCTCAAGGCGCTTGCGCACATCGCCGCGGAGCTCGCCGATGGTGTCGAACTCGCTCGCGAGCTGCGCGAACTCGTCGTCCTTCTCGGGGAGTTCCTTGAACTTTACGCTGTTGACCGTGACGGTGACCTCGGCCTCTTCACCCTCGTGCTCACCGGCGACGAGCCTGCTGGTGAAGGTCTTGGTGCCCTCGGCCTCCAGGCCGACGAGCTGCTCGTCGAGGCCCTCGACGGAGGTCTTGCTGCCGACCTCGTAGGAGTACCCGCTGGTGGAGGCGTCCTCGATGTCCGCACCGTCGATCGCGGCGGTCAGGTCGATGGAGACGTAGTCGCCGTTCTCGACCGGCCGGTCGACGCCCTTGAGCTGGGCGAACCGCTCGCGCAGGTTGTCGAGGGTCTCCTCGACGTCGTCCGGGGTCACGGTCGCGTCGTCGACGACGACCTCGAGGCCCTCGTAGTCGGGCACCTCGAACTTGGGCCGGATGTCGACCTCCGCGGTGAACGCCAGCTCCTTGCCGTCGTCCAGCTTGGTGATCTCGACCTCGGGCTGGCCGAGGACGAACACCTCGGACTCTTCGACGGCCCGGCCGTACAGCTCGGGCAGCGCGTCGTTGACCGCCTCCTGCAGGACCGTGCCGCGTCCGACGTACTGGTCGATCAGGCGGGCCGGCACCTTGCCGGGCCGGAAACCCTTGATCCGCACCTGCTGGGAGAGTGCCTTGTACGCCTTCTCGAGGCTCGCCGTGAGCTCGTCGAACGGCACCTCGATGGTGAGCTTCACCCGGGTGGGGGTCAGCTCCTCGACATCGGTCTTCACTGGGACAGGTCTCCTTGATCCGGCATGATCGCTGTGGGCCGCGGCGGTGGGAATCGGTTCGCTGTGTACAAACAGGCACGCTGAAGCGGCTCCGGCACGGCTTCGCCGCGCCAAGTCTATGGGCATCCGGGGAGTGCAGGGCCACACACGGGCCGCCGATCTCGATCCAAGGACCCATACGTCACCTCCGGCACAAAGGAGTGCCGCTTCGTGACGACCTGCCATGGCTTTCGGCTCTTTGTCGCAGTAGCGTCACGCGCTATGACTGGCGTGACGGCGGCGTTCGCGGCAACAGGTCTCTACTACGTCGGCTTCGCCGTGTTCAAGGTCGCCGCGGGCAGGATGGCGCCGCTGCGGGGCAACCAGATCCCACGCCTGGCCCTGACCATGCTGTCCAGCTGGATCTTCCTGCTCGGCCTGGTCCTGGTACTCGGCGGGCTCTGGCTGCAGATCATCGCGCTCGCCCGGATCCCGCTCAGCGAGGGTGTGCCGATCTTCGTGTCCGGCCTGGTCCCGCTGCTGGTGATCGCGGTGGTCTTCTTCGGCGAGCGGCTGGCCCTCCGGGAGTGGCTGGGCCTGGCGCTCATCGCCGCGGCGATGCTGCTCATCGCCCTGTCCATCGGGTCGCTGCCACCGATCACGGCTCACCCCGTACCCCTGTGGAAGCTCGCGGCGGTCGTGGTTCCCACCCTCTGTGTGCCGCTGCTGCTGGTGGCGTTCGGCGACACGAGCCCCGATGGGCGGCACGCCCGGCCGGTCGCCGGGATCGCGTTCGGTCTGGCCTCCGGGCTGCCGGTGGGCACCGCGGAACTGGCCATCAAGGGCTGGGGCGACGCGCACGCCAAGGGGTTCTCGATCCTCAGCACGCCGTATCCGTATGTCACGGTGCTGGCCGCCGCGGCGGGGTTCGGGATCATGCAGGTCGGCTTCCAGCGGTGCCGGGTGGCGATCGTTGCGACGGTGATGACGATCAGCGCCAAGAGCTATCTGCTGCTGGTGGGAGCGCTCCTGTACGGGGAGCCGTGGCCGTCCGACAAGGGCCGCGTGTGGCTACGGGTGTTCGGCTTCGCGGTCGCCGGTGCGGCGGTGCTGGCGTTTCCCCGTCACGACACGGTAAGACCCGTACGACAATGAGCTCCGCCGTTGAGAGGACACAGACGTGTGCCGGCTGTTCGGACTGACCACTGGCGGGCCCCGGGTCCAGACCTCGTTCTGGCTTCTTGAGGCGCCCGACAACTTCCAGTCGCAGAGCCACCGGCAGCCGGACGGAACGGGCTTCGGCTGGTTCTCCCTGGGCGATGAGCCGGTCTGCGACCGGGCACCCATCGCCGCGTACCAGGACGACGACTTCGCCACGGCCGCGCGGCAGATCATCTCCCACACCTTCATCTCGCACATCAGGTACGCCTCGGTCGGCGGGCAGGACGTGCACAACAGCCACCCCTTCGACATGCACGACCGGCTGTTCGCGCACAACGGCACCGTCCGCGGCCTGGACGTCATCGACTCCTGGCTGACCGACGTCGACCGGGCCCTGATCGAGGGCACCACCGACTCCGAACTCCTCTTCGCCTTCATCACAGCCGAGATCAAGCGGGTGGGCGACACCACCGCCGGGCTGATCTCGGCGATCCGCCGGATAGCCGGGTCGGTCCCGGTGTTCTCGCTCAACCTGCTGCTCGCCGAACCCCGGCGGATCTGGGCGCTGCGCTACCCCGACGCCAGGGAGCTGCGGGTGCTCTCCCCCGAGGGCGGCGGTTTCGGCGAGACCCGCGAGCTCGCCAACGGCCAGAGCCGGATGGAGGTGACCACCGCGGGCAGCCACGTGCCCGCCTACGTGGTCTCCAGCGAGCCGCTCGACCGCGATCCGCACTGGCGGCTGCTCGACCCGGGTGAACTGCTCGTCATCGACGGGCTGACGGCCACCTCGCTGTTCCCCTTCGACCGGCTCACCTACCAGCTCACCCACGCCGACCTGCACCCGTCCGAATCGAGCGCGATGGCCGACGCGGTCTGATGACCCGCCAAGGTAGTTGTAGACTCACAACAGTTATGTGAGTACAACCTATTGGGGTGGTCCATGCCCGAGTTGAGCCGTAACCGGCGCCTGCTGGTGCTGGCGATCTGCTGCATGAGCCTGCTGATCGTCGGTCTGGACAACACGATCGTGAACGTCGCACTGCCGACGATCCAGCACGAACTGCACGCGGGCGTCTCCGGCCTGCAGTGGGTGATCGACGCCTACACGCTGGTTCTCGCGAGCTTCCTGATGCTGGCCGGCTCGACGGGTGACCGGATCGGGCGGCGCAGGACCTTCCAAACCGGGCTTGCCGTGTTCGCGCTCGGCTCGCTGGCCTGCGGGTTCGCGCCGAGCCTGGGCTGGCTGGTGGTCTTCCGGATGGTGCAGGCCCTCGGCGGGTCGATGCTCAACCCGGTGGCCATGTCGATCATCACCAACACCTTCACCGAGCCCAGGGAACGGGCCCGTGCGATCGGTGTCTGGGCCGGTGTGGTGGGGATCAGCATCGCGCTCGGCCCGGTCGTCGGTGGTCTCCTGGTCACCGCGTCGACCTGGCGGGCGATCTTCTGGATCAACCTGCCGATCGCCATGGTGGCGCTCGTCCTCACGGCACGGTTCGTCCCGGAGTCGCGCGCCGCGAAGGCCAGGGCCGTCGATCCGGGAGGGCAGTTGCTGGTGATCGTGCTGCTCTCCTCGCTGACGTACGCGATCATCGAGGGCCCCGCCTCGGGCTGGGCGTCTGCGAAGATCCTCGGGCTCTTCGCGGTCTGCGCCGCCGCACTGGTCACGCTGATCCGGTACGAGTCGCGGCGCCATGAGCCGCTGCTCGACATGCGGTTCTTCCGCAGCGCGCCGTTCTCCGGCGCGGCGGTGATCGCGGTCAGCTCGTTCGCCGCGCTGGCCGGCTTCCTGTTCCTCAACACCCTCTACCTGCAGGAGGTCCGGGGTCTCTCCGCGCTCCAGGCGGGCCTGTACTCGTTGCCGATGGCGGCCATGACGGTGGTCTTCGGCCCCCTCTCGGGACGGCTGGTCGCAAGCCGCGGGCCCCGGCCCTCGCTGGTGATCGCGGGCGTCGCGCTGACCCTGAGCGGGCTCATCCTGACCACCGTCACCGCCCACACCACCATGGCCTGGCTGCTGGTCGCGTACGTGGTCTTCGGGTTCGGGTTCGCCGTGGTCAACGCGCCGATCACCAACACGGCAGTCTCCGGGATGCCCCGCGAACAGGCCGGGGTGGCCGCGGCGGTCGCCTCCACGAGCCGCCAGATCGGGCAGTCGCTCGGCGTCGCGGTGGCGGGCTCGGTGCTCGCCTCGACGCTGCGCGGCCCGATGCGGTACGGGTTCGGCCCGGCCGGCTGGTGGATCCTGGCGGGGTACGGCCTCGTTGTGCTGGTGCTCGGTATCACCACCACCGGCCGATGGGCGCTGGGCACCGCGGAACGGACCGCGGAGCGCCTCACACCCTCATCTGTGAAGGTGCCCGTGCCATGACCGGCTCCGAAGAGGCCGCCCGCGCGTGGCAGGCCATGCGGACCTTGGTGCTCGACAACGATCGCCGCCGGGAGGTCTCCGATGCGCTCGGTCTCAGCTTCATCCGGGCCAAGGCGCTGCGCCGCCTGGCGGAGGGCCCGGCCACCCTGCGGGAACTGGCCGCCGCGCTGATCGTCGACGCCCCCTACACCACCGTGATG
Source organism: Actinomycetes bacterium (assembly GCA_025964615.1). GTDB lineage: Bacteria > Actinomycetota > Actinomycetes > Streptosporangiales > Streptosporangiaceae > RYN-227. Next base: position 5,649 of record JAOPYM010000370.1, read on the forward strand.
GTGGACGACCTGGAGCGCCGTGGCCTGGTCGTCCGGACCGCGCATCCGACCGATCGGCGCGCGAAGCTCGTGACGGTGACCCCGGAGGGCGCCGCCGCGGCCGCCCTCGCCGACCAGATCCTGGGCCGCCCTCCCGAGGCCCTCCTCACCCTGGACCCGAACGACCTGGCGGCCCTGTCCCGCATCATCACCACCCTCCTCCCCTTCCGTTGAGTCGTCCAATAGAGGCTGGCGTTTCCCGCACCGTTCGGTGAATCGGTGCGGGAAACGCCACGACTCAACAGAGGGGTATTGGTGGCTGTCGATATAGATGGGAGTTGATATTGACATCCATCTAATCAAGGACGCAGCTGAGCTCGCAATCTTGGACAGCCATGAGGAGATCGCATGTCCCGAGGCGACCTCCGCCTGCTGCTGAGCGGCTCTCACAGTCCTCTTCGGCAATGCCGGCTCCCATACCTGCCGTCCGGGCCGGGGGGCCGCGCCAATCTCAGGTCGGGCGACTCCACAGGACGTGGACCGCTGGGGGCTTGCGGAAGACGAGACCTGCGGGCGCCGGTGAGTGCGAGGGGTCGAGGTGGAGCCCCGGCAGCCGGTCGAGGAGGCCACGTACCGCCGTCAGCGTCTCGAGCCGCGCCAGGGGGGCGCCGAAGCAGAAGTGCGGGCCGTGCGCGAAGGCCACATGATCGGAGGCGTTCGCACGCCGCATGTCGAAACGGTCCGGGTCGGGGAATACCGAGAGGTCCCGGTTGACGCCGGTCAGGGACACCCGGACCAGGTCGCCCCGCCCGATCTCCGCACCGCCCAGCTCCACATCGCGGGTCGCGTAACGGTCCACGATCGCCGCGGCGGGTTCCAGGCGCAGCGACTCCTCGACCGCGCTCGCAAGGAGTCCGGGCTCGTCCCGGACGAGGGCGAGCTGTTCCGGGTGACCCAGCAGGTGCAGGACCGTATTGGCGATCATGCCCTCGGTGGTGTCGATGCCGCCGAACATCAGCACGGCCGCGTTGGGCACGACCTCGTCGATCAGCAGCCCGTCCGCCGCCACGGAGGCCAGCAGCGAGGGACGCGGGGACGCGACGGCGGCCGAGACCCTCGCGTGCAGCAGGTCGTAGGCCGTCCGGTGCGCGCCCGATGCACTCGCCCGGCCGGCCGTGATGTCGGAGATCGCCTCGACGAACGCGTCATACCAGGACCGCACGGTGGCCGCATCGACGCCCTCCAGGCCGAGGGCCTCGGCGACGACCGCGACCGCGAGCGGACCCGCGAAGTCTCCCCGCAGTTCGGCGCGTCCAGCCGGCCGCAGGACGGTGAGCAGCCGGTCGACCTCGGTCTCGACGAACGCGGTGAACCTGGCCCTGGTCTGGGCGGGGCGGAACGAACGGGCGAACGGCTCCCGTTGCCGGGTGTGCTCCCTGCCGTCGAGCGACAACATGCTCGGGCCGATCACCTGGCCGGTGGAGAATCGCGGGTCGTCCACGGTGAAGGTCACCGAGTCCCGCATGACCTCGAGTGCCGGTTCCCTGCCGGTGACCAGCCAGCCGTCGAGTACGGGCAGCCACGACACCGGCTCGGCGGCCCGCAGCCGGGCCAGCAGCGGATGCGGATCGCCCTGGAGCTCGGGCAGCGTCGCAGCCGCGCCGACCAGAAACCTCTTCACCCTACGCCGCCTTCCCCCCGGTCCCAGCAGCTCGGCGGGCTCGTACTCCGGAATGTCCATAGCGTACGCGCGGTCTCACGGACTACGGCCGAAGGTGATCCGGACAGCCCGAAGACCTTCTTTCCAGGTTTTTTCGGGCCCTCCAGGCGCGTCAACCGCTCGCTCCGCGCGACTTCACGCCGAAATATGCAGACCGGTAGGGCTCAGACGGCACCCATCATCGGCGCGACAGGCGCATACACTGATGAGAATGAAGCCTGCGCGCGCCACCACCCGGCGTTTCCTGCCCGGAAGTCCCTTCAATGTGCCGTCGAGCCCGCCCCCGCCCCTGGAACAGTTCGCCGTACAGGACAGGGTGAGCCACGACACGTACGGCCTCGGCGTGGTCATCGGCGTTGAGGACGAGATCGCTGTGCTCGTCGATTTCGGCACCCGCCAGGAGCGGATCACGGCGCCGTACCCGAAGCTCTTCAAGCTCTGAGAACCGCCCCGGCAGGGCGGGAGGCCGGGCCTACTGACGGCAGAGCAGGCGGCGAAGCGCTGTCGGCGTGCACCCCAGATGCTGCCGTACGGTCCGGCACAGGTGTGCCTGATCAGCGAAGCCGAGGTCGGCTGCCAGCGCGGCGAGGCTGTCCTCTCCGTGCTCCAGCCGGTCGAGTGCCCGCGCGCAGCGAGCGGCAGGAGGGCGTGCGCGGCGGGATGATCGGCGAGGATCGCCTCCCTGGCCGAGGCCACGGCGGCCCGGTCGCCCCCGCGTGGCGCCGCGGCCGCCGGCATCGGCCCGGCACCCACCTGCTTGAGTACGTCTTCGAGCACGTCGAGCGCAACGCCGTCCCGAACAGTAGCCACTCGGTCACTCATGTGACATTCTTGTGGAGCGCAAACAAATCGATCAGGCGCTCATCTTGGCCGTGATGGGGGTGTAGGTGCACACACATAACGTCGCAGAGCATCACAGACAAGAAAGACACCCCATCATGACCGAGATGGCAGGGAGAGATCCCGACGTGCTCACCACCCAGGAACTGGCCGCCAAGCTGGGGTTGTCGGCACAGACCGTCCGCCGCATGGCCCACGCCGGCCAACTACCGGCGCTCAAGACCGGCAAGGACTTCCGGTACTCGTGGGTGGCGGTCCTCGAGATACTGCGCCGGCCGCATCAGCCGGAGGACGACGAGGAACAACAGGAGCCCCGGGACCCGAAACGCCGGCACGGAGCCGGTTACCGCGCCCAGCGGGACGCCCGCATCAGCGTCGTCAACGACGTTTGAGCCGCGCCGCGCCGCGGCGGAGCGGCGGCGCGAGTGGCGGTCGTTCTCGCTGGCCGTCGACGCCGTCCTGGTCCGCGTCTTCGGTGACATCGACGCCGCCGAGGAGGCGGTCCAGGACGCGTTCACCGCGGCGGTGCAACGGTGGCCGGCATGCGCATCGACCTGGTGTATGCGGACGCGGCGGTCGCCGCCCGGGTGCGCTCGGCGTACGTGGACCGCGAGGCCCGTAGGGGCAAAGGCCCCTCAGACCACGCGCCGGTCGTCGTGGATCTGAGCTGAGTGGTTTCCCGATCCGGACGGGCCCGGCGAGATAGCCTGTTGCTGCACTCGCTGTCCCGGGGGGTCTTGTGGATCTGGGGGAACTCGGGGCCGAGCTGAGCCCGCAGGCTGAGCTGCTGTACGAACAGTTGCTCCCTGCCGGAGAGGTCCCGGCACAGGACCGGCCCGAGGAAGCAGAGCTGATCGCGGCCGGCCTGGTCTACTACGGCGGCGAGTCGGACGGCCTGCTCCGGCCGGTCTCCCGCCGTCATGGCATGCAGGTGCTGCTGGACCGGCAGCATGGGCGGCTGGTCGAGGAACAGATCAGGATGGCCGGCAACTGGCGGCGGCTCACCGCGCTGCTCGCCACCCTGCCGGACACTCATGGCGGCGAGTTCCCCGCCGGGGTGGAACCGGTCCTGACGCTGCCGGAGGCCGCCACCAAGGCCGCTGAGCTGTACGGATCGGCGAGTGTCCTGCTGCGAGCCACGTTCACCGCGACCTACCAGAACCAGCCGACCGAGAGGCGTGCGATCCTGCCGCCAGAGGGCTCGACAGCAGAGTTCCGCGGCATCTACGACACCGAGTTCGCCTCTGCGGACTGGGGCGCGCAGATCATCTCGGCGTCGATGGGCGCGGGTGAGCAGGTCCGGGTCCGGCCGACCGTCCCGACGAAGATGATCCACGTGGACGACCGGATCGCGCTGGTCGCCGTACGATCGGACGGTGGCCAGGCGCTGCTGGTCAAGGCACCGGATCTGCTGAAACTGCTCGCAGAGTGGTTCGACGTCATGTGGCGGGATCCCGCGACCTCCCAGCTGCCGGAGGTGAACGGCGGGGAACTCACCCCGATCCGGCGAAAGGTCCTTCGGCAGCTGGCCCTCGGCCGCTCGGACAAGCAGATCGCCCATGATTGCGGCATCACGGCCCGCACGGTCGGCCGGCACATCGCCGCCATCCTCGCCGACCTCGGCGTCGACTCCCGCTTCGCCGCCGGGGCCGCGGCCAGTCGCCGCGGCTGGGTCTGACCGTATTCCCGCAGCTCAGGGCAGTGCCCTCGAACATTAGAGATATCCCCGTGGCCGCTGCCTGACGTACATCTATGACATCGGCACACCGCTTCACATGGGGGTGAGAGAGATGTACGCAGATTCGGCTGGGGACGAAGGCGCGGGCTGGGGCTGAGTCCCACCACCCGATCCCCAGATGTCCTCTTTAGGTCATTGGCAGAATTCGGCATGGTCCAACCCGCCATCCGCTGCTACAACTGGCGATGACGTCTGGATCGTTCAGCATGTCCCATTCGCTGGGATACCAGCAGTTGCCGGCGTTGATCGAATTGCAAGAACTCAACGCCGGCGACTGCGAACGCACGGACCAAAAAGACGAGTCGAGGTCGACATGAAACACGGTTCCCTCATCAGGCGGTCGTCCCGCCTCGGAATGGTGGGCGTGCTGGCCTCCACCAGACAACTCACGGTGACGCTGGAGAAGCCCAAGTTCACCAGCCCGACCGCCATCTGGGCAATGGTCTGGGCGCCTGTCACCGAAACGGTCCATGCGACCGGCTCCAACACCACCAAGGAGACAGAAGATGACAACTCCGAATAGCCCCGGCTACTACGGCGGGGAGCCCGCGCCCGCGCAGTACCAGCAGCAGCCCGGTTACTCCTCCGCCCAGGCGAAGGGGTTCCTCGGCTCCCTCTTCGACTTCGACTTCAACAACTTCATCGCGCCCAAGTTGGTAAAGGCGATCTACATCGTCCTGGTCGTCGTACTCAGCATCGGCGGAGTCATCGGGGCGATCGCCGCGATCAGCCTCATGGCTTCGGGCGGCGCGGCCGTCATCCTCGGCCTGCTCCTGCTGGTCCTCACTCCGGTCCTCTGGCTGCTCGGCCTGATGATCTACCGGGTCATGCTGGAGCTGATGATCGTCCTTTTCAAGATCAGCGAAGATCTCCGGTCCATCCGGGGCACCAGCGGCGCCCTGCGCTGACTCAGCTCGGCCTGGTCCCCGGCCATGACGATCACTTCTCTGGGGACCAGGCCTTTCTGCCACAGGCGCATAGAAGAACTCTTTGGTCACAAGTCGTGAAATTCACTCACTGATCAGGTGGCGCCTGGAAAAGTTCTGTCCACAACACCCGACGGAGGTCACCGTGCAGCCTTGGTCCACTCCCGCTTACGAGCCGCTCACCGCCGAAGATCCCCAGTACATCGGCGGCTACCGCGTCGTCGCCCGCCTGGGCGCCGGGGGGATGGGCCGGGTGTACCTGGGCACCACGCAGAGCGGACGACGGCTGGCCATCAAGGTCGTCAGGCCCGAGTTCGCCGACGACCCGGAGTTCCGCCGCCGCTTCGAGCAGGAGGTGATGGCCGCTCAGCGCGTGCAGAGCCTCTATACCGCGCCCGTCATCGACGCCGATCTCAAGGGCGAGATGCCGTGGCTGGCCACCGCACACGTACCAGGCCCTTCGCTCGCCCAGGCGGTGGCCGAACTCGGACCGCTGCCCGCGGACACGGTACGGGCACTGATCGCCGGAATCGCCGAGGCACTGCAGGCCATCCACCGGGCGGGCATCGTGCACCGGGACCTGAAGCCGTCCAACGTGCTGCTCGCCCCGGATGGGCCGAAGGTCATCGACTTCGGGATCTCCCGGGCCGCCGACTCGACCCCGCTGACCAGGACCGGGCTGCGCATCGGCTCGCCGCAGTACATGGCTCCCGAGCAGGCCAACGGCCTGTCCGCCACAGCTGCCGTGGACGTGTTCGCGCTCGGCTCGGTCGCCTACTTCGCCGCCACCGGACGTACCCCGTTCGGCGAAGGCCCCGACGCCACGGTCCTGTACCGGATCGTGCACAACGACCCGCAGCTGGACGGCTGCCCGGAGTCGCTGCTTCCGTACGTCACGGCCTGCCTGGCCAAGGACCCGGCGCAGCGGCCTCCGCTGCCGGACCTGATCGCCGGGCTGACCGGCGAATCCGTCCCCACGGAGCAGGGCTGGTTGCCCGAAGCGGTGATGACCCGGTTCGACGCATACGCCGCCGTACCCGCGCCGCCCACCCTGCTGCCACCGGGGGCACCGCCTACCCAGCCCGGATCACCCGGCACCGGACCGCAGTACGCGCCGACCCCGCCACCCCATGGCCAGACGCCGATGCCGGGCGGTATTCCGGCGGGCATTCCGGTAGCCAAGCCTCGCCGAACAGGTCGCCGGCTGGCCATCGGGGCCGGCGTCACCGCGGTGGTCGTCGTCGCCTCGGTAGGCGCCGCCTTCGCGCTGAAGGGCGGCGGGCAGTCCGGCACCCCCAAGAACTCGACCGGCAAGACCTCGGTCGCCCAGCAGGCGACCAACACTCCAGCGCCGAACGGACCCTCGCCGACCGGACCCACACCGACGGACTCACCGACGACCGCGGCTCCCTCGGCCACATCCACCGCGGTCCCGCCGAATTCCGTCGTCAACCTGGTCGCGCTTCTACCGGTCCAGCACAACTATGACGCGAACTTCAACACGGGACCTGAGCAGATCGGCACGACGAACTACCTGCAGAGCGTCCGCTTCACGTGCCAGGGCCAGAACTACACATCTGTCGTGTACAACGTCGCCGGTTTCGCGTCTCTCGACGGCACGATCGGGGTGCCCAACGACGCCACCAACGCCGCGGGCAACACCGCGACCATCGCCTTCTTCGCCAATGGTTCCGCCACCCAGCAACTCGGGCCACTGATTACCGATGCCGTCGGGCACCCCCGCAAATTCCACGTGGACCTGAAGGGTTCAGCACAACTGAAAATCGCTTGTAGCGCGACCAGCGACGCGTCGCACGGAGGCGTCAATATGGACATCTCGCTGGGAAACGCCACGCTCAGTCCGTGAGCGGGCCGAGGTCAATGGAGTGGCAGCCGCTGCAGGTCCGAGGGGCGGACCAGGTCATAGCGGAGCGCGGTGGTAACGAGCGCGGCGCGCTGCCAGTCCGCCTTTCGTTTGCCATTGGACTCGGGTTCACGAATCCGGAGTTTGGTACGGGCCAGATAGTTGATGTGGAAGTAGGCCGCCGCCTCAGTGGGCACCATGCCGCCAAGGCGCTTAATGATCTCGGATACCGAGGGGATCAGCACCGAGGTCGGGTCGCGGAGTTGCGGCTCACAGAGCGCGACCAGCACATGGAAGTACTTTGCGCTCCGATCGAGGGGGAACGTCGGAAGAGTGGCCACGCCGGTCGCCGCTGTGTCAACGGACTCATAGTGATGGTCGGGCGCGAAGACCAGAAACGACACGGCTCCGATCTGCGTCGGAAGGCTGACCCGGGAGAACTCGAACGGAATCGGTGCCCTGATCCGGCCTGGGGTTATCTTGACGAAGCCGCCGCTGTCGGGGTTGTCCACCACATAGGTCGTGTTGCGGCTGAAATTCGAGATCTCCCAGTGGCTCGGACAGCAGAATATGCTCCCGGCCAGCCGTGAGATGGCTGGATTGTCCAGCACGAAGGCCGTTCGGCTACGTGATGTTCCCCTCCCGAACGTCGCCTCCTCGCCCTCCGCGAGTTCCAGCGACCAGGGGGTCTCCCGGCTCGGGTAGCCGGTATCGGCCTGAATCACAATTCTCGGCACATCCGCCATGATAGGGCGCGCCGGGTTGTCGCTACGGGGATTCACCCGGACAGGCCTTAGGCTCGGCCCATGAGTGAACCGGTGGCGGTGGGATTGGTCGGGGCCGGGCCGTGGGCCGGAATGGTGCATGCGCCCGCGTTGGCGGCAGGGCCGGATACGCGGCTGGCGGGGGTATGGGCGCGGCGACCCGAGGCTTCCGCCGAGCTGGCGGCCGAGCACGGGGCGCCTTCCTTCGCAGACATCGAGGAGCTTTTCGACTCCTGCGAGGCGGTGGCGTTCTGCGTGCCGCCGGATGTGCAGGCCGAGCTGGCGACGCGGGCCGCCCAGGCGGGTAAGGCGGTGCTGCTGGAGAAGCCGCTGGCCATGGATCTTGAGGGTGCGCGGCGGCTGGCCAATGCGATCGGCGAGGCCGGGGTCGCCTCGCAGATGGTCTTCACCATGCGCTATACGGGTGCGGCTAGGGCCTTTCTCCAGCAGGTGCGGGGGCTGGATGCGTTCGGCGGCTATGGCTCGTTCGTGTCGTCGGTGCTGAGCGGCGGGCCGTTCGCGACTCCGTGGCGGCTGGAGCGGGGGGCCCTGCTGGATCTCGGGCCGCATATGGTCGATCTCCTCGACGCGGCGCTCGGACGGGTCGTCGGGGTGCGCGCGCACGGGGACCCGCTGCGCTGGGTCGGGCTCATGCTGGAGCACGAGGGCGGCGCAGTCAGCGAGGCGTCGGTCTCGATGGCGGGGGCGGGAGACCTGCCGCCTGCGCGCATCGAGGTGTACGGACGGCACGGGCACGCGCTGCTCGACTGGTCCACGGAGGGCGACGACGCCTTCGCGACGATGGTCGCGGAGTTCGCCTCAACGGTGCGCAGCGGGGGCGGGCACCCGCTCGACGCCCAGCACGGCCTGCGGATTCAGGAGATTCTCGCTTCGGCAAACGCCCAGCTCTGAAGCGGCCTGTGGATCGATGATCCCGCGCGGGCATCGGCTCGTGGCGCTCGGGAATGGCCGCGGGGCGAGAATGAAAGTGTGACCCGCTGGGTACTGCACGTCGATCTCGATCAGTTCGTCGCGGCCGTGGAGGTGCTGCGGCGCCCGGAACTGCGCGGGCGCCCAGTGATCGTCGGCGGTACGGGAGATCCGACCAGGCGTGGCGTGGTCAGCACGGCGTCCTACGAGGCCCGCGCATACGGCGTCGCGTCCGGGATGCCGCTGCGCACGGCGGTACGGCGATGTCCCGACGCGGTGTTCCTGCCCGTGGACAGGAAGGCCTGCGAGGCGGCTTCCGCACAGGTGATGGCGACGCTGCGTGAGTTCGAGGCCGTCGTGGAGGTACTGGGCTGGGACGAGGCGTTCCTGGCCGTCGAGGTCGGCGACCCCGAGGCTCTGGCCGGCCGGATCCGCAGCCGGGTGCGCGAGTCGACCGGCCTCGAGTGCTCTGTCGGCATCGGGCAGAACAAGCTGCAGGCCAAGCTGGCGACCGGTTTCGGTAAGCCCGCCGGCGTCTTCCGGCTGACCGGCGAGACGTGGTTCGGCGTGCTCGGCGACCTTCCGACGCATGCGCTGTGGGGCATCGGCCCCAAGACCGCCAAGCGGCTCACCGGGATGGGCATCAATACGGTCGCCGAACTCGCGGCCACCGACCCGTACCTCCTGGCGACGAAGCTCGGCCCGAAGACCGGGCCGTGGCTGACCGCGCTCGCCCGCGGCGAGGACCATTCGCCCGTGGCCGGCGCGCCGTACATCGCACACTCCCACAGCCGGGAGACCACCTTCCAGGACGACCTGGACGACTGGGACCAGGTACGGCAGGAGGTCGCGCACCTGGCGCGGCAGTTGGCAGACGACATCGCCACCGTGCAGCGCACGGCCACCCGCGTGGTGGTCAAGGTGCGCTATGCACCCTTCACCACCCATACTCACGGGCAGTCCCTCACGACCCCGACCACCGAGGCGGTGGTGATCGAGCAGGCCGCCCTCGCCGCCCTCGGCCGATTCACTGAGCGCCGGCCGGTCCGGCTCCTGGGCGTCCGCGCCGAGTTCACCCGCTAAGTGTTTGGGCCGCGTGGCCTGGACTGAGGAGCGAGGGAGCGTAGCGACTGAGTGACGAGGGAAGACGGCGCGTCAAGGCCCGCCCGGCGCCGTGCCGAAGGCGCGGCCATGAACACAGCGACTGAGTGACGAGGGAAGGCCGCGCGTCAAGGCCCAAGGGCCGCGCGAGCGGAGCGAGTGCCAGCAGCTAGGCGCTTGGGCCGCGTGGCCTGGACTGAGCGCGGCGTGAGCGGAGCGAGCGCCGGCAAGCTAGGGTCTCGACGACACTACATATGAGGGGGATCCATGTCTTTCGCCGTCACCGTCGCCGACGCCGACCTCGAACCCGACGAGGTTGACCCTGACTCCGTACTGGACGGCGATCCGCAGACCGCCAGCCTGGTCCTGCACGCCGACGAGAAGGTCGAGCGCGGCATCTGGGAGATCACTCCCGGCACCTACACCGACGTCGAGGCCGATGAGATCTTCGTGGTCCTTTCCGGCCGGGCCACGGTGAAGATCGAAGGCGAAGAGGCCATGGAGATCGGCCCCGGTGACGTCGGCGTCTTCGACAAGGGAGCCGAGACCACCTGGGTCGTTCACGAGACCCTCCGCAAGGTCTACCAGATCACTCTCTGACGCCGGCTCCGTCGCCCTCGGACCAGGCCGCCCGCCGATCAGGGTGGCGGACGCCGCGCTTCCAGACGGCTGCGGTCTGCGGGACGCCGGGGCGGTAGGCGAGGTGGATGTACGACGGCGCGCCGAGCAACTGCACATCCGCACGCGCACCCGGGGCCAGCACGCCGACGTCGGTACGGCGGAGGGCCTTCGCACCGCCTGCGGTGGCCGCCCAGACCGCCTCGGCGGGAGTCATCCGCATGTCACGGACGGCGACCGCGATACAGAAGGGCATGCTCGAGGTGTAGCAGGAACCCGGATTGCAGTCGGTGGCAAGCGCCACCGTCGCCCCGGCCTCGATCAACCGGCGGGCGTCCGGATAGGGCTGCCTGGTGGAGAACTCCACACCGGGAAGCAGGGTCGCCACGGTCTGCGAACCCGCCAGCCCTGCGACGTCCGCGTCGGTGAGGAACGTGCAGTGGTCGGCGGAGGCCGCCTGGTACTCGACCGCGAGCCGCACGCCGGGGCCGTGACCGAGCTGGTTGGCGTGCAGCCGGGGAGTGAGACCCGCCCTGACGCCCGCATCGAGGATCTCTCTGGTCTGGTCCTCGTCGAACGCACCGCGCTCACAGAACACATCGATCCACCGGGCGTACGGCGCGCACGCCTCCAGCATCTCGCCGGCGACCAGCTTCACGTAGTCGTCCGGCACGATCCCCTGCGGCACCACATGGGCCCCGAGATAGGTGACCTCGTCGACCTCGTCCGCCGCGATCCGTAGCGCCCGCCGTTCGTCCTCCACTGTCAGCCCGTATCCGGACTTGCACTCGACGGTCGTGGTGCCCTGACCTGTCATCTCATCGACCAGCCGCCGCACGTTGGCGCGCAGCTGGTCGTCGGTGGCGGCGCGCGTCTTCTCGACGGTGGTACGGATTCCACCTGCCTTGTACGGCTCGCCGCTCATCCTGGCTGCGAACTCCTCCGCACGTTCCCCGGCGAACACCAGGTGCCCGTGTGAGTCCACGAATCCGGGCAGTACGGCCCGGCCCTTGGCGTCGAAGGCCTCATCCGCCGCGGGCGCGCCCGACGTGGGACCCACCCACGCGACCCTCTCGCCGTCGAGAACCAGTGCGGCGTC
>JAOPYM010000567.1 GCA_025964615.1 Actinomycetes bacterium
CCGTACGCAGAGCCGGACGCGCAGCCGCCCACCTGGCCGGCCGTGTGCCCGGTCTGCGGCCGGCTCACGCCCCGCCAGGCCGCCCCGGCCGGTTGGCCGCCGTGAACTCCACAGCGGCATCCGGATCGACAGCACCACACCCGCCCAGATCACCGCTGCCGGCCCCACGGACCTTCCACGAGGTCCGTCACGACCCCCTCCTCGCTGTGACCCCCTACCTTCGGCGACGAACTCCTGGCCGCCGCCATCCTGAAATGGAGTTGACCGCACCCTGATCTGCCGCCTTACGGTGACCCCTGTCACCACATCTCCGGGAGCAGTCCGTGCCGACGACCACACCAGCGATGTTCACCTTCCCGCTCGGAGACGACGCTGTCCTCATCCCACGTACCCCCGCGATCACTGAGGCCTTCCATGAACTGCTGGTGGCCAACCACGACAGGCTCATCCGCTGGAACCGGATGGACCCCGCCCCGCCCGTACTCGAAGACACCCGGTCAAAGCTGGAACTCACGGGGAAGGCATGGTTGGAAGGCACCCAGCTGCCAGTGGTCATCGCGGTCCCACAACAACGCGGCTGGCGCCTGGTCGGCGCGTCCGCCCTACGCCTCAACGACCACGGCCACTCTGGAGAGATCGGGTACTGGATCGACGCCGACTTCGAAGGACAGGGCCTGGTCACCAGAACAGTGAGCGCCCTGCTCGACCACGGATTCGGCCCCCTTGGCCTGCACCGCATCACCCTGGGCACCGACGCAGCCAACCGCCGAAGCCGGGCACTGGCCCACCGCTTGGGATTCACCCAAGAAGGCCTGCTCAGGGAGGCGAACCCCACCCCGGACGGCAGACACGACGAGGTCCTCTACGGCCTTCTCTCCAGCGAATGGAACCAGCGCCGAGCCTAACCTGACCACTGTGCAGGTCGAGTCGTACTTGCCTCTGCAGGTGAAGTCGTACGCCGGCACCTGCTGCTGTTCTCGAGCGACGCTCGCGTTGAACGCCGCCGACCCGATTGTTCGGCAGAAGGTCTCAGGGTGCCTGCGGACCCTGGCCGGAGCACAGCAGTTCTGTGCGATCCGAAGTTACCTGGCCACCGCACGCAAGCAAAGCGTGCAGTTCTTCCAGGCCCTCCTCCGACTCGCCGAGGGCCTACCCTGGCTGCCCGCTGACCGGCAACTCACCCTCGTCGCCGTCGGCCGCGACGCCGTTGAGCACTCCGCGCTGCCAGCAGCAGCCTGACTCAACGCCCACCGCTCCCGGGCACCTGACCAGTTACCGGGAGCTTAACCTCAGGGGTTTGAGTACACGAGGGATGGTCCGGAACTTGCTGGTGATCAAGTCCCATCGAGACCTGTAAAGTGAGGCCGGAACCCTGGCGTAGGCGGGACCACTATTCGCCCTGACCGGCACGGTGGTTCCCATGAACTGGGAGACCGTCAACGCCTTCTCGCGGAGCGTTTTGCCGGTCACGTTCGGTAACAGTGATGGGCCGGGCTTCGAAACGTCGCGGAATGGGCAGTTATGCGTCAGACTGCTGCCCAGCATGGGGGAAAACCTCGGCTTTCTCGAACTGATGGCAGCGTAAGCGTGTCGTAAAGGCCGCAGCGCGCTGGGCGATTCGAGTGGCCTGGGAGCGGCGAGCCGGGCGAGCGGAGACAGTGGTGGCAGAAGCGTCCGAAGTACGTACCGGCGGTGAGGGTGCGGGGCGGCTCTCACACGAGGGTACGGCTGGATTCGGCCTCGGCCTCCCGGGCCGGACCCCGCCCGCAGGGCCACCTGTACCACCCCCGAAGGTACGGCCGCGACCCTCGTATGTTCCGGCGCCCCCGGCCCGGAGCCTGTGGTCCCGCGCCGCGGTCATCGGCCCGATCGCCGCGTTCGCCGTCCTGGTCGTGGGCGTCATTGCGGCCGTGACGCTCCAGCCAGTGTGGAACTTTATGAACTTCTACACCGGGGTGTTCGCGCTGGTCGCGCTCTCCGTGTCAGTGATGATCGGGCTGGCTGCCGCCGACCAGCTCGTGCTCGCCCCCCGCCAACGTGTCCTCGCGCAGGCGATCCACCGCGCTGCCGCCTTCACCGCCGTGTCGATGCTGGTGGTCCACATCATCTGCAAAGTCGTCGCCGGCAAGGCCCAACTGATCGATGCGTTCGTGCCGTTCCTGGCCCAGCAGCGCGCCCTCGCCGTCGGGCTGGGCACCATCGCCGCGTACCTGATGATCGTGGTGACCGCCAGCGGGATCATCCGCGCACGGTTCGCGGAGCGGACCCGCCCGTGGCTCTGGCGGACCATGCACGGCGTCGCGTACGTCTCGTGGCCAGTGGCCATCATCCACGGACTCGACTCGGGTCGGCCGGCGGCCGGCTGGGTCACCCTCAGCTATATCTTCTGCGTCCTGGCGGTCGGGCTCGCCCTGCCCACGCGGCTGATCACCAAGGCGCGGGCCGGACGGCAGAAATGACCACCAGGACCACCTCGGACCTGGGCTTCCTCCAAGTCGGCCCAGCCCGGTTGACGCGCGGCTTCGACACCAGTCCGCGGGTCGACTGGCCGACCCATCTCTCCCTGCACGGACAGCCGCAGGCGCTCAGCACGGATCAGCTCGTCGCGCTGGCCGAGGCGGGCAGGCTGCACGGGCGCGGCGGCGCGGCGTTCCCGTTCTGGCGCAAGGTGAAGGCCGTCGCCGACTCCGCCATTCGCCGCAAGACCCGAACCATCGTGGTCGTCAACGCCACCGAGGGCGAGCCAGGCAGCCACAAGGACAAGCTGCTCATGCGCCGCGCCCCCCACCTGATCCTGGACGGCGCCGCGATCACCGCGACCGCCCTCGGCGCGAAGGAGATCTTCGTCGGGGCGACCGAGGACCGGGCCGCCGCCTCGATGGAGCAGGCCATCACCGAGCGGGGGATGGACACGCGGGTCCGGGTCGTACGGCTGCCGGAGCGGTTCATCACGGGCGAGAGCGGTGCCCTGATCCGCGGGATCAACGGCCACCGGCCGATTCCGCCGGGCCGCAAGCGCCGCGCGTACGAGAGCGGGGTGGGCGGGCTGCCGACGATGCTGTCGAACGCCGAGACCTATGCCCAGCTCGCCGTGCTCGCCTCGCTCGGGCCCAGGGAGTATCGCAGCGTCGGAACCCTGGAGGAGCCGGGAACGGTCCTGCTGACCGTGACCGGCGCGGCCCGCTACCCGGCGGTCATCGAGACCCCCGCCGGAGCGCCGCTGGCCCACCTGCTCGACCTGTGCGGGGCCAGTGTGGGGGAGGGCGTCCTGATGGGCGGCTACCACGGCGCCTTCCTCGGCCGGGCCGCCGTCGGCGCCGCCCGGGTCTCCCGGGAGAGCCTCAACGCGCTCGGCGCCACCCTCGGCGCGGGCATCATCATGCCGCTCGGCCGCCGTACCTGCCCCCTCGGCGAGGCGGCCCGGGTCGCACAGTACCTCGGTGCGGAGTCGGCGGGCCAGTGCGGGCCGTGCAGGCTCGGCCTGCCCGACATCGCGAACGCGCTGGGCGAGGTGGTCGCGGGCCGGGGAAGCGCGGCGGCGCTGGACACCCTGCACCGCGCGGTACGGATGGTCCGCGGCCGGGGAGCCTGCAGCCATCCCGACGGGGTGTCGCGGTTCGTCATCTCGGCGATCGAGACCTTCACCGCAGACCTGGCCGCCCACCAGAATGGCGGGGGCTGCGGCCGTCCGGTCCTCGGGCTGCTGACGGTTGAGCCGAACCCGGACGCCAAGCTCCGGCTGGAGGTGGACTGGAGCCGCTGCGACGGCCATGGGCTCTGCGCCGACATCCTCAAGGGGACCGTGCGCATGGACGAGTACGACTACCCGGTGATCCCGGAAGGCGCGATCCCGCTCTACCTGGAAGCGGACGCCCGCAAGGCCGTCGCCATGTGCCCAGGCCTCGCGCTTCGCCTCGTCAAGCGCCAGTAGCCCCGCCTTGTCCGGCGAGTTCTGCAGGCTCTCCCTGCTCAGGAGACTAGTGGGTGTGCCGGATGCGTGACGTGCAGGAGTTGATCAACCGGATCGGAGGGCTGGTCCAGCAGCCGGTCGAGACCGACGCCCGTGGGTGCCATTGGCGAAGGTCGACCAGACCGACAATGCCCATGTCCTCAGGCTTGACGGGGCCGACCGCGCAGTAGTTCTCGTTGGCGCGGATCCACTCCAGCGAGGCGAGGTAGTCGAACGTCGCCTTCGGGACCGAGGAGGCCGCCGCGTCGAACTCCTGGCCTTGTCTGGGGTCGAGATTGATCAACTTGGTGTTGTTGCAGGTGGTACGTTGTTCGTGCTCTGAGGTTCCCCCCGCAGTACGGACACCGGCGGAGCAGGCGGGCGTGCTCGGTGGTGGGGCTGCGCCAATCGAACTGTGATCTCGACCGGCTGAGGCTCTGGTCGGGCCGGTATCTGTTCTGCCGCTGGCAGCGTTTGGCCGGTGCGTCCTGGCGTGACCACCTTGGCGATCACCGCTCCACCGAGCGCCGCGCCCGTCAGCCAGGCGGCGATTGTTTTGCCCCGCATGCCGACCGTTGGACCCGGTTTTGCGTCGTCCTGTGCTGCAAGCAGGGATATTCGGGGCGTTCCGCAGATCTGGGGTTATGGATGTTCTCTGTGGTGGGCCCGGCTGGCGGGGTAGCGGTTCCAGGTTCCGCCTCCGGCGGTGACGTGTTTGGTTGCGGTGTTGGGGCTGTAGCCGAGGGCGCTCAAGGGCAGGGGCGGTCGAAGAGGATGAAGGTCACGGATCCCTGATTCGTGGTTTCTTCGAGTTCACCGGCGAACGCACAGAAGGAAATCGAGGCGAGGAGTTCTGGCAGTTGCGAGATCACCCACACCCTCCGCATCGGCCTGGAGACCACCGATCCCGGGAGCGTGCGGCCCTTCGCGGGCGAAGGCGCCCGGGTGTCCATCGGAAGCCCGGAGGACAGCGACGCCTTCCTCGCGGTCGCGGAGGCGTACCCGACCCGGAACTAGTTCACTTCACGGCCATGTCGGACTGGTACTAGTAGTGCCGTGTCCACAGTCACTGCCGGGCGCGCGTCCCCGGTTTCCAGGAGGCGGCGACCGCGCACCCTTTCGAGGGCTCTCTGGTCGCTGTCGCTGGCAGCTCTGCTCGCGCTCGGCGCGGTCTTCGCCTTCACCGACAGCGCTGTGAGCGACGCGCGCGGCGGCCTGAAGGTCATCGGACACGGTGCCGGTCCGCAGGCGATCGCCACCGCCGACCTGTACTACGCGCTCAGCGATATGGACGTCCAGATCGCCGGCATACTGCTGCTCGGCCGGGAAAGGAACCTCGGGATCGGCCGGGACCAGGCGATGAGTCGCTACGAACAGGACCGCGACCAAGCCGACCGGGCCGCCCTGCAGGCCGCTGAGCTGGCCGGCTCGGATCCCGCCGGCCAGCGGTCCGTCCGGTTCGTCCTGTACTCGCTCGGCCGTTACGAACGTCTCACCGATCAGGCGGTGGTCCTCGACGACCAGTCGGGGCATCCGGCGGGCCCCGCGCCGCAGAACGTCATATCCATCTACCGTCAGGCCGCCGCCGTGATGAAGGTGGATCTGCTGCCCGGCGCATACAACCTGACGCTCGACGCTGGTTCCGTCGTACGGCATGGCTACCTTGTGAGGCGGGACGCCGTACTCGCCGGACGGATTCCCGTCGCCGTCGCCGGCGGCGCGCTCATCGCCTTGCTGGCCGGACTGCAGGTCCTGTGCGCGGCGCGGTTCCGGAGGCTGATCAATCCGGCGCTGCTGCTCGCCACGCTGGGCGCGGCGGCCCTCCTCGCGACCACCCTCGTACTGCTGACCGACGAGGCGGAGCACCTGACGGCCGCCAAGACCAGCGGATTCGATGCGACCCTCGCCCTGTCCCGGGCCCGGGCCCTCGGCAACCGAGCGGTGGCCGACGAGAGCCGGTACCTGCTCGACCCCGGCCACGCCGACATCGACACCGAGACGTACCTGGACGAATCGCAGGCCGTGCTCTACGTGCCGGCGGACAGCATCGGCCAGTATGACGCCGCCATCGGACCTGCGGTGGCGGCCGGTACGGGCTTTCTGGGGTTCCTCGGGGACGAGGCGCGCGGCACCCCGGTGCCCGGTGGGCGTGGCGCCCTCGCCTCGGTCCTCGCCGCCTACCAGAGGTTCCAGCGCGACGATCGGCAGATGCGGGCCCTGGGATCGAGGCGGGACGCGACCGCCGTCAAGGTGGGCGTGCTCCGTTCTGACTTCGACCTGTATGACGCCGCCCTCGTTTCGCTCACCGCCCGCCACCAGGCCGCCCTCACCTCGGCGATCCGTGCGGGCGATGACGAACTCGGTGGCTGGAGCCTGCTTCCGGTCGCCGTCCTGGCGCTGGCCGCCGTCGTCATCGGCGGGGTCGCCCCGAGGCTGTGGGAGTTCCACTGATGCTCAAGATCGTTACTGCTGCCCTCCTGGCCGTCGGCCTCACGGCCTGTGCCGCCGCCCCCTCCTCGGCGGCCGGGAAGAGCACGCTGGTGATCGGGGTCAAGGCCGATCAGCCCGGCCTCGGCCTCGCCGGTCCCGGCGGGCAATTCTCCGGGTTCGAGGTCGAGGTGGGAACGTACATCGCCCGTAAGCTCGGTGCCTCGAAGGTCGGCTTCAAGGCCGTGACCTCCTACAACCGGGAAAGGCTGCTGAACCAGGGCACCGTCGACCTGGTCCTGGCCTCGTACTCGATCACCCCGCAGCGGGACACGCTGGTCACCTTCGGGGGTCCCTACTACCTCGCCCACCAGGACACCATGGTCCGCAGCGACGAGACCGGCATCCGTACCGTCCACGACCTGGCCGGAAGGCGGATGTGCGAGGCCGCCGGATCGGTGTCCACCCAGCGAGTGACCGCCGGCCTGGGCATCGCCGCCCGGCTCGTCCCGTCCCCGTCATACAGCGACTGCTACGCCAAGCTGCTCAGCGGTCAGGTGGACGCGGTCTCTACCGGTGATCTGGTCCTGGCCGGGTTCGTCGCTCAGGCCAATGGCGCGGTACGGATCATCGGCGACCCGTTCTCGGACGAGCGCTACGGCGTCGGCTTGCGCAAGGGCGACATCGACGGTTGCGAGGCGGTGAACAGGGCGATAACCGCGATGTACCAGGACGGCACCGCCGCGCGGCTGCTCCGGAAATGGTTCGGGACGACGGGTCTGCCGCTCGCCGGCTCGACACCCCAGTTCGAAGGCTGCGCCTGAGCCTCGCCGCACTCCTGGGGTTCGACCTGCTGCCCCGTATCCGCAACTGGAACAGGCCGTCGCGATCGTCAGGTGAGATCATCGCGGCCGAATTCGCGGGCGGTGGCAGGAACTCACCGGGGATACCGATGCCGAACAGGAAGGAGCGTTCCTCCTCGAACCGGGCGAGAGTGCGGCAGCCGATGGTGAGCAGGCCGCAAGTCCGCCACGACGGCACGCAGCGCAAGCGCCAGCAGCACGCCTTCCACCACAAGGCTGGCGACACCCAGTGGCTCGGCCCAGTGCCCCTTGTCGTCACTGTAGCCGGGCAGTCCCGGACCACGCGAGAGTACATATCCCAGCAGGGGTCCGAGCGCGACTCCCGCGGTCAGCAGCCAACCCGCGCGGCCGGCCGCGCCTCTCCTGGCCGCCAGAAGCAGCGCGGCGCACACCACCCCCGCTGCCTCCAGCAGGTAGTAGCCGACGCCGACGTAGTGCGGTGTCTTGCTCCCGGGGAACCCTCCCTGATCCTGCACGTGGATCCACGCAACTGCCAGACACAGCAGCACGGCTGCCACCCGGACCGGGTGCACTGCGGCGGAGCGAGCGATCATTTGCGGTCCTCCTCGAACGTCGCGGACAGCGGGTCGTGCCCGCCGCGTACTTCGGTATCGACCTCCGAAGCACCGAACACTGGCCTCGGCGATCATTCCTTGACGTGCCCGAGACTCGCGGCCCGACTGGACCAGAGGGTTACGGTCAGGTCAAGAATCAGCAATATACCCGACCGAAATTTGGTCTTTCACCAAGTGAAGCTATGGATCAATAAAACGGAGACCTGCACCGCCGATCAAGCCAGGGCCGATCTGCTGTCCGGCGATCAGCCGGACGACGGCTCTGCCGCTGATCGGAAAACCATGATCACTGAACCGCCCGGGTCTGCTGCCCGCCCGGCCGAGGCGCCGGCCACGGGTAGGCGGCGCGGCCGAGGATCAACGCCAGGTGGCAATCTCGGCGAGGACGCGTTGGTTTCCAGCCACAGCCGTACGAACACCTTGCCGCCCACTACCGGAAGATCGGCCGCGACGATGAAGCTCGCCGTGTCCTTCTCGCCAGACGCCATCGCGTATCGAGGTGTCGTGAGTTGCCGGGAGAGGATCACTCGCTGGACGGCTGGAAGCGTACCTTTGACCATGGACCCGGCTCTGCCTGATGGGCGGCGACCTTTGGCTTCATGGCCGGGCCCCGACGCTCATACGCCACTCCACAGCCCAGCCGACCGGCTGCAACGCGACCTGTGGCCCAGCCGCATCTCCGGTACGGTCGATCTGCGGCAAGCTCAGGTCGGCGCCCTGCGCGACGAGGTCTCGGCATGGCCGACGTATCTGACGCCGACCCAGAAGGTTCCCGAGACGTACCAGTTCTCGCAGCAAGAATCACGGTGCCGATCCAGACACCCAGACAGGTCATCGCTGAAGGAGCTACTGTGACGGCACTGCGCTGAGCCGTCTACGCCGAAACTCGGACAGCGTCCACGGATGAACGACGTCTGCTCCTGCCGCGATGTGGTCAGTCTCGGCCCCGGTCAGGCTTGTGGCCGGCCGGCCGACCGGCGTAGGCCTGGTGGCCGGGAGGTCGGTCCTCGACACAGGTTGTTGTGCCGAAGGAGGGGCGGCGTGTCCCGCTGTCGGGCGCGCGGGAGTCGATCTTGATGGTCCCCACGGTGGGAGCGGATCACGGGCCTGCTGATCACGGCCAGGGGTAGGCCACGAGGTGGACGGCGAGGACCGCCAGCGCCGGCCAGATGATCAGCACTGCCGGATGCCAGCGGCCTTCGAGGTTGTGGACGGTGCGGAACAGCGTGGGGAACGGGATGTCCCTCTTGGTGAAATACGCCAGTAGGTTCGGGATGAGCAGCAGGAACAGCGCGATCCCTCCGTAGAGAACCTCGCCGACCACGTGTTTGGGGGCGTTGCCTTGCCACGTCAAGATGGTCGCGACGGCCACGACGGCGGTGGCGCCTGCGGTATAGGCGCCTGCGCCGATGATCTCCTCGGCCATGCCGTCCTCGGCCTTGGTGAGGCGGCCGTTGGGTGTGCGGCGCAGCCCGGCAGTCCGCTCGGTGAAGTCGTCACGGAGCGGAGGGAAAGTGGCCACCTGGACGAGCGCGGCCACGATCAGCGCGACAACGATCGCCTTGGTGCCGCTCCACTCCTTCTCCAGCTCACCGATCGTGGCAGAGATACTGGGGAAAGGGGGCTTGCCGGTCAGCGACCAGATCTCGAACACGGCGATCACAGCGCCGACGAGACCCCAGATGACGTAACCCCAAGTCTCCCGCTTGATAGGAGTGTTGTCCGCCATGGTCAGATTGGTACCCGGACGGGCGCTCAGTCGGAAGTTGCCAGACGGTGACACTCTGCGCGGTGCCAGCCCCAGGGTGTCGGGGCCGGCGCAGGATCGTCGCAGGGGTCACCGGCAACACCGTCGGCCAGCAACGGCGCGGGAGGAGGCTGGACAGGGCCGTGAACCAGAACGGTCGGCCGGCTCGTACCGGGGCCGTGGGACCTGGCGGCGAAGCACAGCGTTCTCATGCCGGAGCACTAGCAACTCAAGGTCCTTGGACATGTCACGACGCCGGAGGACAACCACGAGGCCGAGCAACCACCGGACGATCAGATACACCAGGGGCAACACCATCTCGTGATGGTCTCAACCCCGGCTGCAGCTCGGCAGCAAAACTGCAGGTCACAACCCGGGCCGAATATTTCGAGCGGCACAGGATCCGCTGCCGAGGCAGTGGTAGGCGAATCATGGGCTTCACCTCACGGAAAGAATTCGTGAGGGCGGTACAGCAGGCCATCGAAGCGACCGAGCTCAGATACGAGTACTCAGGCGCCGCAGCAGACAGCGCCTCCACTGCGGCGCGCACGGACTCCCCGGCCAGCTCCAGGCGATTCAGATCCCGCACCGCAGCGATGATGTGCGTGGAGTGGGTGCGCTGCTTGCCCCCGCCCGCCAGGAAGCCCTCCTTGACCAGCGCGGCCAGCAGCAGGTCCAGTGCGCGTTCCTCCAAGCGGTGCTCGGGCCACCTGGGTACGAAACTCCGACAACACCGTATGGTCAAAGCCCGGGTCGGCCAACTCCAGCCCGAGCGCGTACTTCCACGACAGGTTCTCCCGTACCTGGTCCGCCGTCTGCCGATCCGTCAGCTTCTCCACCTTTTGTAGCACTGTCACCAGCGCCACCGCTCGCCGTAGATCAGCACGTGGTCGAGGCACTCTCGCCGCAGCGTGCCGACGAATCTTTCTGCGTAGGAGTTCGCGCGAGGCGATCGGGGCACCTCCGCCGGGTCCTGGCCGAGTATGAACGGCACTACAACGCCCACCGGGCTCACCAGTCCCGCGGCCAAAGGCCACCGCTGCACGACCCCGGCCAGCCGATCGACCTCACGGCTGTGATCGAGCGTCACAGCACCGTCGTCGGCCTGATCCACGAGTATCGAAGAGCCGCCTAACGATCACGTGAAAGCCCAGATGAGAGACCGACGATGAGTTTTGGCACGGCACAGGCTCCAGATAACAAGCGTCTCGCCTGCACAACGTGTTGACTGAACCCGGCCAGGAAGGCCAGGTGGTCGCACCGTGAGTTCGCACGGTGAAGTAATGGCCTGCCGCTGAGGCTCATTGTGTTGCCGCGGCGGGTCGGCGTCGGTCAGACCGTGGTTCTCGGAACGTAACCCAGTGAGAGATCGACGACGTTGTCGAGCGGCTTCTCGTGGATCCACTGCCGAAGGTTATGGACGAACACCTCGACGAGAGCGGTCTCGAAGCCCTTGAAGTCGCCGGACATGTGCGGGGAGACGACGACATTGGAAGCCGTCCACAGCGGTGAGTCTGTGGGCAGCGGCTCATGGTCGAAGACGTCCAGCGCGGCGCCCGCGATCTGTCCTGAGGACAGGGCGTGCAGGAGATCGGCTTCAACGACGAGCGGTCCGCGCCCGATGTTGATCAGGTAGCCGGCCGGGCCGAGCGCGGCGAGCACGGAGTGGTCGACCATGCCTCGGGTGTGCTCGGTCAATGGCGGGGCGAGAATCAAGGTGTCCACCCGCCCCGCCACGGCGGCCAACTCCTGTGACGAGACGATGGTGCCGAATTCGGGATCATGGGCGCTGCGGCGTCCGACCAGGGTGATCTCGGCGCCGAGTGCCTTCAGCATCGCCGCGATGCACCTGCCGATGGAGCCCGTGCCCACCGTCGCGATCCTCTGTCCGCGGAGCATCCCGGTAATGCGATGGCTCCATTGCCGCTGCTGCTGCAGGCGCCACGTGCCGTACAGATCCTTGGTGAAAGCCAGCAGCAGGCCCGTGACGTACTCGGCGATCGCCGTGTCGAAGGTGCCACGCGAGTTCGTGACCACGAGATCGCTGGCGAGAAGAACGGGTGACATCAACGGGTCGACACCCACGTGCGCGGCATGAATCCACCGCAGGCGCTCGGCTGCGGGAATCAGCGGGTCGAGGTCGGCGAAAGCGTAGTTCCAGATGAACAGAATGTCGGCCGACGGCAGTTCGCGCTCGAGAGCCTCCGGCGAATCCGCGAGAACGATGTCGGCGAGCGGCGCAACGACGTCCAACGGTGGTGAAGAATCCGTCGGACCACCGGTGAGGACGAGTACGCGAGGACGATGCGACATCAGCTGCTTTCCTAACTGAACGGAGACGGGCGAAGGCGGTAAAGCTCAGGTAGTCGGCTAGGGCGACTGATCGAAGAGGTCCTGCATGGCGGTGAGGTTGTGATACCGGATCGCGGAGCGGGCGACAACCCTGAATGCCCGTCCCGGCCTAACCGCACGGCTCACACCCGTGAATGGACACCCTCGCAGGGCTCAATAGAGCGTCGCTCGTGCCTGCTAATCATGGGTCGGACTTGTTCGGGTTTCACGGGCGCCGGGGGCCCGATCCGGCACCGCCGCGCTCGATCGCGCCGGCAATATGGTCGAGGTCGTCGGTGGACAGTTCGATCCCGGCCGCGCCCGCCCAGTCGTCGACCTGGCCGGCGCGCCGGGCACCGACGATTGCCCCGGTGACACCCGGCCAGCTCAGGGTCCAGGCCACCGCGATGCTCGCCGGGCTGGAGCCGTGCCGTCCGGCGACATCGGCGATCGCCTCGGCTACCGTCAGGTTGGCCGTTAGCTGGTCGGTGAAGTCCGGTGAACGGCGCCGCCAGTCGTCCGCTGGCAGCGCTCGCACCCGCTCGGCGTCGAAGGCGCCGGTGAGCAGGCCGGAGTGCATGGGGCTGTAGACGATCACGCCGATGCCGTTGTCCCGGCACCAGGGGATCACGTCCTGCGCGGCGTCTCGGCTGATGGCCGAGAAGGGAGGCTGCAGGGAGTCGACGCGGCCCAGCTTTTCGGCGGCACTGAGCTGTGCAGTGTCGTGATTCGACAGTCCGACAGCGCGTACCTTGCCTTCCTCCTTGAGCTCGAGCAGAGTGCCCCAGTATTCCTCGAGCGGAGTGCCGTCGTTCGGCGGCCAGTGCATCTGGTACAGATCGATGCAGTCGACTCGCAGCCGGCGAAGGGAAGCCTCGCACTCACGGCGAATGCTGTCGGGGTGCCCGATCTGGGCAGCCTCGGCCATGCGGTCGGCGTCATTCCACACCATCCCGCACTTGGTGAACACATATGGCCGGTCACCGTCCGCGACACCGTGCAGCGCGGCGGCCACCACCTCCTCGGCATGACCGAGGCCGTATTCGGCCGCGGTGTCGATCCAGTTCACGCCTGCGTCGAGAGCACGGTGGATCGCGGCGATCGACTCGTCATCATCCTGGCCGCCCCAGCCGAATGACCAGCCGCCGCCGCCGATCGCCCAGCTACCGAGGCCGACGGCGGTGATCGACATTCCGGTCGATCCCAGGGGCCGGATGCCCGGTCGGGTCATCGGGTGTTCGTCCTTCCTCGTGGAAACGGAGACATACGGCGACAGTGAACCGTCGGTTCAGGCTTCACTGACATGCTCATACCAGCGCCTGCGGGTGCCGGTGCGCGCGCGCCATCGCCACCGCCGCGATTTCGGCTCGGCCTCGATGCGTTGGGACAGCGCGGAAATCCGGCGGACCACGCTGTCGCGGGCGGCACCGGGCAGCGCGCTGTAGCCGGCTACCGCGCCCTCCAGCGCGGCCAGGTTCTGCGTCGCCTCGTACCAGAATCCCCAGTCCTCGGCGAGTATCGAGGCAACCCGGTCGAGCCCGATCCGCCCGGGCTGCTCTTCTCCTGGTTCATGGCCGAGCAGTAGCAGGGTCAGATCGATGAAATCGTTGGAAGTGATCTCGTGGATCTGCAGTTTGGACAGCAGCAGATCGGCCGGGGGGATGCACGGTGAGTCGACCCGCAGACGGTCCGCGAAGGGGATGGTGTGCGCCATCACCAGCTCGTCCATGAACACGTCGACCTTGATCGACGTCTCCGGGTGCTCGAAGATCAGCCGTTTGATGCCCCATTCACGCAGGTGCAACGATTCCGGGTCGACGGAGTAGCCTTCGGCGGCGAAGAACTCGACGATCCGTTTCCGGTCGCGGTCCAGTGCCCAGAAGTCGATGTCGTGGTAGGGGCGGCGTCCGAGTTTGGCCAGCAGGTCCGCGTTCTCCCGGCAGAGCACGAACACCGCGACCGAACCGGTGATTCGCAGTGGAATCGATCGGGCTTCTGCCTGCTCGGCGAGGCGGGTCGCCTCGGCCGGAATGCGTTGGGACCGCAGGTCCGCGGTCGGAGTTGTCACGGCGACCTCCGTTATTCGATGGGGATTTCCTTGAACTGTGCGTTCAAATCGGTGCCCCTGGCCTTGTTCCAGAGCCGGTACACCAGGAACCACAACGCGGCGAACGCGGCCGCGCCGAGGGTCATCACGACCGACAGCGTGTTGTTGGCGCCGTAGTTGGTGTCCACCAGCAACCGGTAGAAGCAGAAGCCCACACAGATGGCGGCAACGACGCCCACCACGGTGATCAGTGGCACCCGGCCGATGCGGTAGGCGATCGGTGAGGACTCGAAGTCCTCGCGCCGACGGAACGGGAATACGATCGCGGCCACGCACACCCCGAGAATCGGGACGCACTGCCCGAGGAAGCCGCCCAGGACCAGTACCGTGTCGGTGAAGGAGTAGAGCAGCGCCCAGATCGTGGCGATCACCGCGCAGAGCACGAGCGACCAGGTAGGAGTGTGCCGCCGGGCGGATACGGCGGAGAACCACTTCGGGGCCACGCCGTCGAGAGACCAGGCGAGCATGTTGCGCGTCGAGGCGACCAGCGAGCTGGCGCCGACGAAGAACAGCAGCGCCAGCACCCACAGGCTGTTCACCACGGTCAGCACCACATTGCCGCCCGCGATGCCGGTGTAGAGGTTCACATAGGGCGCGGCGTTCAACGGGAATTTATTGGTCGGCAGCTGCGAGGACGCCAGGATGAAGCCGCTGCCGAAGGCCATGCGGTACAGGAACATGAGCAGCAGCATGAACCCGCCCATCGTGATGATGGCCAGGTTCATCCCGCGGAACTGGCTGCGCTGCCCGTCCTTGACCTCACCGCCGAAGCTCACCGACAGCACCGCGAACCACAGCGAGAACGCCGGCCACGCCGCGAAGTACAGGCTCTGTGAGAAGCTGAACGAGTGGTGCGTGCTGACACCCGCCGACGCGGCGGCGTGGAGCACACCCTGATAGGCGCCATGCCCAGCGACCACGTCGAAGTTGTGCTGGAAACTCAGTACACCGGTCGAGGCAAGGATCAGGGTCACCACCGTGACCAGCAGGCTGCCGATCGCCACGTAGCTGGCCCAGCGCTGCGCCTTGAAATACAGGCCGACCCCGAGGTACTGCACGATCGAGAACACCCCGATCACCAGTGCGCCGCCGGAGAACAGGCCCCACGGGCTGGTGAACCACGAGCCGATAGCGGTCAGACTGTGGTTCCCGGTCTGGATGCCCAGGGTCGAGAACATCGGCGCCAGCCCGAACTTGGAGAGGAACGCCCCGTTAATCCCGGCATAGAACAGCTGCCAGAAGATCAGCGACATGCTCAGCACCAAGCCCGCGGCCGGGTGCAGGATGCGTGACATGAACACGTAGTCGCCGCCGGACCGCGGGTAGACGACGCTGAGAAATGCGTAGCAGATCGCGATCAGTATGCCCGCGGCCGTGGCCAGCAGCACGCCGACCTCCATCGATGCCCCGGGGTAGAACTGCCACGCGGCGACGATGAAGATGATGTAGCCCAGCGCGATCTGCTGCCAGCCGTAGAACATGACGTCCTGGGTGCGTACCTGCCGCACCAGGCCAGAGCTGGCCCTGGTGAACACGCCAGGCTGGGTGGGTATCTGCGGTTGCGATACGGATCTGGAAGTCATCGAGTATCAGCCCCTCACCAGGGTCGTGTTGGTCAGGCCGTGCCGCCGGTCGAGATCGATTACCACGCCCCCGAGGATTCCCTCGCTGTACTCGCTGCCGGGATTGGCGATCGGGACGCCGTTGAGGTCGTGCACGCCGCGCGACTCGTGAATGTGCCCGTGCAGCCCCATCACCGGCCGGTAGCTCGTGATTGCGTCGCGGGTGGCCGTGCTGCCCACCGGGATCATCTTCAGGCCATTCGCGGTCACCACGGCGCGCAGCTCGTCGTCCAGTTCGGGCGCGTAGTCCAAACCGGACTCGAACGGGGGCACGTGCAGGCTCATCAAGGTCTTACCGGGATCGTCCACCGTCGCCATGACCTCGTCGATGCGCCGGGTCAGCTCCTCCTCCGGAACATCACGCGGGCAGGCCCACGGGGTGATGTTGCCGTAGCCCATGCCCATGAGGTCGTAGCCTTCGCCGAGCGGGACCACCGCGCCGTTGGGATCCTCGATCAGTTCAGAGCGCCCCAATGCCTCGTCGACCTCGAAGTAGTCGTCGTTGGCTCCGCTGACGAGCACCCGAACCCCGGTCCCACGCAGCTTCGTCTCGGCGAGTTCGATCCACCGATCGACACGCTCCAGGATGAGCCGCCGGAATAGCTGGTCGACGGCTTCGGAGTCCTGCTGGTGGTGGGCATACTCGTCGGGTGTGGTGACGTAGCCGTAGGCGCCCGAGTCGGCGATCATGTCGAGAAGGTGCTGCAGCGGAGCGCCCGCAGACACTTTGCGTTCGAGTCCGTTGAAGCGGCAGCTGTACTTTCCCCGCCGAGTTTCCACGATAGGGACGAGGAACTTCCCGGTCACGTCTCCACCGACGATGATCACGTCGGCCTCATAGAACTTCGGTGTGCTGAGGAACTTCTTCCAGCATTTATCGGAACCGTGGATATCCGAGCAGAAATATATCCTCATCCAGCTCCCTTGTCGGCGATCGCCCGGTCGACCTGCTGCAACGAAGTTAAGGGTGAAGTATTGCTACGGTGTAAACTGGTCATGTCAATACAGTATCTAAATGACATGGAGGGCAACCGAGAACCATTTAGATACACTCTAGAAACTGTCAGGTAATGAGGCCGAAACACGGCTGGTGTTCTGTTGGGGCGCGAGTGACCATGAGAAAGGGGCCTGAGTGACCGACGACCTGATGTCCCCGCACGTCGGTGCGGGGACCTCCGAGTACGAGTGGTGCACCTGGCAGGAGGTGGCGGAGGAAGCCCGGCGGGACACCCCGGTGGTGGTCTCGGTGGGAGCGACCGAGCAGCACGGGCCACACCTGCCGGTCTGCGCCGACTGGGCGATCCCGGAGGCGTTGCTTCGGCTGGCCGCACGAAAGCGCCGCCTGCTCATCGGACCGCACCTCAGGCTCGGCTACCGCTCCCGGCCGGGAAGCGGTGGCGGCCAGCACTTTCCGGGCACGCTCTCCTTGCGTGCCACCACGTTCATGGCGGTGCTGGAGGACGTGCTCAGTGAACTCGTGCGCAGCGGCTTCAGCCGGATCGTGGTGTACAACTGGCATTTCGAAAACACCGGCTTCGTGTACGAGCCCGCTTTCCTCGTCTCCGAACGCTCCCCGAACACCCGGATCGTGATCGTGGAGGATGCGATACCGACCTTTACCGACGACGACCTCGCGGTGCTGTTCCCGGGCGGCTTCCCCGGACTCGACCTCGAACACGCGGCGGTCATCGAGACCTCGCTGTTCGCTTACTTCCGGCCGGAGGCCATCCGCGCGGATCGGATCTGCGACGACGCGCCGCTGCGTCACCCACCGTACGACGTGCTCCCCATCGATCTCACAATGTCCACCCCGACCGGGGTGCTCGCCGCGGCCACCCAGGCGAGCGCGGCCAAGGGGGAGCTGCTGGCCGAGCGGATCAGCGATCACCTCGTGCGCATCATCGACCAGGAATTCCCCGAACCCGGCGCGATGTCGCACGTTCCTGACTCGGCGGTCGCCGATGCCTACTGAGCATCGGGTGGCGCTGGTGACCGGAGGCGCCACCGGGATCGGGCGCGCGACGGTGCGGGCGCTGGCCTCCCGTGGTTTCCGGGTCGCGATCGACCACCTCGGCAAGGAGACGGAGGCCGCCGCCCTCGCCGAATCGGTCGGTGGTGCTGCCTACGAGGCGGACGTCGCCGACGTGGAGGCGGTGGACGCGGTCGTGCGCGCCGTCGAGGCCGACCTCGGGCCGATCGAGATCGCGGTGTGTTGCGCGGGCTTCGACATCGACCGACCGCTAGAGGAGGTGGACGACGAGCTGTGGGATCGGACGCTGGCCGTGCTTCTCGGTGGCTGCGCGAACGTGATGGCGGCCGTCGGGCCACGGATGCGGGCCCGCGGTCACGGTTCGATCGTCGCGGTGTCCTCCGAACTCGCGCTCACCGGGGACGCATGGCACGTCCACTACGTCACGGCCAAGGCCGCGGTGCTCGGCCTCATGCGCACCGCGGCACAGGAGTTCGGCGCCGACGGTGTCCGCGTAAACGCGGTCGCGCCAGGGCCCACCGACACCGAGATGCTGACCGAACGCTGGCGCGCCCAGGACTACCTGGACAGCATCCCGCTGCGCCGCGCCGGCCGCCCGGAAGAAATAGCCGAGATGATCGTGGCGGTCGCCGAATCGACGTGGACCACGGGCCAGGTGGTCTCGCCCAACGGTGGCGTGGTGATCCAGTGAGCAGGCCGACTATCGGGAAGGAAATGGTGGGACATGGCTGTGGCGCTGGTCACCGGAGCTGAGGGTGGTATCGGCCGCGCGATCGTCGCCGCGCTGACTGAGGCCGGCTGGACCGTGGCAGGCAGCGACCTGCCGTCCACGGCTGCCACGTACGGTTACGATCTGCGCGATCGGGCGGCCTGCCGGGCACTGGTCGAGGCGGTCGCCACCGATCACGGCGGTATCGACCTGCTCGTGAACAATGCGGCCAGCATGACCGTCGTCGAGCTCAGCGTGCCGGCCATGGCGCGCTGGTGGCAGGATCTAGAGGTGAACCTCAGCGCGCCGTTCCGGCTCATACGGGCGGCGGTCGAGCCGCTGCGCAAGGCAGGTGGGCAGGTCATCAATATCGCGAGTGTCTCCGGGGCGCGCGGGGAGCCAGGCTTCAGCGCGTACTCGGCGAGCAAGGCCGGCCTGGTGGGGCTGACCAAGTCCCTCGCCCGTGAGCTCGCCCCGGACGTGCGGGTCAACGCGGTGGCGCCTGGCCCCACCGATACCTCGCAACTGGCCCGGGACGCCGAGTACGCCGGTATCACGCTGGACGAACTCCGCCACAAGTACGAGCGGGAGATGCCGATCGGCCGGCTCATCCGGCCTGGCGAGGTGGCCGGCCTGGTCACCTATCTCGCCTCGACGACCGGCTTCACCGGTGCCTGTATGCACCTCAACGGTGGGATGCTGATGCCGTGAACAATGGTGGATCACCCTGACTACTGATCGAGCCAGCTCTTCCCGAGCAGAGCGGCGGGAGCAGATCCTCGCCGTGGCGACCCGGCTGTTCATGGAGAACGGCTACGCGAATACGACGATGACCGGGATCGCCAAGGCCTGCGGGCTCAGGCAACCCTCGCTGTACTACTGGTTCAGCGGCAAGGAGCACATCCTCAACGAGGTGCTGGCCTTGAACCGGGTGTCACTCGACTTCGTGGCACACATGCGGACCGAGCCGGGGTCTGCGGCATTGCGGCTGTACCGGCTGCTCCACTTGGACACCTACCAGTTGTGCCTGTCGCCACTGGACATCTCTGAGGTGGAGCGGCTGGCCGAGCAGCAGCCGGATGTTTTCAGCGCGTTCTTGGACGACGCCGCGGCGTTGCACGCGCACCTGATCGACCTGGTTCGGACCGGGTTGGAGGAGGGACAATTCGTCGACTGCGATCCCGAACTGGTGGCCCTGCA
>JAOPYM010000572.1 GCA_025964615.1 Actinomycetes bacterium
AAGAAGGAGCACATCGCGATCAACGAGGCCCGCAAGCTGGGCATCCCGGTCGTCGCGATCCTCGACACCAACTGCGACCCGGACGAGGTCAACTACCCGATCCCCGGTAACGACGACGCGATCCGCAGCGTGGCGCTGCTGACCCGCGTGGTCGCCGACGCGGTGGCGGACGGCCTGATGGCCCGCGCGGGCGCGGCCGACACCGACGAGAAGCCGGTCGACGACAAGTTCTCGACCAGCGTGGACGAGCCGCTGCCCGAGTGGGAGCGCGACCTGATCGTGGGTGCCCCGGCCGAGCCGTCGGCCGAGGCCGCCACCGAGACCGAGGAAGTCCAGGAGTCTGCGGTCAGCGACCCGGCTGAGGCCGACGCCGAGATCGCCGACGTCGCGCCCGACAGCGCCGAGATCGCCGCGGCCGCCGCCGCCGAGGCGACCCCGGAGGCCGCTGAGGCCGCCGCCGAAGCCGTCGACACCGCCGTCGCCGAGTAACGCGCCGACTGCCGACCACCACTGCGAACAGGAAGAGACAATGGCGAATTTTTCCGCCGCTGACGTGAAGCGGCTCCGGGATCTGTCCGGGGCCGGCATGATGGACTGCAAGAACGCACTTGTCGAGTCCGACGGCAACATCGACGAGGCCATCGAGTTCCTCCGCAAGAAGGGCGTCAAGGACGCCGGCAAGCGGGCGGACCGCACCGCTGCCAACGGCCTGGTCACCTCCCAGCTCGACGGCACCGGCGCGGGCGTCCTGATCGAGCTGAACTGCGAGACCGACTTCGTGGCCAAGAACGAGCAGTTCCAGGAGCTGGCCGCCAAGATCGCGCAGGCCGCGATCGACCACAAGGTGGCCGACCGGCTCGCTCTCCTCACCGCCGAGGCGGCCGACGGCAAGAGCGTCGAGCTGCTCATCGAGGAGGCCAGCTCGGCTATCAAGGAGAAGATCGAGCTCGGCCGCTACGCCCGCCTTGAGGGCGGCTACGTGACGACCTATCTGCACCGGACCGACCGGGACCTGCCGCCGACCCTCGGCGTGCTCGTCCAGCTCGACTCGGCCAACGAGGCGGTCGCCAAGGACCTCGCGCAGCAGATCGCGGCGTCCCCGTCGACCCAGTACGTTACGCGGGACGAGGTGCCCGCCGACGTGGTCGAGAAGGAGCGCCGGATCGCCGAGGAGATCACCCGCTCGGAGGGCAAGCCCGAGCAGGCGGTCCCGAAGATCGTCGAGGGCCGTCTCGGTGCCTTCTTCAAGGACATCGTGCTCACCGAGCAGGCGAGCGTGAAGGACCCGAAGCAGAGCATCAAGTCGGTCCTCGCCGCCGGCAAGGTGAACGTGCTGGCCTTCGCCCGTTTCCGGGTCGGTCAGGCGTAAGCGGGTCGCTCAGGCGGAGTGTCTGGGCGCAGTCCAGACCGGTAGTGTGGTGAACGCCGTCAGTGGCGGCGTTCACCACAGCCCACGGGCACGTGTGCACAGGAGCTGAACCAATGATCGATGACACCCTCCTCGAGGCCGAGGAGAAGATGGACAAGGCCGTCACGGTCGCCCAGGAAGACTTCAGCAACATCCGCACCGGACGCGTGCACCCAGCCATCTTCTCCAAGATCACGGCGGAGTACTACGGTACGCAGACCCCGCTGGATCAGCTAGCCTCCTTCCACGTGCCCGAGCCGCGCATGATGACGGTGAAGCCGCACGACAAGAGCTCCCTGGCGTCGATCGAAAGGGCGATCAGGAACAGCGACCTCGGGGTGAACCCGTCCAACGACGGCGTGCTCATCCGGGTCGTCTTCCCCGAGCTGACCGAGGAGCGCAGGCGCGAGTACATCAAGACCGCCCGCTCCAAGGCCGAGGACTCCCGCGTGTCCATCCGCAACGTCCGGCGGCACGCCAAGGACGCCCTCGACAAGATGGTGAAGAACAGCGAGGTCGGCGAGGACGACGCCCGCCGCGCCGAGCGGGAGCTGCAGGAGCTCACCGACACCTACATCGCCAAGATCGACGAGCTGCTCAAGCATAAGGAAGCCGAGCTGCTCGAAGTCTGAGCGCAGCCCGCTCCGACCGCAGCCGATCCCAACGTGAGCTCCGCGAACGCCTCACCAGACCCCGCGCACGGCCCCGCACACCGGCCCGCGTTTGATCTCGCGACCGCCGACGCCCTGGTGCCCGCCGACGCCTCCAAGGCGGCCGAGGAGGCAGCCGAGGAGGCGAAGTCGCACCACATCAACACCGGCCGTAACCTCCCCGCCGCGATCGCCGTCGGGGTCGTACTCGGCGGCCTGGCGCTGCTGACCCTGCTGACCGTCAAGGCGACGTTCCTGATCTACATGGGCGCCGCCCTGCTGATCGCGCTCCACGAACTCGACACCGCCTTCCGGACCAAGGGCATCAAGATCCCGACGATCCCGGTCGTCGCCGGCGGCACCGCGATGCTGCTGGCCGCGTACTGGGCAGCAGGGGGAGCGGTCGCGGCGATATTCGCCCTGACCGTTCTCGGGGTGCTGATCGCCCGCATGTTCAGCGGCGCCGATGGCTACGTCAGGGACGTCAGCGCGGGCATGTTCGCGACCGCCTACCTGCCGCTGCTCGGCTCCACGGTCGCCGCGATGCTGGCCGACCACAACGGCGGCAAGCGCGTCCTGATCTTCATCATCCTCGCGATCTGCAGCGACATCGGCGGCTACTTCGCGGGCATCACCCTCACCCCGCTGACCGGCGGCCACAAGATGGCCCCGGTCATCTCCCCCAAGAAAACGTGGGAGGGCCTGGTGGGCTCGGTGTTCCTCGCCGTCGTGGCCGGCGGCATCCTGGTGCCGGCCCTGCTGCACGGCCACTGGTGGCAGGGGATCGTCACCGGGATCGCCGCGGTCGCCGCCGCGGTCTTCGGCGACCTGGCCGAGTCGATGATCAAGCGCGACCTGGGGATCAAGGACATGGGCTCGCTGCTGCCCGGCCACGGCGGCATCCTTGACCGCATCGATTCGCTGCTCG
>JAOPYM010000599.1 GCA_025964615.1 Actinomycetes bacterium
CGTTGAGTCGTGGCGTTTCCCGCACCCTTTACGCGTGAGGTGCGGGAAACGCCACGACTCAACGGAGGGGAGGACGGCGGTCAGGTGAAGATGGGGTCGCGGGTGCGGGTGCGCTTGAGCTCGAAGAAGCCTTCGGTGCCGGCCACCAGGAGAACGCCGTCCCACAGCTTGACGGCCGCCTCGCCGCGCGGGGCCGGGGTCACGACCGGGCCGAAGAACGCCACGTCGCCGTCGGGACCGGGAACGGAGATCACCGGGGTGCCGACCTCCTGGCCCACCCGGTCGATGCCGTCCTTGTGCGAGGCGCGCACCTCGTCGTCGTACTCGGTGGAGTCCGCGGCGTCCGCGAGGGCCGGGTCGAGGCCGGCCGCCTCAAGCGCCGCGGCATAGGTCTCCTTCGTCCGGGGCGCCTGCTCCAGGTGGAAACGGGTGCCCAGCTCGGTGTAGAGCCTGCCGAGCACCTCCGGGCCGTACTTCTCTGAGGCGGCGATGCAGACGCGCACCGGGCCCCATGCCTCGGCCAGCAGCGTGCGGTAGTTCTCGGGCAGGTCTTCGCGGTCCGAGTTGAGCACCGACAGGCTCATCACGTGCCAGCGCGGCTCGATCGGCCGTTGCGCGGCCACCTCATGAATCCACCTCGAGGTCATCCAAGCCCACGGGCAGATCGGATCGAACCAGAAGTCCACGGGGGTACGGGCATCCTGCGACAACTTAAGGTCTCCTTTGGCGTGGGCATTCGTTACCAACAATCAACCATGCCCATCCCCGGCCCATTCCCCCGTGAGCATCACGGTTCTTCACGCATGCCGGGTCGGCATCCGGGCCGCCGCGTTGATAGACATGGAGCAACGGCTATCTAGGAGGTCATGTGGCAGGCAACCTCACGCGCGACGAGGCGCGAGAACGGGCTCGGCTCCTCACCGTCGAGTCATACGAGGTGGCACTCGACCTCACCACCGGCGAGGAGCGCTTCGGCTCCACCACGACCATCCGCTTCACCGCCGCCGAGGCGGGGGCGGGGGCGGGGGTGTCGAGCTTCGTGGATCTGCACGACGCGGTCGTACGGGAGGTCACACTCAACGGTAAGGCGCTCGACCCGGCGTCGTACGACCCGGCCAAGGGACGCATCCCGCTGCCCGGCCTGGCCGCCGACAACGAGGTCACCGTCGTCGCCGACATCAAGTACTCGCGCAGCGGCGAGGGCCTGCACCGGTTCGTCGATCCGGTCGACCAGAGCGTGTACCTGTACACGCAGTTCGAGACGGCCGACGCGCACCGCATGTTCACCTGCTTCGACCAGCCCGACCTGAAGGCGACGTTCGCGCTGACGGTGACCGCCCCGCAGGACTGGGAGGTCATCTCCAACGCCACTCCGTCCAAGGACGGCGGCGTCTTCACGTTCCCGCCCACCGCGAAGATCTCCACGTACATCACCGCGCTGGTGGCGGGCCCGTACCACGTGGTGCGGGATTCATACGACGACGGGCGCATCCCGCTCGGCATCTACTGCCGGGCCTCGATGGCCGAGCACCTCGACGCCGACGCGATCTTCGAGGTCTCCAAGCAGGGGTTCGAGTACTTCGAGCGGGTCTTCGGCCAGCCGTACCCGTTCGGCAAGTACGACCAGCTCTTCGTACCCGAATTCAACGCGGGCGCCATGGAGAACGCCGGCTGCGTGACCTTCCTCGAGGAGTACCTGTTCCGCAGCAGGGTCACCGACGCCGCCTACGAGCGGCGTGCGGAGACGATCCTGCACGAGTTGGCGCACATGTGGTTCGGTGACCTGGTCACCATGCGCTGGTGGGACGACCTGTGGCTGAACGAGTCGTTCGCCACGTACATGAGCGTGCTCTGCCTGTCCGAGGCCACCAAGTGGACCGGTTCCTGGACCACGTTCGCGAATCTGGAGAAGGCCTGGGCGTACCGGCAGGACCAGCTGCCGTCCACGCACCCCATCTCCGCCGACATCCCGGACATCCGGGCGGTCGAGGTGAACTTCGACGGCATCACCTACGCCAAGGGCGCGTCGGTGCTCAAGCAGCTCGTCGCCTACGTCGGCCGGGACAACTTCCTGGAGGGCGTACGGCGCTACTTCCAGCGGCACGCCTGGGGCAACACGGTCCTGACCGACCTGCTGGACCCGCTGGAGGAGACCTCCGGGCGGGATCTGGCCTCCTGGTCCAAGGAGTGGCTGGAGACCGCGCAGGTCAACACGCTGCGGCCCGCGTACACGGTGGGCGGCGAGGGCCGGTTCACGGAGTTCGAGGTGCTGCAGGAGGCCCCGGCCGGCTACCCGACGCTCCGTTCGCACCGGATCGCGATCGGGCTGTACGACCGGACCGACGAGGGGATCGTCCGGCGCGAACGGGTCGAGCTGGATGTCGTCGGGGCCCGCACCGCGGTACCCGAGCTGGTCGGCAAGGTCCGTCCCGACCTGGTCCTCGTCAACGACGACGATCTGACGTACGCCAAGATCCGTCTCGACGACCACTCGCTGGCCACGCTGATCGGCGGGATCGGCGACATCAAGGACTCGCTGCCCCGGGCGCTCTGCTGGGCCGCGGCGTGGGACATGTGCCGGGACGCCGAGGTGGCCACCCGCGACTACGTCAAGCTCCTGGTCAGTGGCATCAAGGGCGTGACCGACATCGCGGTCACCCAGACCCTGCTGCGGCAGACCCGGCTGGCCGTACAGCAGTACGCCGACCCGGCCTGGCGTGACAACGGGCTGGAACTGCTGGCCTCCGCGTTGCACTCGCTGCTGCTCGAGGCCCCGGCCGGGTCCGACCTCCAGCTCACCTACGCGCAGGCGTTCACGGGCTCGGCGACCTCTGCGGAGCACCTGGCCTACCTGCGGGCGCTGCTCGACGGCAGCGAGGTCCTCGACGGGCTCGTCGTCGACACCGACCTGCGCTGGACCCTGCTGTCCCGCCTGGTCGTACGGGGTGTCGCGGGGCCCTTCGAGATCGACTCGGAGGCGCGACGGGATGCGACGGCGGCGGGCGAACGGCATGCCGCCGCCTGCCGGGCCGCCATCCCGACCGCCGAGGCGAAGGCCGAGGCGTGGGCGGCGATCGTCGGCGGGAAGCTGCCGAACGCGGCGTTCCGCGCCACCATGGGCGGCTTCGTCGACCCCGACCAGACCGAGCTGCTGACCCCGTATGTGGAGAAGTACTTCGCCGAGGTCGGCCGGATCTGGTCGGAGTGGTCCAGTGACATGGCCCAGGGGTTCGCGCAGGGCGCGTACCCGTTCCTGGTCATCTCGCAGAACACCATCGACCGCACCGATGCATACCTGGCGTCGGAGCAGCCGGAGGCCGCCCTGGCCCGTCTCCTCTCGGAGGGACGTGACAGCATCGCCCGCGCGCTGCGCGCCCAGGCCAAGGACGCCGCCTCCTGACCCGCCCTCCGCAGTCCCAATGATGACCGCCCGGTCACCGTTGAGTCGTGGCGTTTCCCGCACCGTTCCCCGCAACGATGCGGGAAACGCCACCGACTCGACGGTCGGTGAGCCATCGGCGGGCTGGCGGGCCTACCTCGTATGCGCCACCGGATGCCTGCTCGGTGATGATCCGGCTCACCGGCGAGGTACGCGATCCGCTGACCGAGCGGTGCCGCCTCGCGATCGAGTTCACCGACGGCGCGCTGGTACGGCTGCGGCACGCGGCCCCGGTCGGGCACGGCTTCGGGGTGCCCTCGCCGGAGGAGGTCCAGGACGCCTGGGCGCGGACCCGGACCACCCTCGGCCATCGGGGGCTCGGCCGTGCCGCCCTCGCCAGAGCCGGCGACGACACCTATCCGCTGCAGGGTGCCTGCCCGCGCTGTTCTCCGCGGTGGCCGGGACCGAGATCGTCCCCGACACGCTGCTGTCCGACGTCGCGGACCAGCTCGCCGCCGACCTGACCCGCTCAAGGGAGTAGCCCGGCCGCCCGCGCCGGGATTCAACCGATCGATACCTTCTCCAAGGTGATCGATGATCTCAGTCGGGGAATGTCCTTTGTCGTGGATGCCGGCGGGTGCCGTGCATCAGGCGAACAAAGGTTGGGCATACCTAAGTCGGACCGATTAATCACCCAGACAGGGCCACAGAAGTATCAACCAGACACCACTAGGCGACGTCCAGCAAAATAGCTACTCTTCGCGCAGAGGATCATGTATCTGGCGGGAAAGGGTTACGGAGCGTCATTTATGGCAATCATTGAGCGGGGTTCGACCCATCAGAGTGTGCAGCAGGGCGCCCGGGGCCAGCCCGAGGAGGCGGCCATGATCCCACCACCGACCTACGGTGACCTTCTCGGTCATCCGCACTTCCGCCGCTGGGGGCTGCGGATCGGCGTGTCCACCGTCATCGGCGTCGTGTTCGCGCTGGCCTTCGAAATCCGGATCGGCTTCACCATGGCGGTCCTGGCGGTCATCCTGGACACGGTCCGCCGGGCCAGGTCCAGCTCCACCATCGAGGCCTGGCAGAAGTCCTCGGCCGCCGAGCGGCGCACCGAGAAGCAGCTGCGCGGCCTGGCCAAGGCCGGCTACCGGGTCCTGCACGCCCGCGCGGTGCCGCGCGACGACGACGGCGTCAGCGACGGGCGGATCGACCACCTGGTGATCGGTCCGAGCGGCGTCTACGCCATCGACTCCGAGAAGTGGGACAAGCGCCTGCCCGTCCGGACGCTCTCGCACCGCAAGCTCTTCCACGGCCCCTTCAACAAGAAGGACCGGCTGGACGAGGCACGGTGGGAGGCCGACCAGGCCAGCAAGATCATCAGCGCGCAGGTCGGTTTCCAGGTGCCGGTCCAGCCGTCGGTCGCCATCTACGGGCCCGCGATCCCGTGGAAGGTCATGACGGTCAGGGACGTCGACGTCTACTCCGGCGGGCGGGCCAAGTCCTACCTGCGCCGGCGTCCGAAGATCCTGACCACCGAGGACGTCCAGCGGATCTCCACGGCCGCGGAAGAGGCCCTGCCGCCCGTATACGAATACGTGCAGGCCTGACCAACGCCACCAGCTCAACGATAAGCCCCCTTGTCCGGCATTCCCGCACCCATCGGGACAACCGCTTCATGGAGGGCACCCCGCCAGAGCCGGGGTGCTCTCCTCTTTTTTGGTGCGCGCAGCTCGCGGGGCACTCGGGGTCCCGGTCACCAGAGCCAGCCGGGGGTCGTACGATGAGAGACTCGATGGTCACGGTTTGGAGATCTCTCAATGCCTCCGCTCAGGTCTCGTACGGTCACGCATGGCAGGAACATGGCCGGCGCGCGCGCCCTGCTCCGCGCCACCGGTGTAGCACGCGAGGACTTCGGCAAGCCGATCATCGCGATCGCCAACAGCTTCACCGAGTTCGTGCCGGGCCACGTGCACCTGCGCGAGGTCGCCCAGGTCGTCGCCGCCGCCGTCAAGGAGGCCGGGGGGATCCCGCGCGAGTTCAACACCATCGCGGTCGACGACGGCATCGCCATGGGGCACGCCGGCATGCTCTACTCGCTGCCCAGCCGCGAGCTGATCGCCGACTCCTGTGAGTACATGGTCAACGCGCACTGCGCGGACGCCATGGTCTGCATCTCCAACTGCGACAAGATCACGCCCGGCATGCTGATCGCGGCGCTGCGGCTCAACATCCCCACCGTGTTCGTCTCCGGTGGGCCGATGGAGGCCGGCAAGGTCACGGTGGTCAACGGCAACGTCGCGACCACCCGCAAGCTGGACCTGATCGACCCGATGGTCGCCGCCGCGGACGACTCCGTCTCCGACGAGACCCTCGCCGAGATGGAGGAGAACGCCTGCCCGACCTGCGGGTCCTGCTCGGGCATGTTCACCGCCAACTCGATGAACTGCCTGACCGAGGCGATGGGCCTGTCGCTGCCCGGCAACGGCACCACCCTGGCCACCCACGCGGCCCGCAAGGCACTGTTCGAGGACGCCGGCCGCGCGATCGTCGGCATCACCCGCCGCTACTACGAGAACGACGACGAGTCGGTGCTGCCGCTGAGCATCGCCAGCAGGGACGCCTTCGAGAACGCGATGGCGCTCGACGTGGCAATGGGCGGCTCCACGAACACGATCCTGCACCTGCTCGCGGCCGCCCGCGAGGCCCGCGTCGACTTCGGGCTCAAGGAGATCGACGAGCTGTCGCGCCGGGTGCCCTGCATCTGCAAGGTCGCGCCGGCCACCGCGAAGTACCACGTCGAGGACGTGCACCGGGCCGGCGGGATCCCCGCGCTGCTCGGCGAGCTGGACCGCGGCGGGCTGCTGCACCGGGACGTGCACACCATCCACGGCGCGTCGCTGGGCGAGTTCCTTGACGCCTGGGACGTCCGGTCCCCGTCGATCACGGAAACGGCCGTGGAGCTGTTCCACGCCGCCCCCGGCGGGGTTCGCACGATCGAGCCGTACGCCCAGAGCACCCGCTGGGACTCCCTCGACCTCGACCGCGAGGCCGGCTGCATCCGCGACATCGAGCACGCCTACACCAAGGACGGCGGGCTCGCGGTGCTGTACGGCAACATCGCTCCCGACGGCGCGATCGTGAAGACCGCGGGCGTCGAGGAGGAGCTGTGGACCTTCGAGGGTCCCGCGGTGGTCTTCGAGAGCCAGGACGACGCGGTGGACGGGATCCTCGGCGGCAAGATCAAGGCAGGCGACGTGGTCGTCATCCGCTACGAGGGTCCCAAGGGCGGGCCCGGTATGCAGGAGATGCTCTACCCGACCTCGTTCCTGAAGGGACGCGGCCTCGGCAAGGCCTGTGCGCTGATCACCGACGGCCGGTTCTCCGGCGGTACGAGCGGGTTGTCGATCGGTCACGCCTCCCCCGAGGCGGCCTCCGGCGGCATGATCGCGCTGGTCGAGAACGGCGACCGGATCGTCATTGACATCCCGCGCCGCGTCCTGGAGGTCGACGTTCCGCAGGACGTGTTGACCGCCCGCAGGGCCAGGCTCCTGGAGGAGCTGGGCGGCTACCGCCCGCGCGACCGGCAGCGCCCGGTCAGCGTCGCCCTGCAGACCTACGCCGCCATGGCCACCTCGGCCTCGACCGGCGCGGCCCGCGACATCAGCCTGCT
>JAOPYM010000382.1 GCA_025964615.1 Actinomycetes bacterium
TCGCCCCCGTCGGCCCGGTCCTGGGGGCCGATCGGGCGGCCGTCTATGCGGCCGCGACCGAACAGCTCACCTCCGGCGACGTACTGCTCATGTTCACCGACGGCCTGATCGAACGCCGCCGGTTCAGCCCGGACGAGAATCTGAGCGATCTACTCGTGGCCGCGGCGGATCCGCCCCCGGACCTGGACACGTATCTGGACCGGCTGCTCGATCACACCCAGCCCGACACCGACGACGACACCTGCCTGATCGCGGTACGCGTGGCCTGAACCGGGCGCCGGCGCTGATATTCATCATGCTGCTCGGCCGGGTCATCTGAACCGCCCAGGCGCCCCACCCGGCGGGCCACGCAAGGAAACGGATCCATGCCCTGGATCTGAGGTGATGTCGAGCAAGCCGGCAGAGGGTTCCGGGCAGGGGCTTCACCAGATGCCACGCGGGGAAGGTGACCTCATGACACAGCCGCCATTTCCCGACCCGGTGCCCGTCCCCGACCCGGGCCCGGCGCGGCCTGTTCCCCTGCCGGAGCCGGAGCCCCGGCCCGGAGGGCCTGAGCAGATTGCGTGAGATACCTCGTGTGGCCGTCCCGTTCCTGGGTAGCCGGGGAGGGTGTTCGGACTCGAAAGGATCCTTGCTGCGGCGGACCGGTTCCAGCAACGGAGCCGGTGGGCGGGGTTCACGAATGCGGTTTACCGTAAGTTCAGTGACGATCATGCGGGATACCTGGCGGCGCTGCTGGCCTACTACGCGTTCTTCGCGCTCTTCCCCATGTTGCTCCTGCTCGTCACCATCCTCGGGCTCGTACTGCGGAGCGACCCGGCCGCGCAGCAGCGCATTCTGCACTCCACTCTGGTGGAGTTCCCGATCATCGGCGGGCAGCTCCAGGGCAACGTGCACTCTCTCAACCGGACGGGTATCGGGCTCACCGTCGGTCTGATCGGCACCGTGATCGGTGCGCGCGGGGTCACCAGCACGGTGCAGTACGCCTTCAACACCGTCTGGGGAGTGCCGCACACCCGGCGGCCCGCCTTTCCCTGGGATCTGCTTCGCAGCCTCGGGCTCCTGGCGACGATCGGTGCCGCCGTGATCATCAGCGGGTTCCTGTCCGGGATCGGCGGCGGCTTGGGCGCTTTGGGACTCGGCCTGCGGGTTGTGGCCGTACTCACCTCCGCGATCATCAGCGCCGCACTGTTCCTGCTCGGGTTCCGGTTGGCCATCGCCCGGGAGATCCCGCTGCGGTTCTTCGTGTTCTCCGCGGTCGGATCCGCCCTCACCTGGCAGGCGCTCCTGGCCGCCGGAGGCTACGTGATCGACCACAACCTCCGCCACGCCGGACAGGTGTACGGGCTGTTCGGGCTGGTCCTGGGGCTGCTTGGCTGGCTCCACCTGCAGGCGCAGCTCACCTTGTACGTCATCGAGATTGATGTCGTACGGACCAAACGGCTCTGGCCGCGCGCCCTGTCCCAGCCGCCCCTGACCGGTGGCGACGAACGAGCGTACGTGCAGTACGCCGAGGCCGAGCAGCGCCGCCCCGAGGAAGAGGTCAACGTGGACTTCCACCAGGACGGCTGAGCGCTGCGCCGCCCGGATCGGCGGGCTTCACCGGATCCTGAACCGCTCGGTGTCGGGGGTGCGGAGGGTCAGCCCGTGACCCGGGGTGTCGGGGGCGGGGCGGACACCGCCTCCGGTTGGGTCGAGAGTGCCGTCGAAGAACATCGTCTCGATCCGGACGTGGTCGTGGAACCATTCGAGGTGACGCAGGTTCGGTGTGGCGGCGCCGACGTGGGCGTGCAGGTGCGGGCCGCAGTGCCCGGAGATCTCCAGGCCGTGGGATGCGGCGATGGCGGCGACGCGCAGCCATTCGGTGATGCCACCGCATCGGGACACGTCGGCTTGGAGGCAGTCCACCGCGTCGGCCTCGCACATGCGGCGGAAGTAGTAGAGGTCGTGCCCGTACTCCCCTGCGGTGACATCGGGGAGTACGGCGTCGCGGATCTCCCGGAGCCCGTCGAGGTCGTCGGAGGAGACGGGCTCCTCGAGCCAGGCCACATCGAGGTCGCGGGCGGCTGCGATGAGGCGGATCGCCTGTTTGCGTCCGTAGCCGCCGTTGGCGTCGACGAACAACTCGGCGTCACCACCAATGGCCTCGCGGGCTTGACGCATCCGGTCCAGGTCGCGTTTGAGGTCCGTGCCCCACGATTCCCCGATTTTGATCTTCACCCGCGGAATGTGCTGCCCGGCCGTCCATCGGGTCAGCTGGTCGCGGAGGCGGTGTGCGTCGTAGGTGGTGAATCCTCCGCTGCCGTACACCGGCACGGTTTCGCGGACGGCGCCGAGAAGCCGGTGCAGCGGCAGGCCGAGCAGCCTCGCCTTCAGATCCCACAGGGCCACGTCGACCGCCGAGATCGCGTAACCCGCGACTCCCTGGCGGCCGGCGTTGCGGACGGCCCTGACCATGGCGGTGAACGCGCCGCCGACGTCGAGTGCCTCCCGCCCGCACACGACGCCGGCGAGCATGCCTGTGACCACGTCCGCGCACGCCACCGGGCCGTACGTCCAGCCGGTGCCGACGGCCGGTCCCGAACGGACCTGGACCAGCACCATCGTGGTGGAGTCCCAGGCGAGGGTGCCGTCGGCCTCGGGTGCGTCGGTGGGAATCGTGTAGGCGCAGGCCTGCACCGATTCGATCACCGATTCGATCGGGGCCTTGCTCATCAGGCGTCCTTGTGCGGCAGGAACTCCTGAAGCTTGGTCTTCACGCCTTCCTTGATGACGCCCCACCGGTCGGGGTCGCCTTTGACCAGCGACTGTGCGGCGTCCTTCATCTGCTCGAACGTCGCGTGCGGCGGGATGGGCGGCACGTCCGGGTCGCACCGTACGTCCAGGAGTGCCGGCCGATCGGCGGCGAGCGCACGATCCCACGCGGGACCGACCTGGTCGGGCTTGTCCACCGAGATTGCCAGCAGTCCCAGGCTCGCGGCGAAACCGGCATAGTCGACATCGGGCAGCTGCTGGGACTCGGTGAACTTCGGGGCACCCTGCATGGCCCGCATCTCCCACGTCACCTGGTTCAGGTCGTCGTTGTGCAGAACCGCGACGATCAGGCGCGGGTCGGCCCATTCCCGCCAGTAGTGCTTGATCGTGATGAGTTCGGCCAGGCCGTTCATCTGCATCGCCCCGTCGCCGGCGAACACGATCACCGGCCGTCCAGGGCTGGCGAACTTGGCGCCGATGCCGTACGGCACGCCGGGCCCCATCGAGGCCAGGTTGCCCGACAGCGAACCCCGCATGTCACCGCGGAACTTCAGTTGCCGGGCATACCAGTTGGCAGCCGACCCCGAGTCCGCGGTGACGATGGCATCGTGGGGCAGCCGGGAGGACAGTTCGGAGAACAGCCGCATCGGGTTGATCGGGTCCGCCTCCACCATCGCCTCTGCCTCCATGGTCTGCCACCAGCGGGCCACACCGGCTTCGATGCCCTCGCGCCAGGAGCGGTCCTCCTTGCGGTGCAGGTGCGGGATGAGGGCGCGCAGGGTCGTGGCGGCATCACCGACCAGGTTCACCTCGTAGGGGTAGCGCATCCCGATGTACTTGGCGTCCAGGTCGATCTGGACCGCGCGGGCCTGG
The DNA here is from genome assembly GCA_025964615.1 of Actinomycetes bacterium. GTDB lineage: Bacteria > Actinomycetota > Actinomycetes > Streptosporangiales > Streptosporangiaceae > RYN-227. Next base: position 3,628 of record JAOPYM010000382.1, read on the forward strand.
CCGAAGCCGGGCATGAACTGGGTGTACGGGAAGCTCGAGCCGATCGTGAGGAGCGTGTCGCACTCGCGCATCATCTCGTAGCTCGGCCGGGTGCCGAGCAGCCCGATGGATCCGGTGACATAGGGCAGTTCGTCGGACAGGACGTCCTTGCCGAGCAGCGCTTTGGCGACCCCGGCGCCGAGGATGTCCGCGACCTGCTGGAGCTGTTCGCGGGCATCGCGGGCGCCCGAGCCGGCCAGGATGGCCACCTTGCGCCCTGCGTTGAGGATGCCGGCGGCCCGCCGGATCGCGTCGTCGTCGGGTGCGGTGGTCGGCCAGTCGATGCCGAGGCTGGAGGGGACCATCTTGAACGCGTGCGTCGGCGCGGAGTACTCCAGTTCCTGGACGTCGGCGGGGATGATGATCGCGGTGGGCGCCCGTTCGGCCAGTGCGATGCGGATCGCCCGGTCCAGGACGTTCGGCAGCTGCTCGGGTACGGTCACCATCTGTACGTAGGCGCCGGCCACGTCCTTGAACAGGCTCAGCAGATCGACCTCCTGCTGGTAGGACCCGCCCATCGCCGACCGGTTGGTCTGGCCGACGATCGCCACCACCGGGACGTGGTCGAGTTTGGCGTCGTACAGGCCGTTGAGCAGGTGGATCGCGCCGGGTCCGGACGTGGCCATGCACACACCGAGCCGGCCGGTGAACTTGGCGTACCCGACGGCTTCGAAGGCGCTCATCTCCTCGTGCCGGGACTGGACGAACTGGGGCCGGTTCTCGGCCCGGCCCCAGGCCGCGAGGATCCCGTTGATGCCATCGCCCGGGAAGGCGAAGACATACTCCACGTCCCACTCGCGGAGACGCTCGAGGAGATGGTCGGCGACGGTCTGCGCGGTCATCGGTGGTTCCTCCCTGTGAAGACGGGTGCGGTGGTCAGCGGGCGCCGCCGGCCATGTGGTCGGCGGCGCGGGCCGCGACGGCCATGATGGTCAGTGCCGGGTTGGCACTGCCCTGGGTCGGCAGCACGCTGCCGTCGGTGATGTAGAGATTCGGTACGGCGAAGGTCCGGCAGTCCGCGTCGACCACTCCGTGCCGCTCGTCGGCGGCCATCCGGGCGCCGCCGACCAGATGGGCGTACCGGTCGATGGTGATGACCTCGCCGGCGCCGGCGGCGCGCAGGAGGTTCTCCATGACGGCCTGCGCGGCGCGCATGAGCAGCCGGTCGTTGTCGCACTGGGAGTAGGAGAAGCGGGCGACGGGCAACCCGTACCCGTCGGTCTCCTGCGCCAGCGTCACCCGGTTGCCGGGCTGCGGCAGGAACTCGCACAGCGCTCCCAGGCACGACCAGTGCACGTAGTCGCGCATGTAGTCCCGCAGCACCCGGCCCCAGTGGCCCTGCGCGGCGACGTGCTCGGCCCAGGTGATCGGAAGGGGCGAGACGGTCTGGAGGGAGAATCCGCGTTTATACGGCTTGGCCGGGTCGGTCTCGTAGAACTCCTCGCTGCTCACCTCGGGGGGCGGCGCCTTGTACATCCGTACCTCGGCGTCGAAACGGCCCGCGGTCTGCGGTGCGCCCTGCACCATCAGATACCGCCCCACCTGATCGAAGTCGTTACACAGGCCATCGGGAAAGCGCGAGGACGCGGAGTTGAGCAGCAGCCTGGGGGTCTCGATCGAATACCCGGCCACGGCGACCATCGCCGCCCGCTGAAAGTGGGGCCTGCCGTCGCGGACGTAGCGCACGCCCTTCGCCCGGCCAGTTCGCTGATCGACCTCGATACTGGTGACCATCGAGTCGGCCCGGACTTCGGCGCCGCGCGCCAGCGCGTCGGGGATGTGGGTGATCAGCGGGGACGCCTTGGCGTTGACCTTGCAACCCTGAAGGCAGAAGCCCCGGTAGATACAGTGCGGGCGGTTCCCGAAACGGCCGTTGGCGATCGCGACCGGGCCGACCTTCGCCGTGATGCCCAGCTTGCGTGCCCCGCGCAGGAACACCTCACCGTTGCCGCCGACCGGGTGCGGACGGTGCGGGTAGCCGTGCGGATCACCCCACGGCCACCTCTCACCCGCGACCGGCAGTTCCTCTTCGAGGTCGCGGTAGTACGGTCGCAGGTCGCAGTAGCGGATCGGCCAGTCCGCGCCGACACCGTCGAGGATCCGGGTCCGAAAGTCACTCGGGTGAAAGCGCGGGGTGAACCCGGCATAGTGCACCATCGAACCGCCCACGCCGCGACCGGAGTTGTTGGATCCCAGCGGGACCGGGTCGTCTCCGGTGATGACCCGGGGCTCGGTCCAGTACAGGTGATGGGATCCGGCCTCATCGCTGACCCAGTCACGGTCGGGGTCCCAGAACGGGCCCGCGTCCAGGGCGACGACGCGCAGGCCCGCGCGAGCCAGCCGCTGGAGCAGCGTCGCCCCACCCGCGCCGCATCCGACGATCACCACATCGACCTCGTCGCCGTCGGCGAAGGTCCGCATGTTCTCCCGGAGCGCGTGATGGGTGCGGGTCCCGTCATTGGGGAGCAGCCACGCCGACTCGTTGCGGGCTCGTACCCCGCCCATCACGCCCCTTCCGGTACCGGATCGTCGGACGGCCGGGCATCGCGTACCTCGAACGGCTCGCGCCGGTCGACCCCGGCGTTCTTGTAGCCGCGCGGGTAGGCGGGTCCGGGAAATCCGATCTCGTTCCACGCCGACGGGTGTGAGTAGAACGCCGTGCAGGCGTACCGGGTCCACAGGCTCCAGATGTGCCCGGCGGCCATGCCATGCCAGTCGGCCGGCCCGAGATCGCGGATCGCCTGGATCAGCGCCTCCTGGTCGGCGGCAGGGCACGCGGCGAATCCGAGCCCGACGCCGGCGAGCGCGTCGGCGTCCAGGAAGGACAGGGAGTCCCGCCAGGCCCTGCCGTCCTCGGGCATGTCGTCGTAGCGCCACCCGTCGGTCCGTCCCTCGGACAGCCGCGCGTCGACCAGCCCCACCAGCGGCACCCCCGGCCCGTCTGCTTGGCCGAGCAGCCGATCGAGCAGGGCCGCAGCCGCCTGCCCCTCCGCTGGAGTGAAGAAGCGCAGGTCCCCTGCGGGCCCGACGCGTGCGAGGACCACCCGGGCGGTGACGGGGTCCCAGTTCCCGCTCTGTGACAGCACATCGAACCCGGGAAACCGTTGACCGGGCCCGCTCATCGCTCACGCCTGAGGATCGCCGCGAGAAGCCCCATCCCGCCCACCATGGTCATCAGCAGCGGGGCCAACAACGGAGGACCCATTTCCAGGTTGTAGCGGGCGTTGGCCCATCCGCCCGGCTTCTGGCCGATGCCCCTGGCATGCAGATAGGTGCCCTGCAGGCCGTTCACGACGATCATCGCCGACGCCACCGGCAGCGCGGTCTTGGCCATCCGCGCGCTGAGGAACCCCGCCACACCCGCTGCGGCCCCTACCGGGCCCAGCACGACCGGAACCCACATCATGCGGTTCCCGAAGCTCGCGCCGTCATGCGCGAGGAAGATCTCGCCGGTGGTGACCAGCGCACCCACCGCCGTCAACGCCGACAGGCTGCGCTCGAAGTGCCCGGTCCTGATGTCGGCGACCAGCCGGTCGATGCCCACGGCGGCTGGTTGTGAGCTGAGGCGATCAGGCTTCATGACGGCCCCCCTTGTGGTCGCCGCATCCTTCGGAAGGTCAGTGCCGTGGCGCCCGCCACTCCGGCCGCGGCGGCCGCGAGCAGCCCATGATGCTGCGAGGCCCACATCTGGAGGCTGCCGTTGTGGGAGCGGTCGTCGAAGCTGCCGTGCGCGGTGTAGTCATGTCCGTCGGTGCCGTCGGCGGGCCGCCACAGGTTCGTGCGCCGGTCCTCCGGTTGCGGCCGGTCGTCCTGCTGGGCGGACAGTCCTGTCCTGGCCAGATAGCGATCGAGCAGACCGGGCGCGACGGCGTTGGCGATCAGGGTGGCCGTGGTGGCCCCTCCCACCCAGTACTCCCGGCGTTTGGGGTGGTCGGCGGCATACAGCACGGCCCGGGCGGCCAGCTCCGGCTGGTAGATCGGCGGAACGGGCTGCGCGGCTTTCGGCAGCCGCGACAGGACCCAGTCGAACTGCGGGGTGTTGACCGCCGGCATCTGCGCCATCGTCACGTGCACATTGCTCCGCTCGTGCAGCAGCTCACACCGCAGCGCCTCGTTGAAGCCCTGAATGGCGTGCTTGGCACCGCAGTAGGCACTCTGCAACGGGATTCCCCGGTAGGCCAGCGCCGATCCGACCTGAACGATCGTGCCCCGGTCACGTGGCAGCATCCGCTCCAACGCGGCCATGGTGCCGTGGACGAACCCGAGGTAGCTGACCTCTGTCACCCGCCGGTACTCCTCGGCGGTGATCTGCGTGAACGGCGCGAACACCGAGGTGAATGCGGCGTTGACCCACACATCGATCGGCCCGAAACTCTCCTCGACCTGCGCCGCCACCGCGTCGACCTGGGCGTGGTCGGCCACGTCAATGGAGAATTCGAGGGCCTGCCCACCAGCCTCACGTACGTCATCGGCGGCCCCGCTCAGACCTGCCTTCCCGCGCGCGAGCAGCGCGACCTTCGCACCGCGCGCACCGAACGCCCTCGCGACGGCACGGCCGATACCTCCACTGGCGCCCGTGACGACGACGACCTGCCTCGTTTCGACGGAACTCACGCCCGGCCTCCTCCCTGCGGGGCTCCGACACGCTGCCGACCCCAAGGCTGTCCCGCTGCCCGCACGACCGGCGCCGAATCGGGTGGCCTGCGTTAAATCCTGATTGCCTCTTGATTACCGTCGCTTTCGGCCGTGGCCGCCGACCCGCAAGGTGGGTGGCTTCGCGGGGGCCGATTGCGGGCACAGTTTTGATCATGGATAGAAAGCCTGAGCCCACGCCCGAGTCTGAGCAGGCGGCCGATCGCGTGTCCGAAGCGCTGGAACACGAGATACCCGCAGAGGATCTCGACCCGGCCGATGTCGAGCGGGTCAACAACGCGATGGCCTCTCCCCAGCCCGACCTGGACGAACGCGAAGACACCTGACCCGTGCCCATCCCGGCTTACACAACCTCGTCCCCATGTCCCGCGGCGGTCGACGCTCCCGTTGGGGCGGGACTGCGACCGACCAACGACGCGCTCATCCGCTCGGATCAGGACCGAGACCGGCGCCGGCCCCTGTCGTGCAGCCCTCTTGACGGCTCCGGAGGACATGGCGGGAGACTCGTCGATGTGACCTCGCAGGCGGGAGATCCGCAGTCGCTCATGTGCTGCGCGACTACGCCCTGGTCGCCGATGGCGAGCGGGGGTGCCCTGGTTGGCCCGCACGGCGACTTCGCGTGGATGTGCTTCCCCTCCTGGGAATCGCCTCCGGTGTTCGGCGCCCTGCTCGGCGGCAACGGCACCTATCAGGTGTCCCCGACCGAAACACGGCGGGTGTGGGGTGGCTACTACGAAGACCATGGGCTGATCTGGCGGAGCCGGTGGGTGACGTCGCAGGCGACGATCGAATGCCGGGAGGCGATGGCACGTCCGACCCGACCGGATCGGCTTGTGGTGCTGCGGCGGATCCATGCCCGTCGCGGCATCGCCCGCGTCGCTGTCCGCCTCGATCTGCGCGCCGGTTTTCGGCACGTCAGGGATGACGGATTTCACGCTCCGGGACGGAGTCTGGACCGCACGCAGCGGCGGCACCTACCTTCGCTGGTCAGGCGCCGCATAGGCCCGCCACAACGGCGGCCTGTACGCGGAGATCGAGATCGCCGAGGGCCAGGCGCACGACCTGGTCCTGGAGGTGTCCACAACGCCGTGCGAGCAGCTGCCGGCTGCGGATCCGGGGCGGCTGTGGACGGCCACCGAGACCGACTGGCTGGAGCCGCGTACCGGCTTCGTCAGGCAGTCCGCCGGCTACGACGACGGCCACATCGACCAGTGCTGCCGCAGGTTCCGTACGCGCCTCACCGCCACAGGAGGACGGCGGCGACAGCGAGAGTGCCGGTGATCAGAAAGGCGGTGTAGTCGTTGACCGATCCGCTGTGCAGGGCCCGCAGCCAGCGAATCGGCGCGGGCTCCCGACCCGGAGATCACCCCAGGCCAGCAGGGCGCCCAGGGCAGGGCAACCGCCGGTGAGCAGCAACTCCGCAGGCGCCAGATAGCCGATGCCGACCCGGGCAGCCGGAACATGGCCGATCCGGCGAGCAGGGCCAGCCCGGCCGCTGCGGCGACGGCCCGGTGGCGGCCGCCAAGGATGACTCCCGCCAGTGCGCCACAAGCCGTCAGGCTCTCTGCCGTGCTGATCAGCCGTCCCACTCTGACCTGCCGGTAGGGCTCGGCCAGCGCGCCCAGGTCCCGGCGCATGCGGTGGGCCGCAGCCAGTTCCCGTCTTCGGGGAAGGGCGTTCCACTCCTTGCAGGCCACCTCGCAGGCCTTGCAGCCGATGCACACCGAGGTATCGGTGAAGAACCCCCATCCGCGGCGGGTGATCATGGTGGCCGGCGTCGCCGGCGACGTCGGGTTCAGGTCCTGAGAGCTGGCCCATGGTTATACCTCCATACCGGTGCGCTTCTGTCTGGGCGGCCGACGGCGGCCATGCGCGAGCGTCAAGTTGGCCTAGAGTTCGGTGCTGGTGATCAGCGGGTGATGGCAGAGGGTCGCCAGGTGCCTTGGGAGCTGTACTTCAACCGCGCGGTCAGGTGAATCGCGGTGCAGGGTGATCCTCTTGCCGACCGGGCGCTGGCGGTCCTTGGTGATCGCCGCGTCAGGGCGCGGAGAGACGGGCAGCCGTTCCGGTTGTCCCCGGAGGGGATGTCTGATCGGCGGTTGAACGGCTGGTTCTCCTCAGCTGAGATGCTGCCGCTGGATGTGCTGACGTGGAAGAAGTACGCGATCTCGCTGCGGGTGTGGTTGAACTTCCTGGGGATCATGGGGGTCTGGATGCCGCGGGCTGCGTTGACCGAGGTGCTGTCCTACGTGGAGGGCGAGCGGGCGGCCGCGATCGGTCGTGCTCGCGCGGCGGGCCGGTACGAGCGCCTGGACGAGGCGGACGAGGTGGACGTGCTGTTGCGGGTGATGGGCCGGCGGCGGGTCGAGCTGCGTCGCCGGGACGGGGCGCGGGAGACCTTGTCGCTTAACCGAACGCGATTCGGCGCCATCCCGGAGCCGGAGGCCCCCGCCGGAGGCACCCCCCCACCCCGGCGCAACCGTCCACGCCACTGCGAGCACCATCCCTCGGTGACCGTCTGACGTTTCAGCGGCCCGAGGGGCCCAGGCGTTGAGTGGTGTCGCCGTGGCCGTGGCTGGGTTCGATCCTGCCGATGCTGAGCGCATCGCCCGCTCCATCGAAGACTCTTACTACCGAGCCGTGGCGTTGGGGAAGGTCGCCGCGGACATTGCCGGGCTCGGCACTGGCCGGGCTCGGATGCTGCTCACCGACGCCGAGCAGATCGCCCGCTCTGTCGAAGGCGACGGCTCTCGCCACCGAGCCGTTGGCGTTGGGGAAGGTCGGTGCGGCTGCGGCTGCGGCCGCGCTCGATCCGTACTGGGCTCAGAAACTGCTCGCCGATGCCGAACGCGCCAGTCGCTCCGTCACCGGCTACTCGCATAAGTCGGTGTTGGAAGGATTGGCCTCTGCCACAGTCGCAGCCGTGGCCGTGGCCGGACGTGATCTTTACGACGCCGAGCGCATCGTCCGCTCCGCCCCCACCACAGCCCTTGGTACGAGGGGATGGAGTTGAGGCATCTCGCCGTGGCCGTGGCCGGACATGATCTTGCCGAGGCCGAGCGCATCGCCCGTACAATCACCGATTCCTACCAGCAGTCGGTTGCGTTGCGGGAGATCGCTGTGTTGGCCTCAAACTCCTAGAGCTAGGGCGAGCCGAGTCCGCAGGCACAGCGCCACCATCTCGATCTCCTCACGATGATTGATGGAGATCTCGCTGCCCAGCATCAGCCCCCGCACCACGACGCGGATCGCTGCACGAATCACGTCAGAAACCGACGCAGATCACACACCATCACCCGCGCCTCGATCGCGTTGGGAGCGGTGATGATCGTGACCCAGCCCCCGTGCTCCAGGGCCCCGCTCGGCCGCGGGTTCCGACGCTGGAGGTTTGGGATCCTGTGTGTGGGTTAGGGGGAGCACTCGACGATCGAGCAGGAAGGAAGGCCCATGACCACGATTGAGCAGTCGATCGACGTGGCCGTCCCAGTGCGGACGGTCTACAACCAGTGGACCCAGTTCGAGGAGTTCTCCCAGTTCATGGAGGGCGTCGATCGGATCCGGCAGTCCAGCCCCACCCGGACGCACTGGGCGACCAGTATCGCGGGTGTCAAGCGGGAGTTCGACGCCGAGATCATCGAGCAGCGACCGGATGAGCGGATCGCGTGGGCGTCGGTGGACGGCCCTCTTCAGGCCGGGGTGGTCACCTTCTACCCCATCGCCGCCGATACCACCCGGGTGAGGCTCCAGCTGGAGTTCGCGCCCGCGGGGCTGGCCGAGCAGGCCGCCGACAAGCTCAATCTCATCGAGCACCGCATCAAGGGCGACCTTAAGCGGTTCAAGGCCTACATCGAATCGCGTGGCATCGAATCGGGTGCCTGGCGGGGCGAAGTCGGCCAGGACCCCCTGGGCTGATCCGTGCGGCCCACCTCAGCCCGGGCCGTCAGGGCCGGGGCTGAGGTGGGCCGGGACAAGCCGGGAGTCACTCATCGCCTTGATCATTTCCTTGATCTTGCGGACAACCATGATGGGCCTGCGTCGCGATCCGTGCCTGCCCTGGCGGGCCCCGAGCGGCGAGGACACCTGCCCGTTTGTCCGCATCGACTGGCCGATCGCGGGTAGGTGGCGTCTTTCCGTGAAGGAGGTGGAGTGTGGGTGAGATCGTTGTGATGCAGGGCCGGCCCATCGATTGGGTGGAGCGGGCCGCCTGCAAGGATGAGGACCCCGAGTTGTTCTTTCCGCTGGGGACCCTGGACGTACCGCACTGGCAGGTATCACGAGCCAAGCGGATATGCGCGGTCTGCCCGGTCAGGGGCGAGTGTCTGGACTACGCACTGGAGACCGGCCAGGAGTACGGCGTCTGGGGCGAAACCACGGAGCAAGAGCGCCGGGCGCTGCGAGGGCGCATCCAGGCGCGCGCCCGGCGGGTCCCTCGTTCAGGTTCCGGCTCGCACATCCCCGCCAATGGTGCCCGCAGGTCCGGCACAACGCGATGATCCTGGGGGGCCCACCGCCCACGTGAGGGTGTCCCTCACGATCTCGCCGACATGTCCGTCCCCTGCCGGGGGCCTGGTGGCCTGCGCGGGTCCACGGCCTGGGTCTGGTGCTGCGCGTCTGGGGAAAGGTGATCTCCTCGCCCGCCGACGCGCCAGGCAAAGACCTCTGCTTCGGAGTCGAACAGCGGTTCTATTCGTTCATGCCTTGGATAGCTGGCGGGCGATGCGGGACAAGATCCGGGAGACCTGCATCTGGGAGATGCCGAGTTCTTCGCCGATCTCGCTCTGGGTCATGTCGCGAAAGAACCGCATGAGCAGGATGTCCTTGTCGCGTTCGGGGAGGCGGGCGATGAGGGGTTTGAGGCTTTCGCGGTTGACGATGGCCTCGACGCCGGGGTCGTCGGTACCCAGGAGATCACCGAACGACGCGGAGTCCGCATCATCGGTGGCGGGCAGGTCGAGGGACCTGGTGCGGTACGCGTCGGTGGCGTCCAGGGCGTCGATGATGTCCTCGACCGTGGCCTGCAGCCGCTGGGTCAGTTCCTCGATGGTGGGCGGGCGGCCGAGCCGCTGGCCGAGTTCGTCGGTCGTGGTACGTACCTCGGCGGAGAGCTCCTTCATCCGCCGGGGCACGTGCACCGCCCAGGTGCTGTCTCTGAAGTGCCGTTTGACCTCGCCGAGGATCATGGGGGTGGCGTAGGTCAGGAAACTGGTGCCGTAGTCGGGGTCGAAGTTGTCGACGGCTTTGACCAGGCCCATGTAGGCGACCTGGAACAGGTCTTCGGCGTCCTCGTTGCGGGTGCCGTACCGCCGGGCGACGTACCGGGCGTAGGACATGTACTCGGCGATGACCCGCTCGCGCAGCGGCTCGCGCTGGGGTCACCGGCCGGGAGCCGCCGCATCCGGCGCAGCGCCTCCTGGACCTGCTCCCGTTCCCCGGTCCGGTCCTCGGCCGCCGGACCGGCGGCAGGTCGTGGTCCGCCAGGCGCCAACGCCATCACCGGCCGGTCCGGGCCGCCGGGTACTTGACCAGTTCCACCTGCGCCCAGCCGCCCGCACGCGACCAATGCAGGCGGTCGACCAGGCCGGACAGCAGATGCCAGCCGAACCCTTCCTGGTCGGGGCTGCGGTCGCTCTCATCAGCGGTGCAGACCACGACCCGCAGCCCCCCGTCGTAGGCGACCAGCCGGCACTCCAGCTCCCCGCCGCTCACCGCGAGCCCGCCATGGTCATGCGGGGACAACAGCAGCCCGCACGCCTCATCGACCGCGAGCCGCAGATCGGTGATCTCCACGACCGAGAATCCCTCCCGCGCACCGAGGTGCGCCGTCGCGGAGCGGATCAACGCGACGTAGGTCTTGTCGGCAGGCACACTGATCACCACGGGCACGGTGTCACCCGCGACCGCCGGGCCTGCTGAACGAGGCTGATCGATCATGACATCCTCTCCGCACCATCCACCAGCGCCTACCCGCTACATCGGACCTGATGCGCACGGCGCCGGAGCTGGCGCTGCCGAATGGGGGATACGCCCTCATCTGATCGCCTCGCGCCTGTTGTGGCCTGCGTGCCGAAACCGCTGCGATGTTGCTTTGGGTA
>JAOPYM010000383.1 GCA_025964615.1 Actinomycetes bacterium
TTCCTCATCGAGGAATCCCCCGGCATCATCCACGTCATCAACGCGCCCTCCCCCGCGGCGACCGCCTCCATCGTCATCGGAGAGCACATCGCGGCACGCGCGCTCGCCCAACTCGGACTCTGAAGGATCATGAGGCGCCGTTGGCCTGGCGGATGGCGTGTTCGGGGCGGTGGGCGGTGGTTCCGCCGTCGATGACAATGGTCTGGCCCGTGATGCACCGGGCCTCTCCGGAGGCCAGAAAGGTGACGAGGGCGGCGACGTCCTCGGGTTCGCAGGCATCGGGGAGCACCCTTTCGGCGGCCTTCTCCGCGAGACGTCCGGGGGTCATCACCGCCCGGGCGATGTCGGTGAGCACCAGTCCGGGGGCGACCGAGTTGCAGCGGATGCCCCGCGACCCGTACATCGTCGCGGTGTAGCGGGTCAGCGACATCAGCGCGGCCTTCGCGGAGCCGTAGGCGGCGTGGTCGGTGTCCCCGAGCAGGCCTGAGACCGACGAGGTCAGGACGATCGCGCCGCCCGCGGTCATCAAGGGGACCGTGTGCTTGATGAAGAGCATGGCCCCGCGCAGATTCACCTCCATGGTCCGGTCCCAGACGGCGACGTCCATGTCGACCAGGTCCAGGTCCCTGCCATAGACCGAGCGCGACAGCACGGCGGCGTTGCTGTGCAGCACGTCGAGCCGCCCATACGCCTCGATCGTCGCGGCGACCGCGGCCCGTACCTCCTCCTCCTGGGACACATCGGCGGTGACGGCCAGGGCCGTACCACCGATCAGCGCGGCCGTCTCGGCGGCGGAGGCCTCGTTCAGGTCGACCACCGCGACGCGGGCGCCCTCGGCGGCGAACCGGAGGGCGCAGGCCCGGCCGATGCCGGAGCCCGCACCCGTCACGATCGCGACGCGGCCGGAGAACCTCAACGCTCGTCCCATTCGACCAGCATCTGCGCGACGCCACGGCCGACCATGCTCTTGCGGTACCCGACCTGCTGACCGGGGACCAGCCGCATCGAGGGCAGCCGGGTGGTCAGCTGCTCGAACGCGATCTCCATCTTGAGCCGGCTGAACGCGGCGCCGACGCAGTGGTGCACGCCGTACCCGAAGACCATGTGCTCGCGGGCGTTGGGCCGGCGGATGTCGAACCGCTCCGGGTCGGCGAAGACCGTCTCATCGTGCGCCGCCGAGTCCGCGGACAGCAGCACCTCGATCCCGGCGGGGATGGTCACGCCGTGCAGGGTGACCTCCCTGGTGGGCTTGCGGAAGCTGCCGAGGCTGGCCCCGTCGATCCGGAAGGACTCCTCGATCATGCCCGGGATGAGGGAGTGGTCGGCGACGATCTCGTCCCAGACGGAACGTTCCCGCAGCAGCCGGTAGACGGCGTTGGACACCCCGTTGGGCACGGTGTCGTTGCCGCCGAGCAGCAGCGCGCTGATCGTCTCGACGACCTCGCGGTGCGAGAGGTCGTCAGGACCCGTCCCGATCATCGAGCCCATCAGCGAGGCGAAGTCGTCGCGCGGCCGGGCGGTCCGCTCGCGGACGAGGCGGTCGACGTAGTCGAGGTATTTGAGGAAGTCCTGGGCCAGCTCCAGCTGCCGGGCGGGCGGCTGGGGCGAGAGGAAGAGCTGGAACCAGGACGACACCCAATGCTTGACCTGCTCCTCGTCCTCGGGTGGGACGCCGATGAACACGGCGGCGAGCCGGGCGGACGGCAGGTGCGCGATGGTGGCGACAAGGTCCGTACCACCCGAGGAGATCACCGAGTCGAGCACCGTGTCGACCTTGGTACGGAAGTTGTCGCCGAGCAGGGCGACCGCCCTCGGGGTGAAGGCCCTGGAGATGGCCTTGCGCATCCGGGTGTGCTTGGGCGGGTCCACGTTGGCGGAGAAGTTGTCGAGGAACGACTGGTGGTCGCCGAGTGCGGCCCGTACCTCGTCGGTCAGCGTCCGCGAGATGGTCAGCGATCCGATCGAGGAGAACGTGCCGTGGTCGCGGTAGGCCCCGCGCACGTCCTCGTACCGGGTCAGCACCCACATCCGCAGGTGCTCGCTCCAGAACACCGGCTGCTCATGGCGCAGCCGCCGCAGGAAGGGGTACGGGTCGGCGACGTGCCAGTCGGAGGTTACATCGAAGTCGGTCGCGGTCTGCGGGGTGGACACCAGGGACTCCTTTGGTACGGCTAGTACGACTGGTACGGCTAGTACGGCTGGACCGGCGCGAGGATGCGACGCGGGTTGTCGACGAGCATCTGCCAGATCTGCTCCTCGGCGACGCCGGCCGCGCGGAAGGCGGGCAGCGCGTCCTGGGAGATGTGCAGCAGGTGGTAGTTGGGATGCCGCTCCTTGATCACCTCAGGTTCGAAGCGGTCGTTGAAGCAGTACGAGTCGTGGCCGAGGACCAGCCTGTCCGCGTGCCCCCGCGCGCACAGGGCCGCGATGGTGGCGACCCGGTCTTCGAAGGAGAGGAACTCGATGCCGAACCGGTCCATGCCGAGGTACGAACCGTTGGCGATGAGCTCTTCGAGGTAGTCGAGATCGGTGGTGTCCCCGGCATGGCCGATGACCACGTGCGAGAGGTCGACGCCCTCGGAGAGCAGGAGTTTCTGCTGGTCGAGGCCGTTGCGTGTGGCGGACTCGGAGTGCGTGGTGATCGGCACCCCGGTGGCCCGGTGCGCCTGGGCGACCGCACGCAGGACCCGTTCCACCCCGGGGACGATCCCCTGGCGGCCGGTCGCCGCCTTCAGCATCCCGGCCTTCACGCCGGTCCGGCCGATGCCTTCGGTGATGTCCCTGATGAAGAACTCGGCGAGCTTGTCGTCCCCGCCGAACAGCGACCCCGGCCCCCGGTTGCCGAAGTACTGCGGCAGCGCGTCGTAGGTGTACAGGCCGGTGGCCGCGACGATGTGCACGCCGGTGAGCTCGGCGACCCGCTGGATGGCGGGGATGAAGCGGCCGAGCCCGATGACGGTGAGGTCGACGATGGTGTCGATGCCCGCCGCCTTGAGCGCGTTGAGCTTGCCGGCCGCCTCCTGAGCGCGCAGTTCCTGGTCCCAGCCCTCGGGGATGTCGGGCCAGTTCCACAGGATCTCCGGGCTGAGCCCGAAGATGTGCTCGTGCATGAGCGTCGCGCCCAGCTCCGCCTGCGGACCTCGTATCGTCTCAACGGTCATGAGGTCGCCACCACCGGGAACATCGGGTGGTCGAAGGGCCGGTTGACCTCCAGGCCGAGGTCGTCGGTCTGCCCGTACCTCGATCCGGTGTAGAGCGCGTCGGCGTCGAAGTAGGTGGCGGTGAACGAGAGCCTGGGCAGGTCCCGCTGGTTGGCGGGCGCCCCGTGGACGACCAGCGAGCTGTGCACCGTGGCGTCGCCGGCCTTCAGGTCGAGCGGCGGTGACATCTCCAGGCCGTGCAGCCAGGGCTGCTGGGTGAGCGCGTCGTCGCCCTCCCTGGTGAAGCTGCGGCCGAGCGTGCCGTGCAGGTGCGAGCCGGTGTAGAACCGCAGCGATCCCATGTCGGCGGGTACGTCGGCCAGCGCCAGCCAGACCGTCAGCATCGCGGACCTGTCCATCGGCATCCACGGGAAGTCCTGGTGGAAGACCGTGGCGCCGTGCCCGTCGCCGCCGGCCGGTTCCTTGATCAGCAGATTGGTGACCTGGAGCCGGACGCCGGTCACGCCGTGCAGCAGCCGGACCACATTGCCGCCGATCTGCGGACAGAGCGCCAGTGCCGCATAGGCCTCGTCGTTCCTGGCGATGTCGCGGTCCTGGCCGAACGCCTGGTCGACGAAGCTGTTGCGGAACGGCCCTTCGCGTGCACGGAGCCTGATCAGTGCGCGTTCGCGCAGTTCAGCGACGTAGTCCGCGGCGACAAGACCGGGCAGTACGGCCCAGCCGTTCGCCTGGTACGAGCTGACCTCGTCATCGGTGACGTCGCGTACGGGAACGTGCAGTACGGGGTGAGCCATGGGGCCGCCTTTAAGCAGTGTCTTCCCCCGAGACGATAACGTCACCTACATTGAGCGAGCAAGCGCTTGGTGAGGAGACCTTTATGCCCAGACCGTTCCGCTTCTCGGCCGTACTCCGGATGGCATCCTCAGGCAAGGAGTGGGCCGACAAGGCCCGCCGGCTCGAGGACTCCGGGTTCGACGCCCTCCTGGTCCCCGACCACCTGGTCGGCCCGCGGTTCGCGCCGGTCGCCGCGATGACCGCCGCCGCGTGCGCCACGTCCCGCCTCAAGGTGGGCACGCTCGTGTTCGCCAACGACTTCCGGCACCCGGCGATCCTGGCCAAGGAGGCCTCGACGATCGACGTGCTGTCCGGCGGGCGCCTGGAGTTCGGCCTGGGCACCGGCTGGATGGCCTACGACTACGAACGCGCGGGGCTGAGGCTCGATCCTCCGGGCGTACGGGTCGCCCGGCTGACCGAGGCGATCCAGGTCATGAAGGGCCTCTGGCGGGGCGGGCCCTTCTCGTTCGACGGCGAGCACTACACGCTCAAGGGCCTGGAGCAGGAGCCGGTCCCGGTGCAGCAGCCCGGACCCCGGCTGATGCTCGGCGGCGGCGGTCCGAAGATGCTGCGCCTCGCGGCCCGTGAGGCCGACATCATCAACCTGACCATGCGGGTGCGGGCCGACGGTTCGGGCCCGGACACCAGCGACAGCGGACCCGAGGCCTTCAAGAAGAAGGTCGGCATCGTGCGAGAGGAAGCCGGGGCGCGCTTCGCCGACATCGAGCTCGGCACCTCGATCCTGCAGATCGGGCTCGACCACGACGTCGAGGCGTGGAGTGCCGCCAACCCGTCCGCGCAGATCGACACCCCGCAGGTCCTGATCGGCTCGGTGACCGAGATCTGCGACAAGCTGCGGTACTGGCGGGACGAGCACGGCATCACCAACTACGTCCTGCACCACGAGCACGATCTCGGTACCTTCGCCCCGATCGTGGAGGCCCTGACCTGATACCTCGCGCTGAGCTCATGACGGTGGGGCGAGCTTGGAACCGGGGAAGGGGGCTAGGAGGTTCTCCCGCCATGGGCCGTCCAGGAACTCGCGGGCGCGCTTGCGCCAGGACAGCAGCCTGTGGTCCGGTTCCACCTCGTCGTCCAGGCCGAGCGCCGCATCCCGGGAGCGCTGCAGCGCGAGGTGCTCGTCGAGGCCGGTCCCCCAGAAGGTGACGACCTCGGTGTCGCAGAACTGGACCTCGTAGGAGCCGATCAGCCGTTGTCCGTGTTCGGCGAGCACCGGGGCTCGCTCCTCCTGGACCGCGGCGAGGTAGTCGAGGGCCGCGCCGGGCTTGACCGTGGCGCTCTCGAAGACGTAGAAGGGTGCGGCGTAGGGCTCGGCCAGCAGATCCGCCAGGGCGGGGCCGCCGGGGGCGGAGCCGAGTGGCCGGGAGTACGCGCTGTGCCGCAGGTCGTCGATGTCGGAGAGGAAGAGCTTCTCCTTGACGCCGTCGTAGATGTCCATCATCTGCCGCCAGCCACCGTTCCAGCCACCGTGGCAGTCCCAGAGGGTGACGGCCTTGAACTGGGTGTGCCCGGTGATGCCGACCGCGTAGAACGCGCCGACCAGGTCGATCTCGCGGGAGCGTACGGACAGGCCCGAGGTGAGTTCGGGCGCGCCGGCCGCCATGCGGTCGTCCTCGCGCTTGTACTGCGTCAGCCAGGTGAGGTACTCCAGCGGCTTGCGCGAGTTCATCGGGTGGAACTGAACCTCTTCGAGCAGGTAGATCCCGCGGCGCATGCGGCCTCCATGAGAACCAAGCGAATGCTTGCTCGGGACATTAGCGGGTGAGGTGCGTACGGGCAATCCGTTGCCGACATACCGACCGGTCGGTACGCTCGATGTCCCTGGATCCTTGGAGTTGACCGTGATCACCGCTGCTCTCGCCCGTCGCGCCTGGAGCCGCCTCGAACCGGTGCACGGGATGATCTACTTCGTACCGGAGGCCTTCGAGGCCTACCAGGCGCTCGGCCTCGACGCGACCGCCGGCTACTTCGCCTCCCGGTCGGCCGCACTCGGCCGGGTGCCCGCCGAGACGGTGATCGCCTGTTTCTACAACTTCTGCCCCGACCTGGTCCGCGCCGCGATCCCCGCCGCCTGGGACATCACCACCCCGGAGGCCCTGCTCGCCGCCCGGCTCGACGCGGCCGACCGGGCGCTGCGCCGCGGCCTGGGCGGAGCGCTGGAGACCTCCGGGATCGCCGAAGCCGCAGAACTGGCCAGGCGTGCCGCCGAGTCCGGCTGCGATCACCTCGAGGGCAGGGCGCTGTTCGCCGCGCACGCCGCACTCCCCTGGCCGGACCAGCCGCACCTGGTGCTCTGGCACGCCCAGACGCTGCTCCGCGAGTTCCGCGGCGACGGGCATCTGGCCGCCCTGCTCATCGAGGGCCTCACCGGGCTGGAGGCCCTGATCCTGCACGGGGCCAGCGGTGAGGTCCCGATGAGGTTCCTGCGCCGCAGCCGGGGCTGGCCGGACGAGATCTGGGAGGCGGCCGTGGATCGGCTGCGCTCCGCGGGGCTGGTCGCCGGCGATGAGGACCTGACCCTGTCCGCAGCGGGTTCCGAGCTCCGCCAGCGCGTCGAGGAGCGCACCGACACGGCTTCCCTGCCCGCCTACGGCGCGCTCGGCCAGGCGGACGCCGAACGGCTCTGCGCGCTGGCGGCCCCGATCACCGGCGCGATCCTCGACGCCGGGCTCCTGCCGGTGCGCCGCCCACGGCCCTGACCGCTAGAAATTCGACGTGACCGCAGCCAGGACCTTGTCCAGCGTGACCGGGTCGGCGGCGTTGTAGGAGGCCGCGTCGGTGGCCGTGGCGATCTTCTTGAGCACGTCCTGGTCGGCGTTCTTGCCGTACCCGACGGTGAAGATGCGCACCCCGCTCGCCGGGTCCAGCTTGGACTGCAGCTGACCGAGTGAGATGGACGGGCTGTTCGGGGTGTCGTTCTTACCGTCGGTCATGACCAGCACCGAGTTGATCGCCCCGGGC
>JAOPYM010000611.1 GCA_025964615.1 Actinomycetes bacterium
TTCACCGAGTCGCCGGGGGCACAAAACTCTGGCTATTCGTCGGTACGGCCCGTACCGACGCCCGCGACGACCTCGGGGACCGCCCCCTTCATGTTCGGCGGCAAGGGCCGCAAGGCCGACCTCTGACCATCCGCCGGCCGAACCACTCCATGATGCGGTACGGGACGGTACGCGGAGGTTCGAGTGATATGCGGGTCATGACCCACCTCCATTTCTCGGTACGATCCGTACGACGGGAAGGGAATCGGGGAACGTGACATCACGCCGCAAACTCTCGGTTAACGGCGGGGCCGGGCCGATGGTCGCAGGTAGCCTCAGGGGATGAGCGGATCCCCGACGCGGGTCTTCATCGCCCGGTTGGCCGGGATCGCGGTGTTCACTCCGGCAGGCGACCAGGTGGGCCGGGTACGTGACGCCGTTGTCAGCCTGCGTACCGACATCAAGGCTCCGCGCGTACTCGGCCTGGTGGTCGAGGTCCAGCCGAGGCGCCCGGTGTTCCTGCCGATCACCCGGGTGACCACGATCGAATCCGACGCGATCGTCTTCGATGGGCGCCTGAACATGCGCCGGTTCCAGGCCCGCGACTCCGAGACGCTGGTCATCGGCGAGATGCTCGACCGCACGGTCACCCTCGAGGATTCCGGCGAGGAGCTCTCCGTGGTGGACGTGGCCATGGAACAGACCCGTACCAAGGACTGGCTGATCACCAAGGTCGCCGTCCGCAGGGGCACCGGCCGGGGCCTGCGCAGGCGGCGCGGCGAGACCTCGGTCGTCGACTGGGAGTCCGTACGCGGCTTCCAGATCATCGAGGAGGGGCAGGGCGCGGCCAGCCTGATCGCGGCCTTCGAACGGCTGAAACCCGCCGACCTGGCCAACGTCATCCACGAGCTCACCGCCAAACGGCGTGGCGAGGTCGCGGCGGCGCTGGACGACGAGCGCCTCGCCGACGTACTCGAGGAGCTTCCCGAGGACGACCAGGTGGAGATCCTCGGCAAGCTGGAGGCCGGCCGCGCGGCCGACGTGCTCGATGCCATGAACCCCGACGACGCCGCCGACCTGCTCGGCGAGCTCCCCACCGAGCAGCGCGAGCAGCTGCTCACCCTGATGGAGCCCGAGGAGGCCGCGCCGGTTCGGCGGCTGCTCTCGTACGCCGACAACACGGCCGGCGGCATGATGACCACCGACCCGGTGATCGTCCCGCCGGACGCGACGGTGGCCGAGGCGCTGGCGCTGATCCGCAACCCGGATCTGAACCCGGCGCTGGCCGCCCAGGTGTATGTCTGCAGGCCGCCCGCCGAGACCCCGACCGGTCGCTACCTGGGTACGGTGCACTTCCAGCGGCTGCTCCGCGAACCTCCGGCGTCGCTGGTCAGCGGAGTGGTGGACAACGAACTCGATCCGCTGCGGCCGGGCATGCCGCTTGAGACGGTCTCCAGCCACCTCGCCACGTATAACCTCGTGGCGGTGGCGGTCGTCGATGAGGACGGGCGGCTCCTGGGCGCCGTCACCGTCGACGACGTCCTGGACCATCTGCTGCCCGAGGACTGGCGGCATTCGGTCCTGACGCCGCACACCGAAGACGTGGACGACCCCGAGGAAGAGGCGGTGCGCAGCCAATGAGCACCTCTGCCAGGCTGGGACGCCTTGACCAGCCAGTGGATGGTCGGCGGACGCTGCTGCCGCGGCCGCACTATGACCCGGACTCGTTCGGGCGGCTGTCGGAGCAGATCGCCCGGTTCCTGGGCACCGCCCGGTTCCTGGTCTACATGACGGTGTTCGTCGCGGCGTGGATGGGGTGGAACGCCCTGGCCCCGCAGTTCCTGCGGTTCGACCCGTACCCCTTCATCTTCCTGACCCTGGTGCTGTCGCTGCAGGCCTCGTACGCCGCTCCGCTGATCCTGCTCGCGCAGAACCGGCAGGACGACCGGGACCGGATCCAGTACGAGCAGGACCGCGCCCGCAACGACCGGAGCATCGCCGACACCGAGTACCTCACCCGGGAGATCGCCGGACTGCGGCTCGCGCTCAGCGAGGTCGCCACCAGGGACTTCCTGCGCTCCGAGCTGCAGCAGATCGTCAAGGACCTGCAACCCCGCGAAGAAGTCCGGGACTAAGCAGCGGAGTCGACGCACTCCTCGGTGAGCTTGCCGAGGATCACCCCGAGCTGGCGGAGTTCGTCGCGGTCGAGGCGCTTGAGCACGAAGTCCTTGACCCCGCGCTGTTGCGTCGGGGTCGCCGCGAGCACCCGGACCCGGCCGGCCGGGGTGATGACCGCGAAGAGCCCGCGAGCGTCGCTCGTACAGGACTCCCGCTCGACCAGGTCCTCCTGCTGCAACCTGTCCACGAGACGGGTGAGGCCGCTGCGCGACATCAGCACCCGGTCGGCGAGGTCGTTCATCCGCAGCCGGCCCTCGGGGGCCTCATTGAGCTGCAGCAGGACGTCGTAGGACCCGAGCGCCAGATCGTGCTGGGCGAGCAGGTCGGCCTGCAACTGCCTGGAGACCTGCACCTGCACGCGAAGCAGAGCCCTCCAGACCGCCAGTTCCTCCGGAGAGATCGCGCCTGACAGCATTGTCACCCGCTGATCGTAGAACCTTCTCCGACCGTGTGGAGTCACAGCTGGGCGGTATCTGGGCCTTTTTGGGACGCGCATCACGTCTCAGGGGTGTACTGGGTGCTCAGCTCGCGCCCCCGGGTTCGTACCATGGGGTCCATGGCCTCCCCTGTAACGATCGAACTGGTGACCGCGGCGCTCGCCACTGTCATCGACCCGGAGATCCGTCGGCCGATCACTGACCTCGACATGGTCAAGAGCGTCGACATCACGCCGGACGGCGCGGTGTCCGTGGGCGTGTACCTGACGGTCGCGGGCTGCCCCATGCGAGACAAGATCACCAAGGACGTGACCGCTGCGGTCTCGGCGCTGGACGGGGTCTGCTCCGTCCTGGTCGAACTCGACGTGATGAGCGACGAGCAGCGCAAGGGTCTGCAGACCAAGCTGCGCGGCGGCGAGGCGGTCAAGGAGATCCCGTTCGCCCGAGCGAACTCGCTCACCAAGGTGTACGCGGTGGCCAGCGGCAAGGGCGGGGTCGGCAAGTCCTCGGTGACCGTGAACCTGGCGGTGGCGCTGGCCGCCTCCGGGCTGAAGGTCGGTGTCGTGGACGCCGACATCTACGGCCATTCGGTGCCGCGGATGCTGGGTGTGACCGGCTCCCCGACCAAGGTCGAGGACATGATCATGCCGCCGTCGGCGCATGACGTGAAGGTCATCTCGGTCGGCATGTTCACCGCGGGCAACCAGCCCGTGGTCTGGCGCGGCCCGATGCTGCACCGGGCGCTCCAGCAGTTCCTGGGCGACGTGTTCTGGGGCGACCTGGACATTCTGCTGATGGACCTGCCGCCGGGCACCGGCGACATCGCGATCTCGGTGGCCCAGCTGCTGCCGTCCGCGGAGATCCTGGTCGTCACGACTCCGCAGCAGGCCGCCGCCGAGGTGGCCGAACGGGCCGGGGCGATCGCCGCGCAGACCCATCAGCAGGTCGTCGGCGTGATCGAGAACATGTCGTACCTGCTCTGTGACCACTGCGGCGAGCGCAACGAGATCTTCGGCTCGGGCGGCGGCCAGACGGTCGCCGACGCGCTCACCCAGTCGCTGGGCACCCGGGTTCCGCTGCTCGGCCAGATCCCCATCGACGCCCGGCTGCGCGAGGGCGGCGACAACGGCACCCCGCTGGTGCTGTCCGACCCGGACGCCGCCGCCGCCAAGGAGCTGCGCACCATCGCCGAC
>JAOPYM010000005.1 GCA_025964615.1 Actinomycetes bacterium
GTTTCCCGCACCTCGCACGAAGTAGGTGCGGGAAACGCCACGACTCAACGAGGTCAGCCGAGGGGGTCGGTGGTCCAGGTGGAGGGGTCGGGGCCGAGGGACTTGGTCCGCTGGACGAGGCCGGTGAGGCCGCCGGAGGCCTTCAGCGCCTGGGTGGCCTGGGGCTGACTCATGAAGCACACGTCGAGGCCCTTCACCCCGAACACGCAGAGGGTTTCGAACCCGATGCGGTCCTTCGGGCCCTGTGCAGACTTCCCAGCCGGCATCGGCTGACCGGCGCCGGCGGTGGAGCGGAAGGCGGGATAACCGTCGACCGTGGTGTTCGGCTTCCTCGGCGCCATGATCCGGGGTGCCGTGCCATGCCGGGTGACCGTGATCTGCAGGCCCGGGCCGAACGCCAGATCGGTCTCCCAGCCGATGCCGCTCAATGGGTTGGTGCTGACCGACGCGGGCATCGGCTTGAAGCTGACCGGCAGGCCGGTGATCCGAATCGGGAAGGCGACCGGCCGGTCCTGGAACCTCACCGAGGAGGCGACCTTGTAGACGACGGCCCTGATGTCGGTGCCCGCCGGCGCCGCGTCGAGTTCGAGTTCGGCCCACCGGTGGTCGCCGTACTCAAAGCGCAGCCGTGCCTCACCGGGCGCGGTTCCGGCGCCGGGCGGGGGCGGCTGGAGCCAGTGGGCGGGGCGACCGGCCACCGAGGGGGCTGCGATCGGCTTCGACGGAACCCCGTTACGCATGTTGCCGAGCCCCGGTTCCGGCCCGGCAGGGAACACGCTCAGGGAGAACTGCGATCCGCTCGCGGCCGTCCCCTTGACACTGCTCAGCCCGAAGATCCCGTCCTGGAAGGTCACGGCGGGTGCGCCGTACCCGGTGGGCAGCCAGCCGAAGGAGGCCTTCGCCACCCACGGGTTCGGCCTGGCGGTGCTCGACGAGGACTGCGCCTCTGGACGCATCGCCTTGGAACCGCCGCTGGGCAGCACGGCCACAGAGCCGAGCACCACCGCGCCCACCGCGAGGCCCGCCCCGGCGACGGCCCCCGCGCGCCGCCCGAGGATGACCCGGCGGCCTCTGGCGCGGGCGGCTTCGACGTCCGCGCCCACCGGGACCTGCGGCAGTTCGGCCAGTTCGTGCAGTCCGGCCCGGAGGCCGTCGATCTCTTCGACGTTCATGTGAGGTTCTCCCCTATGCGGGCTGCGGGCGCGAGGTCGCGACGGAGGATCGCGAGGGCGCGGGCGGTCTGGCTCTTGACGGTTCCGGTGGAGCAGCTGAGGACGTCGGCGGTCTGCTCGATGGACAGGTCGCAGTAGAACCGCAGGACGACGGCGGCCCGCTGGCGTGGGGCCAGCGCGGCCAGTGCGGTCCGCAGGTCCATCGCGAGGTCCGGGTCGGCCACGATGGTGGCCGTGTCGGGCAGGTGACGCAGTGCGGTGACCCGTTTGCGCCAGCCGGTGCGCTGTTCGGCGAGGAAGACCCGGACCAGGATGGTCCGGGTGTAACCGTCGAGGTTGTCGACGGCACTGGCCCGCCGCCAGTGCACGTAGAGGCGGGTGATGGTGATCTGCACGAGGTCGTCGGCTCGCGTCCAGTCCTGGCAGAGCAGGAAGGCGACCTTGTGCAGCCACGTCAGCCGCGCGGACACATAGGCGGTGTACTCATCGTCCCGCGCCACGCTGCCCTCCTCTCAAAGTGTGTTTCACGCCCCCTTAATGCGTCCGCCCCCCCGAAAGGTTGCGCCGAACCCCCGTTGTGTCGTGGCGTTTCCCGCACCTCGCACGACGACGGTGCGGGAAACGCCACGAGTCAACGAAAAAAATGAGTGGTGATCGTGGGCGGGGGGTCGTACGGTTTGGGGATGTTCTTCGTGGCCGGCGCTCTCTCGCCCGCAGCTTTGCTGCAGGGTGCGGTGTCGGCTGCCGACGGCCTGCGAAGCTGACCCTCTTCCGGCCCGCCTTCGAGAACCTCCGGAGGAGGGTGGTCAGCAGACCGGCGTGCTGCGCCGGTCGGTTCTCCCGTACGCACGCGTATTGAGGAGATTCACCATGGCCAAGCAGTTGTACGAGCGCAGGAAGCCGCATCTCAACATCGGCACGATGGGGCATGTCGACCACGGAAAGACCACCCTGACGGCGGCGATCACCAAGGTCCTCGCCGAGCGGGGGCTGGCCAGGGTCGTCCCGTTCGACCGCATCGACCGGGCCCCCGAGGAGCGGGACCGCGGCATCACCATCAACATCGCGCACGTCGAGTACGAGACGGACGCCCGGCACTACGCCCACGTGGACATGCCGGGCCACGCCGACTATGTGAAGAACATGATCACGGGTGCGGCTCAGATCGACGGGGCCGTCCTGGTCGTGTCCGCTCAGGATGGTGCGATGCCGCAGACCCGCGAGCACGTGGTGCTGGCCCGTCAGGTCGGCGTACGGCATATCGTCGTCGCGCTGAACAAGGCGGACATGGTCGAGGACACCGAGCTGCTCGATCTGGTCGAGCTGGAGGTGCGCGACCTGCTCACCGAGTACGGGTTCCCCGGCGAGGAGATCCCGGTGGTCCGGGTATCCGGGCTGCGGGCCCTCGACGGCGACCCGTACTGGTCGGCCCGCATCGGCGACCTGCTCGACGCGATCGACGCCTACGTACCGACCCCGGAGCGGATCCTCGACCGGCCGTTCCTGATGCCGGTCGAGGGGGTCCTGACGATCACCGGGCGCGGGACGGTCGTGACCGGGGTGGTCGAGCAGGGATCGGTGAAGGTCGGCGACACGGTCGAGGTACTGGGGCTCTCCGAGGGGTTCAACGCGGTCTGCACCGGGCTTGAGACCTTCGGGCAGTCCATGGACCACGCCGAGGCCGGAGACAACGCGGCGCTGCTGCTCCGCGGGGTCAAGCGGGACCAGGTCCAGCGAGGCCAGGTCCTGGCCGCCCCCGGGTCGATCCGGCCGCACACCCGGTTCGAGGCGCGGGTCCGGGTGCTGACGGCGGCGGAGGGCGGTCGCAGCCGGCCGTTCTTCACGCACTACCGGCCGCAGTTCCACTTCCGTACGACCGATGTGGTCGGGGCGGTGGACATGGGCGAGGGCGGTATGGCGCTGCCCGGCGACTCCGTCGCGATGACGGTCGAGCTGGGCCGCCCAGTCGCGATGACCGAGGGTCTCGGCTTCGCCATCCGGGAGGGCGGCCGCACCGTCGGCGCCGGGACGGTCACGGCTCTGCTGGACTGAGCGCCATGAACAGAAACTGAGGCCCGCCGGAGGGCGGGCCTCAGTTTCTGGAGAGCTTGGAGATCAGGGTCACGACGCCCATGACGATGGCGAGCATGATGGCGATGAAGATGAAGGTCTGCAGCAGGCCGACGATCCAGCCGATGAGCTGGAAGACCAGCCAAACCGCCAGGATCGCGCCCACAATTCCCAAAACGGCTTTGAGCATGACTTCACCGTAACGGCTGAGGGCACCCCGGTACAGGCGAAGTCTTACGGACCTGTGACGTGCGGCGGGTAACGCCCCGATCGGGGCCTACGGTGGAAAGGTGAAACCCGGTCGCATTCTCGTGGTGGACGACGACCCGACCGTGGCCGAGGTGGTGGCGCGCTATCTGGTCAGGGACGGGCACTCGGTGGAGTGCGTCGCCGATGGTCGTCAGGCACTCCAGGCGGCGCTCGACGACCCGCCCGATCTGGTGGTACTCGACCTCATGCTGCCCGGCATGGACGGCCTGGAGGTCTGCAGGCGGCTGCGCGAGCGGTCCCCGGTGCCGATCGTGATGCTCACCGCACTGGGTGCCGAGACCGACCGTCTCGTCGGACTGGAGACCGGCGCGGACGACTATGTGACCAAGCCGTTCAGCCCGAGAGAGCTGGCACTTCGGGTGAAGTCGGTGCTGCGCAGGTCCCGTGGGCCGCTGGCCGCCGCGGACTCGGCCGTACTCCGTGACGAGGATCTGGTGGTCGACGTGGGCGCGCACGAGGTGACACTGGCCGGTGAACCGGTCTCGCTCACCGCCCGGGAGTTCGATCTGCTGGCGTTCCTGCTCCGCAGCCCGCGCCAAGCGTTCAGCAGGGACGCGCTCCTGAACAGGGTCTGGGGCTGGTCGTTCGGCGACTCCTCAACGGTCACCGTGCACGTGCGCAGGCTCCGGGAGAAGATCGAGAAGGATCCCACGGCGCCCGCCCGCATCGTCACCGTGTGGGGCGTCGGCTACCGCTACGAGCCCGTCGCGTGATCCCCCTCGGCGCGTTCCTGGAAGTCGCCGCGGACGCGGCCGGGGCGGCGCTGATCGTCGCCGCGATCGGCCTGGGGGTGCTGCATCTGTGGCGCGGCCGGTCGGTGGGTGTGCAGCTGGCCGTGGTGGCCTTCGCGACGGTCGGCGCGACCATCGCGGGGATCATCGCGATCACCCTCGCCATGATGATCTCCCCGCACGACCGGGCCGTGGCGCTGACGGTGGTGGTGGTCGCCGGCTGCGTGGGCCTGGGCGTCTCGCTGCTCCTGGGCCGGCGGCTGATCGCCGCCAACCGGGCGCTCGCGCATGCGGTACGGGCCGATCCGTTCGTACGGCCCGGCCGGGTGCTGCCCGCGGAGCTGGCCGAACTGGCCGGTGAACTGGAGCAGGCCTACGAGCGGCTGGCCGACGCCCACCAGCGTGAGCAGGCCCTGGAGCACAGCCGCCGGGAGCTGGTCGCCTGGGTGAGCCATGATCTGCGGACCCCGCTGGCCGGGCTCCGCGCGATGGCGGAGGCGCTGGAGGACGAGGTGGTGGCCGACGCCGGTACGGTCGGCCGCTACCACGCCCGGATCCGCATCGAGGTGGACCGGCTGACCGAGATGGTGGACGACCTGTTCGAGCTGTCCCGGATCCATGCCGGGGCGCTGCGGCTGACCCGGCAGCGGGTCGGTCTCGCGGATCTGGTGGCCGAGGCGGTGGCGAGCGCCGAGCCGCTGGCCATGGCCAAGGGGGTACGGATCACGGGCGCCGCCGAGCGCGGACTGCCCCTGGAGGTTGACGCCTTCGAGCTGAGCCGGGCCGTACGGAACCTCGTGGTCAACGCGATCCGGCACACCCCGGACGACGGGACCGTCGACATCCGGGGGGAGATCCAGCAGGGGATGGCCTGCGTGACGGTCTCGGACGCCTGCGGTGGCATTCCCGAGCGGGATCTGCCGAGGGTCTTCGATGTGGCGTTCCGCGGCGAGGCCGCCCGCAGCCCGGGCGGCGGTGCCGGGCTCGGCCTGGCCATCGCCCGCGGCATCGTGGAGGCGCACCAGGGCGAGATCGGGGTGACCAACGAGGGCCCGGGCTGCCGCTTCGTGATCAGGCTCCCGGTCAGCGGCTGACGGAGTCCTCGACGGCGCGGAACGTCGGGCAGGGCCACCGCCACATGCAGGCCCGGCAGCGGCGGATCGGGCTGTCGGGGTCGCTGGAGATGCCGCCCGCGTCACGGGGCTGGTGCAGTTCGACCAGCCGGATGCCGAGCTCGGTGAGCGCGATCACGTCGTCACGGGCCATTGCCAGGAACGAGATGTCCTCCTGGGACAGCCGGGTCCTGATCGGCACGAAACCCTCGCGGTTGATCAACTTGCTCAGATACCGGGTCGTGGACCGCCAGGAGGTCGACTTCTCCGAACGCGCCCGGATGATCTCCAGCCGTTCCCGGAGACGGACCCGTCGCTGGTCCACGGTCATGAACGCCCATCCCCCCGAACGGCGAAACACCACGATCGCACGAGGATCAGAGTGTCGCATCCGGGAAGGCGCCGGGACCGTAATGGAGGAGTCGCCGATGACCTGAAACGGTCTCATTGGACTATTGGCGCAAAGCGCAGTCCTGACACGCCCGGAACCGGCCGCAGTCGGGCAACTCCCTGGCTCCGGGCCCCCCGTGCCGATAGTGTGCGCTCGTGGAGCTAAACGTCTCAACTTCGTCTCAGGGAGGTCACGCCGTGGTCACCGCGAACGGCGAACTCGACCTGTACACCGCGCCCCGGCTGCAGACCGCACTGGCAGCCCTGCTGCGCGAACCCGTCGACCGCGTCGTGGTCGACCTCAGTGGAGTCGAGTTCTGCGACTCCACCGGCATGAACGTCCTGCTCGCCGCCATGAAACGGGTGAAGGAGAACGGCGGCACCTTCGAACTCGCCGCACCGCGCCCGGCGGTCAGGCGGATCCTGCAGGTGACCGGGCTCGACACCGTCTTCGACATCCACGAGGCCGTGCCCGCGCTCGACGTCACCTGAACCGCGGGGGGCACCGCCCCCCGCTACCATCGCGTGCATGTCTGGGGATGTCGCCGTCGTCATCGCGGCCAAGGACGAGCAGGACCGGATCGCCGCCACGGTGCGGGCGGCCCTGACGCTGCCCGGCGCCGGCCTGGTGCTGGTCGTCGACGACGGCAGCACCGACGCCACCGCCGCGCTGGCGGAGCAGGCCGGCGCCCGGGTCGTACGGCACAGCCGGAACCGGGGCAAGGGCGCCGCGATGGAGACCGGCGCCGAGGCCGTACGGCTGCTCGACAGCGACGGCGAGAGCCCGCGGCATCTGCTCTTCCTCGACGCCGATCTCGCCGACACCGCCGCCGGGGCCGGCCCGCTGACCGAACCGGTCCGGCGCGGCGCGGCCGACATGACCATCGCGGTCTTCGCCAGCACCGTGAAGCTCGGCGGCCTCGGCATGGTGGTCGGCCTGTCCCGCGATGGGATCAGGCGGGCGACCGGCTGGTACGCCACCCAGCCCCTCAACGGCCAGCGGTGCCTGACCCGCGCCGCCTTCGACGCCGCCCTGCCGCTGGCCTCCGGATTCGGGGTCGAGACCGCGCTCACCATCGATCTGCTGCGTGCCAGGTTCCGGGTCGCCGAGGTGGAGGTGGAACTCGCCCACCGGGCCACCGGCACCGACTGGCACGCCCAGGTGCACCGGGCGCGGCAGTACCGCGACGTCGCCCGCGCTCTCGCCGCCCGCCAGGCCCTCACCCCCGGGACCGTCATCGCCCCGCTCCGCGATCGCATCCTCCCCCGATGAAGGCGTGGCCCGGGCGGGCGGGGCTGGCCGCCACCGGGGCGAGCATCGGGTGCTTCCTGGTGCTGGCGGGCCTGGGGCCTTCGGCGGTGGAACCGGTGCTCGCCGGCTCGGGGCCGCCGTTCTCCCTGCACACCGGTCCGGACGCCGCCGTGGTGATCGCGCTGATGGCGGCAGGTGTGGTGCTCGGCGCCGCCGGTCTCGGCCTGTGCCTGTGGGCGGTACGGCGGGGGTGGCGATGTGCTCCGAGGCCGCTGCTGATCGCCGGGCTGCTGGCCACCGCGGCGTTCGCGCTGCTGCCCCCGGTCGGGTCCTCCGACCACCTGAACTACGCGGCGTACGGCCGGATGGTCGTCACCGGGCACGACCCGTACACCACCACCGCGAGCCGGCTGCCGGGCGACCCGATCGCGGACGCGGCACCTGAGTGGCGGGACACGAAGTCGGTCTACGGGCCGCTGATCACCGTGCAGCAGGGGTTCGCGTCCTGGGCGGGCGGCACCTCCGTGCGGTTGACGGTCTTTGTGCTCTCGGTGACGAACGCGCTGGCGTTCGCCCTGGTGGGCCTGATCCTGTACCGGACCGGGGACCCCGAGCGGCGGCTGCGCTCGGTACTGCTGTGGACACTGAACCCGCTGCTGCTGTTCCACCTGGTCTCCGGCGCGCACAACGACGCCATCGGAACCCTCACCGCGGTCGGCGCGCTGGCGGCGTTCGCGGGTCCGCTGCGGCGGACGTTCGTGTCGGGGCTCCTCACCGGAGCCGGGATCGCGATCAAGTTCCCGGCGGCCCTGGTCGGGGGCGGCCCGGCCTGGGTGCTCATCCACAGCCTGTGGACAACTCGGGGGAGGGAGCCGCTGGTCCGGCTGGCGGCGCTGTTCGGCGGCGCCGGGATCGTGACCCTCGTGGCGTACGCCCTGGCGGGGTCGCATGCGTTCGACCAGGTGCGGAACGCGTCCAAGTCGGTGTCGCTGGCCTCGGTCTGGCATCTGTTCGCGGGCTTCGGCGGCGGCCTGCTCTTCACGGTGTCCCGGTCCACGGTCCAGCTCGCCGCCCTCGTGCTGCTTGCCGTCCTGGTCTGGCTTCTCATCCGCGCCCTGCCGTACGACCCGTACAGCAGCAAAGAGATCAGCGACAGCAGGCGGATCGCGGCGGCCCTGGTGCTCGCCTGGCTGTTCTCGGCCCTGTACATCCTGCCCTGGTACGACGGGCTTGGCTGGGCGGTCCTCGCGCTGCTGGCCTGGTCGCGGTTCGACTGGGTGCTGCTCGCCCACACGACCGCGCTCAGCCTGGCCTACCTGCCCGCCCGGCGCGCCGACGTGATCGGGCTGCCCGGGAACCTGCGCTGGCTGGAGCGGACCATGCGGCCCGAGATCATGCCGTGGGTACTGGCGGGGGTTCTGCTGGCTCTGGTGTGGCTGTGCCTGACGGATCGCCGTCCAGCTCCAGGGCCCGTACCGACGCCGCAAGGACCAGCGGAACCGCCACGCTGAACGCCAGCGCGGGGATCTCGACCCCGGAATCGTTGATCAGCATCGCGATGACCGCGACGGTCAGCGCGCTGAGCAGCGCGGGGCGCAGGCTCAGCGAATGGCCGTAGGCCCGCTCCAGCGGGGCGGGCCGCCACTCCAGCGGCTTGGCCAGCACGAAGTACAGGAAGCAGAGCGCACCGATCGTCACGACGGTGAACGGCCAGTAGCCCAGGCTGGCGAGCATCGCGAGGAACTTACGGGCGATCACCCCGAACGCCTCGCCGCTGACCAGCTGCTCCCAGAACCGGCCCAGATGGGTCTGCTGCTCCGCGGGCCGGAGCGCGTCGGCGAACGCCAGCGCCAGCACCATCGCCGCGCCGGCCAGGCAGAACAGCCCGACCCGCACGATGGAGACCCGCCTCCCGGCGATCAGGAGGGCGAGCACCGCCGTACCGGGAACGATCGCCGGCGTACCGCCGAAGTCCGCACCCCAGCCTGGCGAGGCGTCCAGTGCCATCGCGGCGAAGCCGATCACCACGACCACGGCGGCCGCCGGCCCGCGCCGCCCGGCGCGCAACGGCCACTCCGCCAGCCAGGCGGCCGACATGATCGCGCCGGTGACGAACACCGCGAAGGCCGTGTTCCCGAACCCGTAGAACCGGCCCGCCACCAGCGGGCTGTACCCCATGAAGGCGTTCATCTGCAGGTTGGAGCCGGTCAGCACGTCGAGCCCGAGGACCGCCGCGCTGAGACCGGCGATCACCAGGCCGGGGCCGATGACCGAACGCCGCCAGGGCCCGGCCAGCGACAGCGCCGTCACCAGGACGACCCAGCCGGCGATGCTGAGGACCAGCACGGGCGCCGGGTGCGAGGACCGCCACCACGGCACCAGGTTCGCCAGGAAGGTCGAGACCGGGGCCGCCGCGCCCGCCAGGGCCACGATCCGGGTGGCCCCGAGGACTCTGCGGCGGCGCTCTGGACCGCTCCAGCGGCGGCGCAGGGCGACGGCGGCGGCGCCGTAAAGGAGCAGCTGTGCGGCGAACAGGACGATGAAGAACGCACCGCCCATCCGCCGGATCGCCTGGGCCGCCACATCCTGGTCGTTCAGGCCACGGACCTTCACGGCCGCCGGATCGCCGGACGGGACCGTACGCCAGTCCGACCCGACGGCCGTGATCGGCTGCTTCAGGCCCAGCACCTTCAGCGCGGTGGCCGTCACATCGGTCAGCGTCACCAGGCCGCTGCGCCTGGTCGAGTTGGCCGTCAGGTAACCACGGCCGTCGGTGGAGAGCGCCACGTGCAGGTGCGGGACGGACGTGCTGCTGTCGGAGAGCCCGGCCACGAGCACGGTGGTGCCCGCCGGAACCGCGGCGAGCACCTGCGCGACCTGCCGGTCCGCCGCGGTGGCGGCCGCCGCGCGGTTCTCCAGGCTGACCGGCTCCTGGCCGCCCTGGGCGTCCACCCCGGCACTCACGAAGGTACGGAAGACGTCGTCGATGTCGACGGCGGTGAACGGGCACCGGGACCAGTCGGTGACCTTGCCGATCGAGGAGGCGTAGACGTCGACCCGCCCGCCGCCGTCGGCCGCGCCGAACACCCCGCCGGGACCCACCGCCATGGTGCAGCCCGCCTGGTGGACGGCATCGCCGAGCAGCCCCACGTGGGCCTGGTAGCCGGTGCTCGAGTTGTCCTTCTTGATCAGTGGCCAGCCGGGGGCCTGTGCACCCGCCCCCGAGACGGCCGGTGCCGGCGGGAGCGCGCAGTCGCTGTTCGCGAGCCTGGCCCGCTGCCCGGCCGAGACCGTCAGCCAGCCGTCCACCGGACAGGTCGTCACGACCGTCGTACGGGTGCTCAGCGCGGCGGCGGAGGCCTGCCCGGTGAGCCGCCACAGTGCCGGTGTACCGGCGGCTGTGAGGTCGCTCCACATCAGACCGGGGATCCCGATCAGCACGACCCTGCCGTGCGCCGCCCGAGCCGTACCGGCGAGGGTTGCGGGGGCGACCGCCGTGAGCAGTGCGAACAACACGGCGACAAGGGCGATCATCCGCGCCACACTGCACCTCCATCTCCGGTCGGTCACAGATTAGTAGGACGGTTGAGGCAGGATCGCCGTATGGCAGAACGCAGGACGATCATTCGGGCGGCGATCCTGGCGGCGGGAGTCCTCATCGCCGTCACCTCGGTCGCGCCGATCGTCGCGCGGTACCTGAGCACGCCGCCGGACCAGCGACTGGTCGACCTGGACGTCTACCGGACCAGCGGGCAGGTGCTGCTGCGCGGTGCGCCGCTCTACGGCTTCCTCACTCAGGCACCCCAGCTGCTGCCCTTCACCTATCCGCCGTTCGCCGCCCTTCTCGCGGTGCCGCTGGCCCTGATGTCCTGGCCGGCCGCCCAGTGGGTGTGGGTGATCGGGGTCTACGCGGCGCTGACCGTCGCGGTGCTGTACGCCTTCCGGAACCTGCTGGCCAGGTCCGGCCAGTGGGCTCCGCTGGTGGCCGGCGCGCTCGTCGGGGCGTGCGCCTGGATGATGCCCATCTCCGACCAGATCAGGTTCGGGCAGGTGGACGTGTTCCTGGTCGCCCTCTGCGTCGCGGACTGCGCGGCCCCCCGGACCCGGTGGCCGCGCGGGGCGCTGATCGGCCTGGCCACCGCGATCAAGTTGGTGCCCGGGGTCTTCCTGATCTACCTGCTGATCACCGGCCGGCGGCTCGCTTTCAAGAACGCGGTGCTCACGGCGGTGGTGGCGACGGCGGGTACGTGGGCGCTGATGCCGTGGGACTCCTACGACTTCTGGTTCGGCGCCCTGTTCGACAGCGGCCGGGTGGGCGCCAACAACGGCACCACCAACCAGGCGATCAAGGGGATGCTGCTCCGGCTCTACTGGCCGGACGCGCTCACCTCGCTGGTCTGGGTGGTGCTGGCCGCGCTGATCGCCTACTGCGGTTTCCGGTATGCCCGAAGGCTCTCCTGGCTCGCCGACTCGCTGTCTGTCGGCACGCCGTCTGTCGGCACGTCGGGTACGTCGGGTACGTCGGGTACATCGATTGCTTACAACGCGGAGATGGGGGGGATCGCGATCACCGGGTTGCTCGCGGTGCTCGTCTCGCCGATCGCCTGGATCCACCACCTGTCCTGGGTGGTGCTCGCACTCGGGGCGCTGGCGGGTTCGGGGCGTTCCGTTCGCCGCTGTGCGCTGGCCCTCGGGGTGTGGATCTTCTATGTGCTGCCGATACCGTGGTGGGGTACGCGCCTCATCGGTCCCGGGCACCCCGTCGTGGTGCGGTTCGCCGGGCGGATCGTCCAGGATGGGTACGGTCTTGGGGCGGTCGCCCTGGTATTCGGCATGGGCGGCTATCTGTACAAGTCCCTGCGGTCGGATTCGGAGAGTCACCGCCTGGAAGGCCCGCGTAGCGGCCCGGAGATCGGTACGCTCACCCCGTGATGCTTGTCACCTTGGCGATCTTCGGCTCGATCGCCGGTATAGCCGGGCTGTCCATTGCCGTGGTCGCGAACAACCGCGTGAACCAGGTCGTCGAGGAGTGCGCGGGCGTGCTCCGCAGACAACTCCAGGTCGCCGGCGGCACGGCCGACGGCCAGGCCCTGCGTGACCTGGCGATCGTGCACTACGACGCGCTCAAGGAGATGTCAGGCAGGCGGTCCTTCTCGGTCGCCCTGATCAACTCCGTTGGAGACGGGTTCGTGCTCAGTTCGATCAACGGCCGTACCGAGACCCGTACCTACGCCAAGGCGGTCAAGGACGGGCGTGGCGTGGAGGTCCTGTCGCCCGAGGAGGACCAGGCGCTGCGCGCGGCCCGGCTCGGCAAGGGCCCGATCGTCGACATGAGCGATCCGCTTCCCGACTTCGGCAGCTCGCTGGACATCAACACCGCCTGAATCTCGTACCCTGGTCTTCTACATCACCGATCACTTCGTGAGCTTTCCACCCATGACGTACGCGTATCTCGGCCCTCAGGGCACCTTCACCGAAGCCGCGCTGCTCACCCTGCCGGGCGCGGCCGAAGCGCCGCGCCTGCCCTTCACCACGGTGCCCGCCGCGCTCGACGCGTTGCGGCGCGGCGAGGTGGACACCGCGGTGGTGGCGCTGGAGAACTCGGTCGAGGGCTCGGTTCCCACCACCCTGGACGAACTGGCCACCGGGGTGCCGCTGCAGATCATCGGTGAGATCCAGCTGCCCGTCTCGTTCGCCCTGCTGGTACGGCCCGGAACGTCGATGTCGGACGTGAAGACCGTCGCCTCCCACCCGCACGCCCAGCCGCAGTGCCGCCGCTGGCTGGCCGCCAACGTGCCCGACGCCGAGTGGAAGGCCGCGACCTCCAACGCCGAGGCCGCCCAGCACGTGGCCGACGGCCTCTACGACGCCGCCCTCGCCGGGGCCTTCGCGGCATCCCGGTACGGGTTGTCGGTGCTGGCCTCGGAGATCCACGACGTGGCCGACGCCGTCACCCGGTTCGTGGTGCTCTCCCGGCCCTGCCCGCCGCCCCCCGCGACCGGCACAGACCGTACGACCGTCGTCGCCTTCATCGGTGAGGACCACCCGGGCGCCCTGCTGGAGATCCTCGCCCAGTTCGCGGGCCGCGGCATCAACCTGACGCTGATCCAGTCGCGTCCGACCGGAGCCGGGCTCGGGTCGTACCGCTTCTGGATGGAGTTCGAAGGCCACGTGTCCGACGCCCGGGT
>JAOPYM010000025.1 GCA_025964615.1 Actinomycetes bacterium
GCGGGTCATCAACCCCCTGTGGACCACCGGCTCCCCTGCCGTCGACCCGTGGCGTTTCCCGCCCGGTGTCGCTGCCCGGGGGGGGAAACGCCACGAGTCAACGAGTCAGGCCTTGACGGCCTGGATCTCGAGCTGGATCTCGATCTTGTCGCCGAGGAGGGCCTTGTCGCCCTGCAGCGGCACGTTGAACTCCACGCCGAAGTCCTTGCGGCTGATGGTGGTGGTGGCGGTGAAGCCGGCCCGGGTGCCGCCCCACGGGTCCTGGCCGAGGCCGTTGAACTCGACCTCGAGGGTGACCGGCTTGGTCACGCCCTTGACGGTGAGCTCGCCGTCGACGAGGTACTCCTTGCCGTCGATCCGTACGCCCTTGGTGGCGAAGGACAGGGTCGGGTGCTCCTCGGAGCCCAGGATGTCGCCGGACTTGATGTGCGCGTCCCGGTCGGCGTTGCGGGTGTCGACCGAGTTGACGACGATCTCGGCGGAGGCCGTGGAGGCCGCGAGGTCATCGGCGACCACGACGGCCCCGGAGAATTCGGTGAAGGACCCGCGCACCTTGCTCATGAGGTGCCGGACCTTGAAGGTGACCTCGGAGTGGCTCGGGTCGATGTTCCAGGTGCCGGCGGTGATACCCAGGTCAGAGGAGATGGCGGTCATGATGTGAGCCCTTCTGGGAGGAATACGGTTGAACTTTCAACTACCAGCTAACCACAAGTTAGTTGAAGGTTCAAATCTTGGCCGGACGTACCTCTTAACGCGGTCACCCGCGGCAGTGTTCCCGTTGGCACGTCCAATAGAGGCTGGCGTTTCCCGCACTGTTCCGCGTTCAGGTGCGGGAAACGCCACAACTCAACTAGGGTTTGCGCGGTGATCCACTGACCACGAAAGGTGATGTTGCCGAGTGCACTCGGCAGGTCCCCGTCGAGGAGCTCAATGCGCCGCACCATGTCGTTCCTGCTCACCAGCGCCCTGCTGTCCGTGCTCGCCGTCGTCTCCTCGAGCAGCTCGGCCGCCTTGGCCGCCCGATCGGAGCTGGACGTGGCCCCGCACCTGGGATACGCGACGTTCGAGCATCCGGGCGTACTGGAGTCCGGCTCGCAACTCGACCTTGCCCGTGCGAGGGTGCGGGCGGGCAAGGAGCCCTGGAAGTCGGCGTACTCCCAGATGCGCAGGAGCTCGTACGCCTCCCTGACCTGGATCACGTATCCCCGGGCGGACGTGGACTGCGGTTCGAGGTCCGTCCCCGACCACGGTTGCAAGGATGAGACGAACGCCGCGATGGGCGCCTACACCGACGCCCTCATCTGGTACGTCAGCGGCGACCACCGCTACGCCGCCAAGGCGATCCAGCACATGGACCGCTGGGCGCGCGTCATCAGGACGCACACCAACAAGAACGCCCGGCTGCAGACCGGGTGGGCGGGCGACATGTGGGCGCGTGCGGCTGAGATCATGCGCTACTCCAATGCGGGCTGGTCGAGCGCCTCGATCCAGCGGGTCGCCGGGATGCTGCGCACGGTCTATCTGCCGACCCTCCTCAAGGGGGCACTGACCGCGAACGGCAACTGGGAACTGATCATGACGGACGCCGCGATCGGGATCTCAGTCTTCCGCGACGACCACACCTCGTTCGACAGGGCGATAGCTCTGTGGCGCAGGCGAGTGCCCGCGTACTTCTACCTCACCTCCGACGGCCCGTTGCCGAACTCGCCCGGCGGAGCCATCGAGGGACGGGCCGCCATTGTCAAGTACTGGCAAGGTCAGTCGCGCTTCGTGAACGGGCTGTCGCAGGAGACCTGCCGGGACTTCCTGCACGCCGGCTGGGGTCTGGACGCCGCGACCCACACCGCCGAGACCGCCCGGATCCAGGGCGTCGACCTGTACGGCGAGGAACGGGATCGGCTGACCAAGGCCATGGAGTTCCACGCGACGTACCAGAACGGCGCGAAGGTCCCGGCCTGGCTCTGCGGCGGGAAGCTCAACCTCGGCCTCGGTGACGTTCTGGAGGTCGGCTACAACGAGTACCACAATCGCCTCGGCATCCCGCTGCCGCAGAGCAAGATCCTGATCGACAGGACCCGTCCGTCGGGCGCCGACTATTTCCTCGCCTGGGAGAGCCTCACCCACTCCGCCGGCCGTCTGCTGCTCCCCTGAGCCTCCCCGTCACGTGCAGGTGGTCGGCACCTCGGCCGGGCGGCGGTGCTCGAGGGCGTCGCGGAGCTGGGCGCGGCCCCGGTGGATCCGGCTGCGCACGGTGCCGAGCTTGACTCCGAGCGAGGCGGCGATCTCCTCGTACGTCATGCCCTCGATGTCGCAGAGCACCACGGCCGCACGGTACTCGGGGGCGAGGCCGTCAAGGGCGGTCTGGATGTCGGCGTCGAGCTGCTGGTCGAAGACGACCTGTGCGGGGCCGGGCGTACGGCTGGCCAGCCGCTCGGGGGCGTCGTCGGCGAACCCCTCGAAGCGGATTCGCTGCTTGCGCCGGGCCTTGTCAAGGAACAGGTTCGTGGTGATCCGGTGCAGCCAGCCCTCGAACGTCCCTGGGGAGTACGACGACAGCGACCGGAAGACCCGGACGAACACGTCCTGGGTGAGGTCCTCGGCATCATGCTTGTTGCCCGTCAGCCGGTAGGCCAGCCGGAACACTCGCGTTGAGTGTTCGCGGACGATCTCATCCCAGCTCGGCGGCGTCCACGCTATCGTGCCCACGCTCACCGTCCCACCCCCCGCACCTGTTGCTAAATCGTTACGGCACAGCATGCCGGTTCTGGGATAAGAGCCGCGTAAGAACCACGAAACCAGCGTGTGAACCACACCTCACCATGTGACCGATCTCATTGGACGGTTTGTCAGTGCGCAGGCTCAACGGGGGCGGGTGAGGGCCCAGCCGGCGGCGGCGACGCCGCCGAGCGGGATCTCCAAGGTGTGCACGAAGACCATGTAGAGGAGGGCCGCCGCCGCCGCGGGGGCCGCCGGGGCACCGAACTGGATCAGCAGCGCGGTGGTGCCCGTTTCGCTGATCCCGGTACCGCCGGGGGTGACGACCGCGGTGGAGAGCAGCCGGTTGAGGGCGAAGACCGCGATCGTCTGGGCCGGCCCGACGGCGGCGCCGGTGGCCCCGAGACAGGCGGCCAGCAGGACGCCCTGCAGGGTGAGGTACGCGATCATCCCGAAGGTCAGGCCCGCCCAGCCGGTACGGAGCACGCCGATCGTCTGGTGCCGTAGCCGCAGCACCGACTCGGCGATCCGCCGCCCGCGCTTCTCGAACCGGGACGGCAGCCGGGCGGCGAGCCGTACCAGCACATCCTGCAGCCGCACCGCCACCTGCTCCGAGCGCAGCGCGAGGGCGAAGACCGTGACGATCCCGATCAGCAGAGCGCAGCCCACCCCGGCGGCGGTGGCGAGCCGCCGGTCCGGGAAGTCCCCCGCGAGCAGCAGTGCGGCGATCCCGATGGCCGGGAGCAGCAGCCGCGCGAGTACGTTCCACACCCCGGTGACCAGCGTCGACACCGCGAAGGCGGCGGTCTTGAAGCCCCAGCTCCGGCACATGCCGTACCCGAGTGCCACCCCCATCGCACCGCCGAACGGCAGCACGTTGCTGACCGAACTGCCCGCCGTGTTGAGCAGGAAGGCCTGCCAGTGCCGCAGGCCGGGCAGCGAGGCGACGAGCACCCGGGTGTACGCGCCCAGCCCGGCCAGCCAGAGCACCACCAGTTCGGCCGTCCGCCAGCCTGACAGGTCGCCCAGTACCGCGCCGACGTCGGACCATGCCGCGCCGACGACATACGGCAGCGCCACCAGGAGCGCTACCGCGGCCAGCAGCGAGGCGGCGGACAGCGCGATTCTGGCGGGGGTCTTCAAGGCGTGTGCGCCACCGGCCATGCGCTCAGGGGATGTCGCATGTCCGCGCCGACCTCCAGATCTCGTCGTATGTACCATTCCGTACCCATCGTGAGGCGGAACAAGATTCTGGGCAATCGCAGGAGCGCGGCCAATGTCCGTTCACCGTCGCCACCCCCCGTCTGGGTGGCGTGCGCGGCCAGCGCGGCACGTTTGGCGCGGGCGTACCGGCCGACCCGGACCCGGTGAGTGATCTCGGCGGACGGGACGTACGCCCGCTCGAAGCTCCGCAGGTCGAAGGCCGCAGGGAACCGGTGGACCAGCGACACCAGGCGCAGCGCGCGCAGCAGCAGGCCCCGGTCGACGGTCGCCTCGAGCACCACGGGGGTACCCGCGAGCGCTGCCGCCCTGACCCCGACCCAGTGCACCTGCACATGATCGGGATGCCCGTACCCGCCGGCCGGGTCGTACACGGTCAGCAGGTCGGCGTTCTCCTGCCGCAGCACCTTGGCCAGCTCCGCCGCCGCCTCGGCCACCGGAACCGAGGCGAACCCGTCCGGTGCGCAGGCCGGTCCGGAGTCCGCGTAGCCGAGGAGCACGACCCGCGCACAGCCGAGTACCCTCGCGGACGCGTGCAACTCGGCCATCCGGACCTCGCCGAGCGGCCGCCCGCCCGGGGCTGCGAGCCCGCGTTCACCGGCCGTGGCCACGACCAGGACCACCCGGTGCCCCTCCGCCGCCAGTCGCGCCATCGTCCCGGCCGTCAGGAGCGCCTCATCGTCGGGATGGGCGTGAAAGAACACACAGGTCCGTCGCACCGGATCTTGATGCCCGTTGCCGGGGCGCCCAACGTGGGGGGAGAGTGAAGATCAGGCCAGTGGTTCGTCAAAACAATGACTCGGGAGTGGCGGAATGCGCCCGAAGCAGGGAGACATCTCCAAGACTGCGGAACTGTGAGGATCCTCCATGTCAGCGACTGCTTCCTGCCGAGGCTGGGTGGGATCGAGGTGCAAGTGGACGAATTGGCCCGCGCCCAGCACGCCGCCGGCCATGATGTGGCCATCGCGACCGCGACGCCCGGTGCGTCGCACGACCCCCGGGTCCACCGGATCGTCGCCCCACTGCCCTGGGAACTGCCGATCGGTGGTTCGCTGCGTGGTCTGCTCCGCGACCTGACCCCCGATGTGGTGCACGTGCATGCCGGCGCGGTCTCCCCGTTCGCGTGGCGGGCGGTACGGCGGACCCTGCGCGCCCAGGTGCCCACGGTGATGACCGTGCACAGCCTGTGGGGGCCGATCAGCGAGCTCAGCTACCGGGCGCTGTTCGCGGGCTGGCGCCGGGACGGGTTCGTCGTCACGACCGTCAGTGAGGCCGCGGCGGCGCCGATCCGCTCGGTGGTCCGCGGCAGGGTGCCCATCGAGGTCGTCTCCAACGGCATCGACTCGGGCAGTTGGCGGGACGCCTCCGGTGCCGGGCGGGTCGCTGCGGGAGACGTCGTGCACGTGGTCGCGGTGGGCCGCCTCGCCCCGCGCAAGGAGCCGCTGACGCTGCTCAAGCTGCTGGCTGCGGTACGGGCCGGAGCGCCGATCCGGGCGACCGTCGTCGGCGACGGCCCGGCACGCCCTGCGATGGAGCGGTACGCGCGGCGGCACGGCATGGGCGGCTGGCTGCACCTCACCGGCCGGCTCGACCGTGCGGAGGTCCGGGACGTACTGGCGGGCGCCGATGTGTTCCTCGCCCCGGCGGCCAGGGAGTCGTTCGGCCTCGCGGCCCTGGAGGCCCGGCTGGCCGGGGTGCCGGTGGTCGCCCAGGCGGGCACCGGGGTCGCCGACTTCGTCACGTCGGGCCGCGAGGGGCTCCTCGGCCTGGGCTTCGCCGGCCTGTCCGCCGCCCTCTTCCGGCTGGCCACCGACCACGACCTCCGTAACACCATCACCGCCCATAACCGCGCGACCGAGCCGGCCGGCTGCACTTGGCCCGCCGTTCTCCAGGCCTTCGACCACTGTTACACCGCCGCCGGCGTCACCCAGGCCACCCGCTCCCGCACCGAAGAACCCCGCTGACGCACCGTTGACTCGTCCAATAGAGGCTGGCGTTTCCCGACTGTTCCGCGATTCGGTGCGGGAAACGCCACGACTCAACGAGGCCGGTTTGCTACTGGTAGGGCTGGGAATCGAAACCTCAAGAGCACTCGGGGGATATGAATGGTCACGACCCGTAACGGGGTCCGGAGTACGGCGGGGTTGACGGCTGTGCTGGCAGCCTTCGGACTGGGACTTCCCAAGATCGATGACGCGATCCCGGACGGGACCCCGCTGCCGCCGGGAACGGTGCTGGCGGTCGGCCGGCCCGGCGCCAAGGGACTGCGTCCGGTGCGGTTGACAACCGTGCCGGGCTGGATCCTGGACACCGACGGCAGTTCGTTGTCCCAGCAGCTCACCGTGGCCAAGGACGCGACGATGTTCCGGCTGTCGGTGGTGCTCGCGCCCGGGGACCCGGACGCGGTGCCGCTCTGGGACGGCCTCGGCAGGCTCGTACCGCTGGAGTGGGACGCGAAACTGATGGAGAACCCCCTGCCGACCCGGACCGCCCAGGGAGTGCCCGGCCTCAGGGGTGGGCTCACCGGTGAAGGGCAGATCGGTATCGCCGTGGTGTTCGCGCATGACGGCCTCGGCGCCGAGGTCGTCGCGGCGGGCCCGGCGCACGATTTCGCGAAGAAGAACGGCGAGATCCAGACCATGATCCGGTCCATCCGGTTCGCCGGTACGGGTTCGTGACGGCTGTCCTGCGGCAGCCGGGGTTCTGGCTGTGGCTGCCCGCGTGCCTGCTCGGCGCGCTGCTGATGGGCCAGGAACTGCGCCCGGCGATGGGCGCGTTCCCGGGCGGCGCGGCGGCCGGGCTGCTCATGCTGTTCCCGGTGCTGGTCTTCGGGTTCTGGTTCTTCCGGAGGCTGCACCCGGCGAGGTCCCGGCCCAAGCCGTACGCCCTGTTCGCGACAATCTGGGGGGCCACCGCCGCCTGCGGGGTCGCGCTGATCGCCAACACGGCGTTCATCGGCATCCTCAGCAAGACCGTCGGCCTGAAGATCACCGATAGCTGGGGTGCGGCGATCGCCGCCCCCGTCGACGAGGAGACCCTCAAGCTGCTCGGGGTCGCGGTGCTCGTGCTGCTGGCGCCGCGCGCGATCCGCGGTTCGCTCGACGGGTACGGGTATGGCGCCCTGGTCGGCGTGGGCTTCCAGGTCATCGAGGACTTCCTCTACGTGTTCAACACGATCGTGCTGACCGGCGCCACCATGGACGTCGGGGCCGCCTTCGGCTCCTTCTTCGCCCGGGTGGTCTTCGGGGCGTGGTGGAGCCACTGGACGTTCACCGCGGTGAGCGGCGCGGGCCTCGGCTATCTGACCGGCCGCACCGACCGCCGGTTGCCCGGCCGGGTGCTGGTCGCGCTGGCCGGATACCTCCTGGCCATGGCGATGCACTGCTGGTGGAACTCGCCGTTCCTGGAGGGCGGCCTGCTGATCAACATGGCGAAGGGCCTGCCGCTGCTCGTCGGTGCCGTGCTGCTCTACCGCGTGCTGCGGCACCGCTATCTCGGCCGGTTCCGGCAGGTGGCCGGGGCGGAGGTGCGCAACGGGGTGCTGCTGCGCGGGGAGGACGAGCTCCTCACCCACCGCAAGTGGCGGCGCGCCGAACGTCGCTGGATGTCGAGCGGCGAGTCCTACGACCTGGTCACCAGGCTCCGCAGGGCGCAACTCGACCTGATCGACAGCGACCTGTCAGGGGAGGCCGCCCCCCGGCTCCGTACCGAGATCGCCAGGCTCCGGGCCGGGCTGACCGACTGCCTCCGGCGGCAGACTGAGTCCTGACTCAGGCCCCGGGCGTCGTCTGGCGGATCTGCAGCAGGAACTCGGCGTTCGACCCGGTGTCCCGGATCTTCTCGATCAGGAGCTCGGTGGCCTGCTGGTCGGTGAGGGCGTCGAGGACGCGGCGCAGCCGCCACGTCAGAGCCAGCTCCTCGGGGGCCATCAGGAGGTCGTCGCGGCGCGTGCCGGAGGCCTTCACGTCCACCGCCGGGAAGATCCGCTTGTCGGCGAGGGAACGGTCGAGCTTGAGCTCCATGTTGCCGGTGCCCTTGAACTCCTCGAACAGGACGGTGTCCATCATCGAGCCGGTCTCGACGAGCGCGGTGGCCAGAATGGTGAGCGAGCCGCCGTTCTCGATGTTGCGGGCGGCGCCGAGGAACTTCTTGGGCGGGTAGAGCGCGGCCGAGGACACGCCACCGGTGAGGATGCGGCTGCTGGACGGCGCCGAGATGTTGTACGCGCGGCCCAGGCGGGTGATCGAGTCGAGCAGGATGACCACGTCGTGGCCGAGTTCGACGAGCCGCTTGGCGCGCTCCACGGCGAGCTCGGCGAGGGCGGTGTGCTCCTCGGCGGGCCGGTCGAAGGTCGAGAACATGACCTCGCCCTGCACGGAACGCTGCAGGTCCGTGACCTCTTCGGGGCGCTCGTCGATGAGCACGACCATGAGGTGGCACTCGGGGTTGTCGGTGGTGATGGCGTGCGCGAGGGCCTGCAGGACCATCGTCTTACCGGCCTTGGGGGGCGAGACGATGAGGCCGCGCTGGCCCTTGCCGATCGGGGCGACCAGATCGATGAGCCGGGTGACCGCGCTGGTCTCCAGGCGGAGCCGCTCGTCCGGGTAGAGCGGGGTGAGCTTGTTGAACTCGGGCCGCTCGTGGCCGGGGGCGAGGTCGTTGACGGTGTCCACGCCGACCAGGGCCGGGAACTTCTCCCGCCCGCCGGAGCGCGCGGGGCGGGCCGAGCCGCGGACGACGTCGCCCGGGCGCAGCTGGAACTTGGCGACCTGCTGGATGGTGACGTAGACGTCGGAGTGCCCGGGCAGGTACCCGGAGGTGCGGATGAACGCGTGGTTGTCCTGGACCGCGAGGATTCCGGCGACCGGGATCACCGTCTCTGCGACGGCGGTCCGCTGACCGGGAACGGTCTGTGGGGGGAGTTCGGTGAGTGTCAAGGACGATCCCTTGATGAGGGCTCGCGTACAACCCGTACGCGGCAAGGATGGAGCGAGCTGCGCCACTCAGATTGGGCGTGCTCGGGGCTTAGTGGTCGTCCCCCAGATATCACTGTGTGCGGCCTGTTGGTACATAGCCACTTCGGTATGACGACCGAGACGCACCGTCACCGCCGAGCGGGACCTTCTGGTGCTGATAGGACCATAACACTGCCGGGTCGCGCAATGTTCCGCGCCGGGTCCCTCACGGCCCGGCAAGCGCCTCCAGAGCGGGCAGCGCGGCGGCCAGGGCGGCCCGCTGGTGGCCGGAGAGCGACCCCAGCCGTTCGACCAGGAAGGCCGACCGTTCGGTGCGGAGCCGTTCCAGCAGGTCAACGCCCTGCGGGGTGAGGGCGAGCATGCTGGCCCGCCCATCGGCGGGGTCCGACTCGCGGGAGATCAGGCACAGCGTTTCGAGTGAGGTCATCAGGCGGCTGAACGTGGGAGCGCTCACCCCCTCGTACGCGGCCAGATCACTGTTCCTGGCAGGTCCGATGGCCTCGATGGCGGCCAGCGCGGAGATCTGCCCGGAACTCAGGCCGGGCTCGCCGGATCGGCGCAGCCGCCTGTTCAACCGGGCCAGTACGACCCGCAGGCGGGCGGCCAGTTCTGTGTCGATCAGCTCTTCTGTCAAGATTCCCGCCCACTCACGGCAGCGGCCAGGGGGGCCGCCGTCCCGTGAGCATCATCGTGGACGAAGTGCCGTCCGCGCAGCACGGACGCCAACGCGGCGGCCAGCGACATGAGGATGGCGAGCGAGAACACGATGACGAGCCCGTGATGGAAAGGCCCCGAAAGGAGCTGCGGGAAGTACGAGCGGCCCGTCAGGGTGTGGGCGTTCGCGGGGGAGAGGTGGGTGAGCACGCCGGTGGGGGCGAGCATGCTCTGGATCGGGTTGTAGCCGAGGAACGCCGCGAAGAGGGTGCCCACCGGAGGCAGTGCGCCCAGCTGCTGTGCGACCCC
Source organism: Actinomycetes bacterium (assembly GCA_025964615.1). Classification (GTDB taxonomy): domain Bacteria; phylum Actinomycetota; class Actinomycetes; order Streptosporangiales; family Streptosporangiaceae; genus RYN-227. The sequence continues at coordinate 9,876 of JAOPYM010000025.1, forward strand.
GGACGGCACCCCGTGCTGGGTGAGCCCCGAGGTCAGGGTATGCGGCAGTGTGGACGAGAGGCCGGCGACCATCAGGGAGAAGAACACCCCGATGGACAGCACCATCCCGGCGTTCATGAAGGTCGCCGCCATGCCGCTCGCCGCACCGCGCTTGTCGGCGGGGACGCTGTTCATCACGGCGGCGGAGTTCGGGGCCAGGAACAGCCCGGAGCCGGCCCCGATGAGGAAGATCAGTGCGCCGAACCAGACGTACCCGAAGTTCGTCGGGATCAGCAGCAGCCCGAGCAGCCCGAGCCCGCAGAGCACCATCCCGCCGGAGGCGAACGCCCGGGCCCCGTGCCGGTCGGAGAGATGACCGGACAGCGGCCCGGCGACCAGGAAGCCGACCGTCAGCGGTAGCAGGTAGATCCCCGCCCACAGCGGGGTCTCCTCGTAGTTGTAGCCGTGCAGCGGCAGCCAGATGCCCTGCAGCCAGATGATCAGCATGAACTGCATGCCGCCACGGGAGATGGCGGTGAACAGCGAGGCGGCGTTGCCCGCCGCGAACGCCCTGATCTTGAACAGGCTGAGGTGGAACATCGGCTGCTCCACCCGGATCTCGATCACGCAGAACGCGATCAAGGTCAGGGTCCCGCCGATCAGCCCGGTGAGCACCCACGGGTTGGTCCAGCCCTGACTGTGGCCGCCGTACGGCTGGATGCCGTAGGTGATGCCGGCGAGCAGCGCGGTCAGCCCGACCGCGAAGGAGATGTTGCCCAGCCAGTCGATCTTGATCTGACCGCGGCTGCCCAGCTCGCGCAGGCTCTTGTACGACCAGACGGTGCCGATCACGCCGAGCGGCGCGGAGACGAAGAACGTGAGCCGCCAGTCGACCTGGCTGAGCAGCCCGCCGAGCACCAGGCCGAGGAACTGCCCGGCGATCCCGGCGACCTGGTTGGTGCCCATGGCCAGGCCGCGCTGGCCGGCCGGGAAGGCGTCGGTGAGGATCGCCGAGGAGTTGGCCATCAGCATCGCGCCGCCGACGCCCTGCACCAGGCGCCAGGCGATCAGCCACATCGCGCCGCCGCCGCCCTGGAAGGGGTCGAGCGCGAGCAGGATCGTGCCGACCGTGAAGACCGCAAAGCCCGCGTTGTAGATGCGGACCCGGCCGAACATGTCGCCGAGCCGCCCCAGCGTGACCACCAGTACCGCCGCGACCAGCATGTATCCCATCAGGATCCAGAGCAGGTAGCTGACGTTCCCGGCCTCCAGCGGGTTCAGGTGGATTCCCCGGAAGATCGCGGGTAGGGAGATGATCACGATGGACGAGTTGACCATCGCGAGCAGCATCCCGAGCGTCGTGTTGCTCAGTGCCACCCACTTGTACGAGCGCACGGCCGGACCTCCGGGGGGAAGATTAGTTGTTTAGTGCTAACCAACTACATTTCGAGCCGACTGTCCAATCCCGCAATAAATGATCTTCCTGGCAGGGAGTGTGGCATGGGGCCGTTCTGCCGCATAACCACGCTATGGAGGATCGGCTTGAGGGGCGCTACCGGCTGCTCTCTGTCGTCGGCCATGGGGGGATGGGCACCGTCTGGAGGGCCTGTGACGAACTCCTCGAAAGGGATGTCGCCATCAAGGAGGTCCCGGGCCAGGTCGTCGGCGAGGCCCGCGCCACCGCCAGGCTCGACCACCCCGGAGTGGTCACCGTGCACGACGTCCTGGCGTCCGGCGACCGGACCTGGATCGTCATGGAGCTGATCCGGGGCTCGTCGCTGCAGCAGGTCATCGACCGGGACGGGCCGCTCGCGCCGAGGCGGGTGGCCGAAATCGGCTGCCAGGTCCTGTCGGTGCTCTGTGCTGTGCACGCCCTGGGGATGCTGCACCGGGACGTGAAGCCCAGCAACGTGCTCCTGTCGGCTGACGGCCGGGTGGTGCTCACCGACTTCGGGCTCGCCAGCCTGCAGGGCGAGAAGACCGGCCTTGAGGGCTCCCCGGCGTACATCTCGCCGGAGCAGGCCAGGGGCGATGAGGTCACCGAGGCCTCAGACCTGTGGGCGCTCGGCGCGCTGCTGTACACCGCCGTCGAGGGCCGGTCGCCGTTCGGCAGGTCCGAGGCGCTGGCCTCCCTGCTCGCGGTGCTGATCGACGAATACCAGCCGCCCCGGCAGGCCGGGCCGCTCCGGCAGGTGATCGACGGGCTACTCCGCAAGGACGTGGACTCCCGGCTCGGCGCCGAGGATGCCGCCGAGTTGCTCGACAGGGTCCGTTTCGAGCTACCGAGGCGCAGGCCCCGGGCCGGCGCCATGGCGACCGTCGCCGCGCTGGTCGCGATCGTCGTCATGGGCGGCGCCTGGTCGGCCCGCTGGTCGTCGGTCGGGTCCGGTGAGACCGTGCTGTTGCGGCCGACGGGTGCCACCGCAGGCACCGTCACCTACCGGGAGGACGCCGGATACGCGATCGACATCCCGGCCGGCTGGACCCGGGCGGTGAAAGCCGACGGCATCTACTGGCAGGACCGGGGCATGAACCGCTTTCTACGCATCAGCCGCGTGACCGGCGACCCGCTTGCCGCACTACAGGCCGCCCAAAAGCGCTCGCCAGGCCTGCACAGCATCCGCCTCGAGGCCTCCGACGGCGGCGCCGAGTGGGAGTACACCTCGGCCGGGATGCACAGCCTGGAGACCCGCGCGGACGGCTACGACCTGCTCGTCGTGGCCCCCGACGCCCGCTGGACCCCCCACTACCGCGACTTCGACACCATCCTCCGCACGTTCCGCTCCTGACCTCGTCAACCGTTCCGCTCGTTGAGTCGTCCAATAGAGGCTGGCGTTTCCCGCACCTCTTGAAGAAACGGTGCGGAAAACGCCACGGGTCAACGGCCTCGGGCTATCCATTCGGACAGGTGCGGGGACTCGGCGGCAATGGTGGTGGAGTCCCCGTGCCCGGTGTGCACGACCGTCTCGGGCGGCAGGGCGAGGAGCCGGTCCCGGATCGAGTCGATGATCGTCGGGAAGTCCGAGAAGGACCGGCCGGTAGCACCCGGGCCGCCCGCGAACAGGGTGTCGCCGGAGAACAGCACGCCCAGGTCGGGCGCGTACAGGCAGACCCCACCCGGACTGTGGCCCGGAGTATGCAGGACCCGCAGGTCGACGCCTCCGGCGGTGATGAGCTGACCGTCGGCGAGTTCACCCGACGGGAGCACGTCGGGGTGCCTGGCCTTCCAGAGCATCAGGTCGGCGGGGTGCAGCAGCACCGGGACGCCCAGCGCGGGGGCCGCGTCGATGTGGTCGTCGTGGCCGTGGGTCGAGACGACCCCCAGGAGCCGGCGGTCACCCACCGCCGCGAGGATGGCGGAGGCGTCGTGGGCGGCGTCGATGACGATCACCTCGCGGTCGTCACCGACCAGCCAGACGTTGTTGTCGACCTCCCAGGTACCGCCGTCCAGCGAGAACGTCCCCGAGGTGACCAGGTGGCCGATCACAGGACCACCACCGAACGCAGGACGTCGCCGTGGTGCATCTTGGCGAACGCCTCCTCGATCCCGTCCAGCGTGATGGTCTCGGAGACGAACGCGTCGAGATCGAGCCGGCCCTGCAGGTAGAGGTCGATCAGCATCGGGAAGTCCCTGGACGGCAGGCAGTCGCCGTACCAGGACGACTTCAGCGACCCGCCGCGCCCGAACACCTCCTGGAGCGGCAGGTCGAGGCGCATCTCCGGAGTCGGGACCCCGACCAGCACGACAGTGCCGGCCAGGTCACGGGCGTAGAAGGCCTGCTCGTACGTCTCGGGCCTGCCGACCGCGTCGATCACCACGTCGGCCCCGAACCCGCCGGTCAGCTCCCGTACCGCCGCCACGACGTCGGCCGACCGGCCGTCGACGGTGTGCGTGGCGCCGAGCCCGCGTGCGGTGTCCAGCTTCCTGGCGTCCACGTCCACGGCGATGATCCGGGCCGCGCCCGCCAGCCGTGCGCCCATCACGGCGGCCGAGCCGACCCCACCGCAGCCGATCACGGCGACGGTGTCGCCGCGGCCGACGTTCCCGGTGTTCAGGGCCGCGCCGAGGCCCGCCATCACGCCGCAGCCGAGCAGCCCCGCGGCGGCGGGGGAGGCCTCGGCCGAGACCTTCGTGCACTGCCCGGCGGCCACCAGGGTCTTGTCCGCGAACGCCCCGATGCCGAGCGCCGGGGACAGCTCCGTCCCGTCCAGCAGTGTCATCTTCTGGGTCGCGTTGTGGGTGTTGAAGCAGTACCAGGGACGCCCCCGCAGGCAGGCCCGGCACTGCCCGCAGACGGCCCGCCAGTTGAGGATCACGAAGTCGCCGGGCGCCACCTCGGTGACTCCCTCGCCGACCGACTCGACCACGCCTGCGGCCTCGTGGCCGAGCAGGAACGGGAAGTCGTCGTTGATGCCGCCCTCGCGGTAGTGCAGGTCGGTGTGGCAGACGCCACACGCCTGCACCTGTACCACGGCCTCCCCAGGTCCGGGGTCCGGGACGATGATGGTCTCGATCCGTACCGGCTCGCCCCTGCCGGATGCGATGACCCCTCTGACCTGCTGTGCCATGCTGACCGCCTCTCTGCGCCCGTGCGTACGGGGCAGAGTCTTCCCGTTTCCGCTCCGTTCGGCCAACGCGCGTGGCCGTAGGGGCAGTATGGGTTCATGGAGACCACGAGGCGTTCGTTGCACGGGGTTGCGGAGTTGCTGCTGTCCGGGCCCCAGTTCCGGCGGAGCGGGACGATCAAGCTCCGGGTCCTGCCCGGCGGATTCGGCACCAGGATGGAGCCCGACCTGCGGGTCGAGGGCGGCTGGCTGGTCGCGGGTACGGCCCGGTGGCCGCTGACCGGGACCTACACCGAGGTGGGCAGGGCGGCGGGGATCGAGGTCGGCGCGCCGGAGGGGGTGTACTCCGACGGCTCCGGGGTCATGCCGGGAGACCTCATCAAGATCGAGGCATTGGCGGCCGACGCGATCGCGCACTGCCTGGCGGTGGGCGACGCGGCCCTGTATGCCTTCGCGCCGTCCGCCGACCGGGTGCTGTGGCCCGAGCACTTCGACCTGGCGATCACCCTGGACGAGGTCAACTACGGGGTGTCGCCGGGCGATGGGGCGATACCGGAGCCGTACGCCTATGTCGGGCCCTGGACGCCGCGGCAGGGCGCTTTCTGGAACATGCCCTTCGGCGCGGCGCGCCCGCTCCGGCTGCTCACGGAGGTGCCCGCCTTCTTCGAGGAGGGCCGGGCCTTGAGCAGCAAATGATCTTGACCCGGTAGCTCCCATTAGGCGAGCAGCGCTTCGAGGAGGGCGAGGACGGGGGTACGGAGGCCGGGGACGGCCTCGTGGTTCCCAGCGGCCAGATGGGCCGTGACCATCGTGCCGACCCCGCCGATCAGGAGCTGACAGGTGAACAGCGGATCGGGCAGCGCGCGCCAGCGCTCGTCCTCGGTGAGGATCTCGCTGAACAGTTCGATCCAGCCGGCCTGCACCTCGAAGCGGCGGGCGGTCACCTCGGGCCCGGCCGCGTAGCTCTCGACGAGGGCGGTCTTGGCGATCGCCGGCTCGGATGCCATCAGTTCGAGGTAGGCGGTCAGCGCGCGTTCGAAACGTTCCATGGCAGGCAGGTCCCGAGGCCCGGTGGCCTCGCGGACGGCCGACTCGAGCAGGTCGTCGCCCTTGTTGAACGCGGCCAGGAAGCAGTCCTGCTTGTCGGTGAAGTGCTCGTAGAACGTCTCACGCGACACCCGTACCCGCTTGAGCACATCGGCCACGGACGTGTGGGCATAGCCCCGCTCGGCCACGACTTCGGCCATGCCGACGAGCAACCGGCCGCGCTGTGACGCGACGACCTGCTCGCGCGTCAGACGGTGCCGGCCACGGGGCAGCACGTCAAGGATCGGCGTGGGGTCCACGTCGTCAACTTACCAATCCGTAGTGCTACGACTCAACGAGGCAGGGGCTTGGGGGCCGGGTCGAAGACGAGCTCGTCGGGATAGCACCACGCCCAGGTCTCGCCTGGTTCGAACGAGGCCACGATGGGGTGGCCGGTGGTCACGTGGTGGCGGGTCGCATGGCGGCTGGGCGAGGAGTCGCAGCACCCGATGTGCCCGCACGACAGGCACATGCGCAGATGCACCCAGCCGCCACCGGCCTCCAGGCACTCCTGGCAGCCCTGCGGAGTACCGGGTTCCACGTCCCTCACCTCGTCCAGGTGGGTACAGGCGGTCATCAGAATCTCCTTCTCGATGTCACAACGGGTCCTACCCCGGGTAGGTCATGTCCCGGCCAAGTACTGGTGGGTGAATGCCACTGCCATCCCGCCCTCGCCGACAGCCGAGGCGACCCGGCGCATCGCTCCGGCCCGTACGTCCCCGACCGCGAAGACACCGGGCAGGCTGGTCTCCAGGAGGAACGGCGGCCGGGGCAGCGGCCAGCCCGCGGCGGTCAGCAGGTCGGCGGTCAGGTCGGCGCCGGTGCAGACGAAACCGCGCTCGTCCCGGATCAGCTCCGGCGGCAGCCAGTCGGTACGGGGGGCCGCGCCGATGAAGGTGAACACCGCGTCCGCGTCCACCACCGACTCGGTGCCGTCACTGCGCAGGCGCATCCGCTCAAGCCGCCCCTCCCCCTCCAGGGCCACCACCGACGTACCGGTCCGTACCGAGATGTTCGGGGTCGCCCCGATCTGCTCGATGAGGTACTGCGACATGCTCTTCTCCAGCGAGCCGCCGCGGATCAGCATCACCACCCGCGCGGCGTGGTCGGCGAAGAACATCGCGGCCTGACCGGCCGAGTTGGCGCCGCCCACGATGAACACGGTCTGGCCTTCGCACGACTTCGCCTCGGTCAGCGCGGCGCCGTAGTAGAGCCCGGCCCCCTCGTGCTCGGCGGCGCCGGGCACGTCGAGCCTGTTGTAGCTCACCCCGGTCGCCAGGATCAGCGCCTGCGCGGTGATCTCCGTGCCGTCCGCGAGGGTCAGCACCTTGACCGAGTCCTCGATGCGCATGGAGACCACCTCCTGGGGGGTGAGGATCTCCGCGCCGAGCCGCTTGGCCTGCTGGGTGGCCCGGCTGGCCAGCTGCCCGCCGGACAGCCCGGAGGGGAACCCGAGGTAGTTCTCGATCCGGGAACTGGTGCCCGCCTGCCCGCCGGGCGCCTCCTGCTCGACCGCGATGGTGCTGAGCCCTTCGGACGCGCCGTACACCGCCGCCGCCAGCCCGCTCGGCCCGGCACCGATGATCACCAGGTCGTACGCCTGCCGCTCGGCGGTGGTGGACAGGCCCAGCTTGGCGGCCAGTTCCTGCTGGGAGGGCGCCGCGAGCACGGTGCCGTCGGGGAACTCGACGATCGGCAGCGCGAGGTCGACCGAAGCGTCGGCGTCCCGGTACCTGAACGGCACCAGCTGGCGGGTGAGGAAGTCGCGGACGTCGTGGGTGGCGGCGTTGAACTTCAACCCGATCACCGTGATGCCCTGGTACTTGGCGGGCCGTGCCGCCTGCCAGTCGTCCAGCAGATCGTCGAGTACGGGGTAGAGCCGCTCCTCCGGGGGGTCCCAGGGCTTCATCAGGTAGTGATCGAGGCGGGCCTCGTTGATCGCCGCGATGGCCGCGTCGGTGTCGGCGTACGCGGTGAGGAGCACTCGCCGGGCGTCGGGGAAGAGGGCGAGCGACCGCCGCAGGAACTCCACCCCGTTGGTCTCCGGCATCCGCTGGTCCGAGAGCAGCAGAGCCGGTTCGTCCTTGCGCCCGACGAGGTCGTCGAGGACATCGAGCGCCTCGGCCGCGGACGCCACCGTGACGATCCGGTACCTCCCGGAGTACGAGCGGCGCAGGTCCCGCCGGATCGCGCGCAGTACCTGAGGATCGTCGTCGACGGCCAGCACGACGGGGCGCCGGTCTTCGGTCTCTTTCATGGACCTCATTCTGGTCGATATGGCGGCGCTACGCCCCAACCCCAGCGCGGAACGGGTGCCTGCATCGGCGGGGTGGCGCCGGGCTGGGAGTTGGCGTGCGCGAGCCGGGTGCCCCATTCGATGTAGCTCACGAAGGCCGCCCGGAACTCGGGGTCGTCCGGCAGCCCGACCTCGTCGGCCGCGTCGAGCAGCAGGTTCACCCAGCGCCGCCGCTGCGGTTCCGTGATGGCCTTGCCCAGGTGCCGGCCGACCATGTGCGGGTAGCCGCCACGTTCGCGGGTGTACGTCTCGGGTCCGCCGAAGACCTCGGCGAGCCACATGGCGACATACTTCGGGTGTCCCGGGTCCATGCCCCGGAAGAGGGGCCCGATCAGATCGTCCTTGAGCACCTGCGTGTAGAACGCCTCGGTGAGCCGTTCGAACGCCTCAGAGCCGCCCGCCCACTCGTACAGACTTGGAATCTCGGTCATGTCGGTTACCTACCCTGATCCGCTGATGCTGGCGTGATGGTAACAATGTAATCATGTAAGTGCGATCCGGATCGAAGAGGATGTCAATGTCAGCCGAAGAAACGCTCACGCCGCTGGCGCTCAACCGGGCGCTGCTCGCCCGGCAGCTGCTGCTCTCCAGGTCGGCGGCGTCCTCGGTCTCGGTGATCGAGCACCTGGTCGGCCTTCAGGCACAGGCCGCGATGCCGCCGTACTTCGGTCTCTGGAACCGGATCGCGGACTTCGGCCCCGACGACCTGGCCTCGCTGATCGTCTCCCGCGAGGTCGTACGGATCGCCCTCATGCGCGGGACCATCCACCTGGTGTCCGCCCGGGACTGCCTGCGCCTGCGGCCGCTGCTGCAACCCATGCTGGACCGGGCGCTGAAGGGTTCGTTCGGCAAGGCCCTGACAGGGGTCGATCTGGACGCACTCGGCGCCGCCGGCCGCGCGCTGGTGGAGGAGCGGCCACGCACCTTCGCGGAACTCGCCGCGGCGCTCGCCCCGCAGTGGCCCGCACACGACCCCCCCGCGCTTTCTCAGGGGGTACGGAGCGTGGTGCCGCTCGTCCAGGTTCCGCCGCGCGGCCTGTGGGGCCAGAGCGGTCAGGCCACCCACACCTCGGCCGAGTCCTGGCTCGGCGGCCCGCTCGCCGGCTCGTCGCTGGAGGAGATGGTGCTGCGCTATCTGGCGGCCTTCGGCCCCGCCACCGTCAAGGACATCCAGGCATGGTCCGGGCTGACCCGGCTGAACGTGGTGGTCGCGAGGCTCCGCCCTGAACTCCGCGTTTTCCGGGACGTGGCGGGCAAGGAGTTGTACGACCTGCCGGACGCCCCCCGGCCGTCGCCCGAGACCCCGGCACCGGTGCGCTTCATGGCCGAGTTCGACAACATCCTGCTGTCCCACGCCGACCGTACCCGGATCATGTCCGACGAGCACCGTCCCCGGGTGCTCTCCAGCAAGAACGGCCTCATCCCGTCCACCATCCTGGTCGACGGCTTCGCCCGGGGCCTGTGGAGCATCGAACGCACTCGCGGCACCGCCACCCTGGTCGTCTCGCCCTTCTCGCCGCTCACTCCTTCGGATATCGACGAACTGACCGAAGAGGGCGCCCGTCTCCTCACCTTCGCCGCCCCCGAAGCCCCCCACGACCTCCGCCTCCTAGCTGCTGGCGCTCGCTCCGCTCGCGCGGTGCTCTGACGGGGGTGCGCTGGATCTCGATCGTTGAACGCTCACGTAGCCTCAGGGGTACCGAATACCGTTCTGTATCTCCGCGGAGGCCCGCACGATGACGACCCCGACCAAGCGCTCTGGCCCTGCCTCGGCGGTGACCACCCCGCCGCCGGGTGCCCCCGTCCCGGCCCCTCAGCCGATCCTGATGGTCAGGTCGGCTGAGCATTCCGTAGACTACGAGAGCTGCTTCGGATGCGGTTCGGAGGCTGCGAACGGGCTGAAGCTGCTGCGCACCGCGTCCGCCGGGGGCGTCGTGCAGTCCCAGTTCACCGTCTCCGACGGGCACCAGGGCGCCCCGGGGCTCGCGCACGGCGGGGTGCTCGCCGCGGCCATGGACGAGGCGCTGGGCACGGCGGCCTGGATGCTCGGCTCGCGGTACGTCACCGGGCGGCTCGAGACCGACTTCCTCAGCCCGGTACCGGTCGGCTCCACGGTCCACCTGCGTTCGTGGTGCACCGGCGTCGACGGCCGCAAGGCCTACCTGGAGGCCGAGGGCCGCATCGGCTCGCCCGAGGGCCCGATGGTCGTACGGGCGGCCGCGCTGTTCATCGAGGTACCCGAGGAACACTTCACCAAGGAGCACTAGATGTCGGTACGGGTTGAACGCCAAGGGCCGGTCACCACCGTCATCCTGTCCCGGCCCGAGGCCCGTAACGCCGTGGACGGGCCCACCGCGGGCGCGCTGGCCGACGCCTTCCGGGCCTTTGAGGCCGACGACGAGGCCTCGGTGGCGGTGCTGTGGGGTGCGGGCGGCACGTTCTGTGCGGGCGCGGACCTCAAGGCCCTCGGCACTCCCCGGGGCAACCAGGTCACCGCAGGCGGGGACGGCCCGATGGGCCCGACCCGGATGCGGCTGTCCAAGCCCGTCATCGCCGCGGTCTCCGGTCACGCCGTCGCGGGCGGCCTGGAGCTGGCCCTCTGGTGTGACCTGCGGGTCGCCGAGGAGGACGCGGTGTTCGGGGTGTTCTGCCGCCGCTGGGGTGTGCCGCTGATCGACGGTGGGACCGTACGGCTGCCCAGGCTGATCGGCCAGAGCCGCGCCATGGACCTGATCCTGACGGGCCGCCCGGTCCCGGCTCAGGAGGCGTACGACATCGGTCTCGCGAACCGGCTCGTCCCGCCCGGCGAGGCCCGCCGCGCGGCCGAGGAGCTGGCCGCCGAGGTCGCCCGCTTCCCGCAGACCTGCCTGCGCGGCGACCGCCTGTCGGCTCTCGAACAGGACGGCCTCACCGAGGACGACGCGATGGCCGGTGAACTCCGCCATGGCATGGAGTCCCTCGCCGATGCCGTCACCGGCGCCGCCCGCTTCGCCTCCGGCGCCGGCCGCCACGGCGACTTCACCACCATCTGACCGTCACCCCAAGGACAGCAACGGGTTAGTCGCCGGAGGTGAGGCCGGTGCAGGCGCTGACGGTGGCGCTGCGGGCGTTGGTGATCGTGGTGGGGGCCTTCGCGGGGCCGCCCGCGACGACGCCCGAGGCCTGGTCGGTTCCGATGACCAGGTCGATGCCGGTGCCGCTCATGGACTTCAGCTGGGCGCCGGCGAACAGCTTGGCCAGGGTCTTGGCGTGGGCGTACTGACCGGGCGCGTACTCGACGATCGTGGTCGTGTGGGCCGTCGAGCTGGCGGTGGTGGCGGCGGGCACCGTGTAGTGGTGGGTGCGAAGGGCCGTGGCGACCCGTCCGCCGAGCCCCTGGATGGTGGTGCCGTTGAAGACGTTGACCGTGATGCCCTTGCCGGAGGCGACGGCGGCTTTCGGCTTGGGCGAGGCGCTCTTGGTCGAGGTGTCGACGGCCGCGTCCTGGGCCAGGGCGGCGAACTCGGCGTCCGCGTCCGGATGCACCAGCGCCAGCTGCATCTTCCAGGTGGCGTAGTTCGGCATCGTCACCGGGTAGTTCTGCGTCTTCACCGTGAAGAATTTGATCTTCGAGGGCTGGATGGCCTTGATCGAGTTGGCGAAGCTCATCAGCTTGCCCACCGAGTTCAGGCCCGTGTCCACCGTGATGGTCTTGGTGGCGGCGTCCGCGAGACTGAGCAGGGTGGCGGGGTTGAGCAGTACCCCGTTGCTCTCCATCTTCTTGATCATCGAGGAGATGAACGCGTGCTGGCGGGTGATCCGGGACCGGTCTCCGCCGTCGCCCAGCGCCTCACGTTCGCGTACGTAGTCCAGGGCCGCGGTGCCGTGCACCACGTACGAGCCCGCCTTCAGCTTGATGTGGCCGATGGTGTCGTTGATGGCCGTGGGCACGCAGACCGGGACCCCGCCGATGGCGTCGACCATCTTCACGAACCCGTTGAAGTCGATGATGATCATGTGGTCGATGTAGATGTGGGTCAGCGTCTCGACCATGGTCCGCGCGCACGTCGGACCGCCGGCCGAGTAGGCGGCGTTGATCTGGCCGAGGCGTCCACCCGCGCAGGCGGGCAGCTGGGTGACGGTGTCCCTGGGGATGCTCATCACGGTGGCGTGCTGGTGGTCGGCGGAGATGTGCATCAGCATGGTGGTGTCGGAGTGGCCGTAGCCGGCGCTGTCCTTCAGGCCGCCGCCGACCACGGTGCCGTTCTTGCCCGCCCGGGTGTCCGAGCCCATGATCAGCACGTTCACGGGGCGCTGCCCGGCCGCGTTCGTGCCCGCCGCCTGCACACCGCTCGCGTGCGGCGCGGCCGCGATGCTCTTGATGTTGCCGTTGAGCTTGAAGTAGATCCAGGTACCGGCCCCGCTGATCAGTACCAGGCACGCGGCCGAGACATATGCCGTGATCATCAGTATTTTGTTACGACGGCGGTGGGCGAGGCGGCGTCTACGCTCGACCTCGCGCTCGTCCGGTCGCGGCGGTGCGCCGATCCTGCCCGTCATCGACTCACCTCGGAATCACTCCGTTACCCTTTGTCTGTATATAACGTGACCTTACTGGGGTTTAGGACGCACCTGGGGGTGATTTGGTTGTCCCAGGAATATGTGAATCTTCTTCTTACCTTTCACAGGAAGTGTTCAGGTGGATGATCCCCAGCCCACCCCCTGCGGGGAGAAAGCCCTGGTGGCGACGGTGGTTGCGGCGTTCGGGCATCGCCGTGGCAGCCCTCTTCCTGCTCGCCACCGCCGGGTCGCTGATCTTCAACGCCGTCACCGCGGGCCGTGCCCGGATCCCGGGCGGTATGTCGTACGTCCAGGCCGGTGACGTCCGTACCCGGTACCTCGAGTGGGGGACCGGCGGCAGCCCGATCGTGCTCGTGCACGGCTTCGCCGAGTCCGCGGACACCTGGAGCCGCCTCGGCCCGTACCTGGCCAGGACCGGCCACCGCGTCTACGCCCTGGACCTCACCGGGGCCGGTTACAGCGAGCGGCGCGGCCCGTACGACGCCGGGCACCTGGCCCGGCAGCTGCTCGCCTTCGACCAGGCCGTGCACGCCCTGCGGCCCGTCCTGGTCGGGCACTCCAGCGGTGCGGCCGTCGCGGCCAGGGCCACCCTGGACGCGCCGGGTCAGGTGGGCGGGCTGGTCTTCCTGGATGGTGACGCCCTGTCCACCGGTGCGGGCGCCAGGTCCCCGGTGCGTCAACTGCTGGTGGATCCGTACCGCACGACGCTGCTACGGCTAGCGGTCCGCCAGGACTGGCTGATCCGCTCGATCTACTCGCGCCAGTGCGGTCCCGCCTGCCCGCCGCTGGACGCGGCGGGCCTGCGGGCCTGGACGCGGCCGTTCCAGGTCGCGGGTGCCGAAAGCGGGGTCTGGGCGATGCTGGACGCGGGTGTGGTGGGCCTTACGGCTCATGAACTGGCGGGGCTGAAGACACTCCCGCTTCCCAAGCGGGTCGTCTTCGGCGCCCGGGATCCGGTGTTCGATGCCGCCGCCCCGGCGGAGACAGCTGTACGGATCGGTGCGCCGGCCCCGGTTCTGATCCCCGGAGCCAGGCACCTCACCATGATCAGCAACCCCGCCGAGGTGGCGGCGGCGATCGGGCTCACACGCCCCTGACAATGAGTGTTCCGTGCATGCTCGGCAGCGACTTGCAGGTCAGCGGGTAGCTGCCGGGCACCGTCGGCGCCGTGAAGCTCGCTCTCCCGCTCGCGTCGACCTTGACGTCGATGTCCTTGCCCGAGATCACGGTGTGCGCCACCGCGTCCTTGTTCACGATCTGGACGGGCTCACCCGGGTTCACCGTGATCGGCAAGCCGAAGCTCGATCCGGAGATGGTCAGGATCGCCGTACCCGCCTCGGGAGCAATCGCCGCGGACGCAGACGCTGCGACCTCCGGCTTGGCCTTCGCGGGGGCATGCGCCCCGTTTGAACTGCTACATCCGGCGATCAGAGTAAGACCGGCGATCGCCATGGTCAGCTGCACTTTCATAGCCCGAGACCGTACCTCTCCAGGCCGCTGCGCACCCGCTGACCGGGCCGACAGCCGGCGCGATCGCCCCTTAGGCCGGGAAGATCCCTCGCTTGGCCGCCAGGAGCGTCAGCGGGTGCGGCCCCGGGGCTTCAGCGGGGTCGGCGGGAGGGCCGGGGCGGGTACGGGGGTTCCGGCGAAGCCGTGGACGGTGCCGAATCGGGTGCCGGACTGCCATGCCTCGCGGGCCTGCGTGATCTCCTCGCCGGTACGGGCGACGAAGTTCCACCACATGACGATCCGCTCCTCGAACGGCTCCCCGCCGAGCAGCAGCAACCTGCTCTCCGTATCGGCGCGCAGCCGCAGTTCGGACCGCCCGCAGCCGAGGTACAGCATCGAGCCCGGGGCGAGCGGAACCCCGTCGACCTCGACCGTCCCGGACGAGGTCAGCACCGCGTACTCGAAGTCCGGCTCGACGGGGAAGCGGGCCTCCGCACCAGGGGACAGGTCCAGATCGACTCCGGCCAGCGGGGTGTAGGCGGTTCCGGGCGAGACGGCGCCGTCCGCCTCGCCCATGATCACGGTGGCCCGCAGGCCGGCCGAGGTGATCACCGGAAGCTCCGCATGGTGTTCGAAGGCCGGGTCGGTGTGGCGGTCGGCGCCGGGGAGCGCAACCCAGAGCTGCGCCCCGTGCAGCACCGCGGAGTGCCCGGCGGGGGACTCCTCGGAGTGCGCGATCGCCTTCCCCGAGGTCATCAGCCCGAGCTCGCCGGGGCGCAGTGTCTGCAGGCTGCCGAGGCTGTCCCTGTGCAGCACCTCGCCGTCGAGCAGCCAGCTCACCGTCTGGAGCCCCATGTGCGGGTGCGCCGGTACCTGCATGCCGGGCTGTTGCGCGATGTCGTCCGGGCCGTAGTGGTCCACGAAGCACCATGCGCCGACCATGCGGCGGCCGAGGCTCGGCAACAGCCGCCGGACCTCCGTGCTCTCAGTGAGTCTGACCCTGCGCGGTGCGATGAGCTCACGGACCGGCTCCGCGGTGACCGCGCCGCGTCCCCCGCACACCGATACGTCAGGATGGAGATCGAGGTTACTCATGAGAACACGCTACGTCCTGCCAGGAATGGAATTTTGGAACCTGGGTATAGGGCAGCCTCCACGTGTGTCACCACGGAAAGGAGCAACTGTGAAGGTCGCTGTTGACCACCATTCGGTCGCAGGTCTCGCCATCGTGAAGGTGAGCGGTGAGATCGATGTGTTCGCCAGTCCCGAGTTGCGCGAAACGCTGCTCGCCCTCCTGGATGGCGGCGGCCGACAGTTTGCCATCGATCTGACCGACGTCGACTTCCTGGATTCCACCGGGCTCGGAGTGCTGGTCGGGATCTATCACCGGCTGCGCGCCGTGGACGGGTGGATGGTCTTCGTGTGCGCCAGCGAGCGGGTACGGCGGGTGTTCCACGTCACCCAGCTCTCGAAGATCCTCATACTCCACGACACGCTGGACGAGGCCCTCAAGGCACGTACGGCCCCGGACGCCGGTGGCAGCGCGGAGAGCGACGCCCACCGCTGACCGCCGTGGCCGCACTGAGGTGCGGTTCCGCGCCGATCGGAACACCCGCTTGCCGACCCGCGAGATCTCCGATGCCAGCGCGGAACCGCCAGGCCGCGCGTCTACCCGGTAAAGCGTCTACCCGGTAAAGCTGTCAACGCGCGGCGGCCTGCGGGGCCGGCTCGGTTCCGGCGCGGGCGAGAGCGAGCTCGCGTTGCAGCTGACGTTTCTGCAGCTGCAGCGCCGAGATGGACTCCTCGGCCTCCTCACGGACCTGCCGGAGCTCCTCGCGCGTGCGTATCGCCCGGCCTATCCCGAAGAAGATCACTGTCAAGCCGGCCATCAGGAGCATGGCGACGATGACTCCGGCAAGGAAGACCTGCCACTCGGTCGTCACGACGGGCACGGTGTGACCGAAGGTGTTCAGCTGTGCGGGTGAGCCGTTGTCGAGGGCGACACCGGCACAGAGGGCCAAGGCCGCACCGGCCAGGACGAGTCCCAGAAAAATCACCGAAGGGTCTCCTCTCCGGATGCACCGGCCGCGGGCTCCGTCACCCGCGCCACCAGGGCATCTCTGCCCTACAGCGATCGATCCGCCTCCGGTGTCACAGGTTGCTGCCGCTCTTCCACTGCTCGAAGGACAGCTGCCAGAAGCCCCAGCCGTTGTCCCACTGCAGCTTCCGGTCCGTACCGGTCACGGTGACGATGTCGCCGCGCTGCGCCTGGTCGAAGAACCACCGGGCATCGGACGCGCCCGCGTGGATGCAGCCGTGGCTGGGGGCGGTCGGGTCGCTCTCGTGGACGTACTCGCCACTGTTGGAGATCCGGACCGCATAGTTCTCCGTGACCTGGTAGTAACCGGAGTCCCCGGGCTTGCGGCCGGG
>JAOPYM010000055.1 GCA_025964615.1 Actinomycetes bacterium
ACAGGTTCTCGCGGAGTTCGGCGATCAGGGCATCGCACTCGGTCCTGAGCCGGCGGATCCGCCGGTTGTCGTGCGGCTGCAACTCCGCCGCCTCCTTCACCAGCCGGTCCGCGGACTCCGCCCAGGATGTCAGCGTGGCGGAGTTCGGGTCGGGACGGCCGACCTCGCGGCCGATCAGCTCGGTGCACAGTTCGGCGGCGATCCCGATCCGTTCGACGACCGTCTGGTAGGCGATCTGCGGGTTCTCGGCCCAGTCCGCAGGCACCCGGAACTCCTCCCCGAACGAGGGGGAGCCCTGCCAGTGGCCGTCCGGGGCGGGCTCGCTGGGCAGCGGCGCCAGGTCCACGTGGCCGTCGGGCCCGCAGTCCGCGAACGGGCCCTCGGTGGCCGACAGCAGGATCTGCAGGTGCGGGTCGAGGTGGTTCAGCCACCAGCCCGACATCGCGACAGGGCCCTCCAGGCGGGCCTTCTCCCAGGCCCGCCACAGGGTGGTGAGCCGGGAGATCGCCTCGGCGTGCGCCCACCACCGCGGGCACCAGGTGAGCCGTCCGCCGAGGCGGCGCTGGATGATCGGCGACAGGTGCTCGGTCACCCACGTCTCCACGTGCGGAAAGTGCGGGCGGATCTGGTCCGGAGGGCCGAGCGCGTCCTCGTCGTACACGCGGGAGGTATCCTCTCGTCGGCGGAGAGCACCCATTGTCCCCGCGCATTCCGGTGCCGAGGAGCCGATCGGCGGAAGTCCCAGGTCAGCCAGTGGCAGACCGCTTCTCATGCCAGTCGAGCAGGAAGGCGCGCACGAGCCGGTCGGCACGGTCGGGCGCGTCCGGGTCACCCCGGCGGCCGATCTTGGACAGCGAGTCCGCGGCCTCGTTGAGCTGGTGCAGGGAGTGGCCCTTCACGTGCCGCAACCGCAGGCCAGGCAGGGTGGAGACCCGCCGGGCGAGCCGTACCAGAGTAGGAGGACCGCTGCTGCGCGGACGCAGGTCGTAGCCCTGCGGCATCAGCCCGACGCGACCTTTGTGCCAGGCGCGCAGGAACCGCAGCGCGGGCAGGCTGTCGACCAGCAGCAGGAGCCCGGGTACGTCGCCGACCTCGGCGAACATCAGCTCCACCGCACGCAGCTCGCTGACCAGCACCTTCGACTGGCCGGTGGGATCGAAGCGGTCGCTCTCCCAGGAACGCAGGCCCCAGCGGCCGTCGGTGACGATGTAGCCGAGGCCGCCACGGTCGTCCTTCCAGCTCGCGTCGGTGGCGGCGATCAGCTCGGTGGTCTGGGCCCAGCGCGGGACCTGCCCGTGGATTCCCGAACGCGCATCATGGACCTGGGGAAGCCTCAGGAGTACGGCGGGACGCCGGGCCCAGCGGCACCCCGCCCGGTGGTCGCCGTCGTAGACGTAGTGCTCGGCCTCGTCGAGCAGTTCTCGCGCGGCCGCGGGCAGGCCCTCGCCGGCGGCGTGCAGTGTTCGTTCGAGCACCCGGCCTGCCACCCGGCAGGGCGGGCAGGTCCTGCGGCCGGTGACGCAGGACTGGATCTCGCCCGCCCGGTACCGCAGGTCCTCGGGGAGCAGGGCCTGAGCAGAGCGGAACTCGTCGATGCGCATCGGGAGGGAAATCCGCACCGCCCCCATTCGCACGGAGAAGGAGTACGACGGATACGGTCTGTATGACGCGTGACAGGCGTCACAGGTTCCCAGCGGGCGGACGACGCAAAGACTCCGCGCCCTCGGGCGGAGGCGCGGAGTGGGTGAGCAGGTGGGTCAGCCGCTGGGAGTCGGGCTCGGGGTGGCGGTCGCGGCGGCGCTCGGGCTCGCGCTCGGGCTCGAGTCGGCGATCGGGTTGCCCTTGAGGTCCGCGGCGGTCTCGGTGCCCTGGGACACCACGACAGGCACCCCGCTGGCGAGCCACGTGCCGGCGAGACGTACCAGGGTGAACTGCTCGATGGCCCCGGTAGTGATCAGGTAGCCCTTGGAGGTGGCCAGCTTGGTGCTGACCGTCACCATGACGGTCGCCTTGCCGCCGGAGATGTCGCCCACGTAGACCTGCTGGATCTGCGTGGAGGAGACGTACTGCCCGGCCTCGACGACCTTGCTCAGCACCGACCAGTTGCTCTTGACGACCGCCGCCGCGTCCTTGGTCAGGACCTTCTCCAGCGCCCGGAGGTGGCCCGCGGAGTCCTTGTAGTCGTAGCTGTAGACGGCGCTGACGATCTCACCGGCGCGCTGGGCGACCTGCAGCCGCTCCGATCCTGACTGGTTGCCCCGCCACTGCAGGAACGCGAAGGTGCTCACCGCGGCCAGGGCGGCGGCCAGGACGGCGCTGACCATCACCAGCATCCGTACGGTGTTGCCCGCCGGGTCCATGGCAGCTGCCCGGGCTGCGGCCTGCAGGGGGGCTGCGGGGACCGCCGGGGCCATGGAGATCGGGTCGACGACTGTCTCGGCGGCATCCGAACCCTCGCCCGAGGTGGGCTTGGCGGCGCGGCGAGACGACCGCCGCTTCACGAGCCGTTCGACCAGCTCGACCAGGTCGTCCTCGTACTCCTCGTCGACCTCGTGGTCGGCTACCGGCTCTGCGGTGGCCTTCTCGGGGTTCGACCCGTTGGTCGTCTTGGCGGCCACGTCACTCTCCTTCGGTCGTACGGTCACGGTTTCTCCGGCCGGGTATACGCAGGCTCCTCGGCCTGAGCAGCGGAATGGCGCCGCCCATGACCTTAATCAGGATCGCGAGTGCGATCAGCGGCGGTACGTAGATCAGCCAGTTCACCGGGTTGCTCAGCGGACCCCGCTGGGAGGTGTTTCGCAGCGCCACCGGGGGTGCGGGGGTCTGGGACGGCAGCGGCGCGTCCACGCTCTGCGCGGACAGGGTCGAGGTGGTGCCGTTCGGCGCGACCGGCATCGAGATCCCCGGGCAGGCCGGTACGGACCCGACCGTCGGGAGCGGCAGCGGGCTCTTGTACTCCAGGGCGGGCTTGGGACCCTGCAGGGTGATGACGAAGTCGATGTTCAGGTTCGACTTGCCGTTCACCTTCGGGGTGATCTCGTTGAGCACCCTGGTGAGCTGCGGTGAGGTCTGCGACTCGTACCGCAGGGAGTCCATCGCCTTCTGCGAGAGCGCGACCGGCAGCGCCGCGCTGAGGGACTGCAGGATGCACTCGTTGGCCGGCATGCTCGCCTGGAGCAGCTGGTTGAACCGGCTGATCAGATCCGGTGCCTGATCGCGGAGTGCGACCAGGTTGGCGCTGTTGCGTGCGAGCGTGTCGGTGAAGCCGGTCAGGTTGTCGAGCCCGGTGCCGAGCTCCCCGCTGTGCGTGGCGAGGGTGCCGCTGATCTCGGTGAGCTGCCCGACCAGGCTGTTGAGCAGTTCGGTGTTCTGGCCGAACGTGGAGGTGATCTGGCTGCTGGAGTCCAGGATCTGCGCCAGCGACTGGGACCTGCCGTTCCAGCCCAGCGCCAGCTCGTGGGTGAGGGTGTGCAGGTCGGCGGCGTTGAGTCCCTGCACGGCCCTGTTGGCCGCCGCGAACAGCGAGCTGTAGGAGACCGCCACGCTGGTCCGCGACACCGGGATGACGGCGCCGGCGCGCATCGGCGGCCCGCCGGTGACCCCGGCGGGCAGCGACAGGTCGACGTACGGCTCGCCGATCGCGGACTTGCGGCCCGCGGCGGCGACGACGTTGTCCGGGATCGACGCACCACGGTCGATGTCGAGGACGGCGACGACCTTGTGGTCGCCGAGGTGCACCGACTTGATCTTCCCGACCGCGACCCCGAGGTAGGCGACGTCGAAGTTGGGCTGCAGCCCCGGCGACGACTCGAACTCGGCGTTGATCTGGAATGGCTTGGTGAGGGCGTCGAACTTGATGACGTTGCCGAGCGCCCACACGGTCATGACCACGCCGAGTACCGCGAAGACGATCAGGTTGGCCCAGATCCGCTTGCTCACTTGCGGCCTCCCATGAGTGCGGTGAGCGTTGCCAGGACGTTGGCGGCCTGCTTCGTCGAGCCGGATCCCGAGCCGGATCCCGAGCCGGTCGACAGGTTGAGGATCGGGTAGAGCAGGAGCTGCCCGTTGTAGACGGCCCTGGGCACCTTCTCGACGAAGGCCTGCATGTTCGTGATCAGGCTGCCCAGATTGGTCTTGTCGCTGGCCAGCGTGCTGATCACCGGGCCGAGCTCGGTGATCATCCGGCGCAGCTCGTCCGTACGCCCGACGAGTACCGTGTCGTTGGTGGTCCTGGCCAGCGCGGTGATCTTCGAGATGGTGTCGAGCAGCTGGTAGCGCTCGTCGGACAGCACCTTGGTGGTCTGGGCCAGGCTGGCCGGCAGCTTGCTCAGCTCGTCCTGCCCCTTCGCCAGATCGTGCCCGAGCCTGGCGAGGTCGTTGACCGAGCCGTCGAGCTTGGCCCGCTGGGCGGCGAAGAGGCCGAGCAGCTGGTTGGTCTGCCCGATCATCTTCTGCAGCTCCGGCCCCCGGCCGCCGAACGCGGTCGAGCCGGCGTTGACGATCGTCGAGATGTCGTTGCCGGACAGCGCGGTCAGCAGCGGCCCGGCCTTGCCGACCACCTGCTCGAACGCGGGCACCACGGTCGTCGAGGTGATCTGCGCGTGGTCGGCCAGGTACGGCCCGGAGTCCAGGCCCGCCGGCGGCTGGAGGTTGACATAGTTCTCACCGAGCAGCGAGGTGATCGACAGCTGCGCCGTCGTACCGACCGGAACCTCGATCCCCTTGCGCAGGGACATGGTCACCCGGGCCCGGTAGTCAGAGCCGGAGCCGACCACCTTGACGCCGGTGACGGTGCCGACCCGTACTCCCGCGATCTGCACGGCGTGCCCGACCACCAGGTTCTGCACGTCGGTGAAGTCGGCGCTCACTACCCGGCCGCCCTGCGGCGACCCCGCCGTCTGGTAGGAGCAGCCGCCCGCCCCGATCAAGGCGAGCACGACGATGAGCAAGAGGCGTCTCATATGCCCTCCTTAGGAGCAGTTCGAGAAGGGCTTGGGCCAGCAGGGCACCTTCGGGTTCACCGTGGACTGCTTGAGCGCGGCGGCGAGGTAGCTGCGGTACACGTTGTCCAGGGCCAGCCGCAGGGTGAGCGCGTGGTCGGTGTGGTTGGTCCCGTTGATCAGCATGTAGTTCAGCGGGGTGAGCGCCTTCAGGAGCGTGGCCAGCTGGTCGGCGTTGCCCTTGACGACCAGGGAGATCTGGGCGAACTTCCCGAGGTCCTGGACCAGCTGACCCTGGTAGGTCTTGATCAGTACGTCACCGTGCTGCACTAGGCCGGTCAGTGCGATCAGCAGTGTCTCGACGCTCTGCCGCTCGCTGGACAGGTCCGCGCTGACCTGTGAGAAGTCGCTGATCAGCGTGCCCAGGTCCTTCTGCCGGTCGGCCACCACACCCGCGATCGCGTGCAGGTTCCTGGCGACTTCGAGCAGCTGGTCGTCCTGGCCCGCGATGTGCGAGGTCAGGTCGGCGGTCTGCTGCAGCGCCGCGTTGAACGCGGCGCCGTTTCCGGCGAAGGACGCGGCGCCCTTGTGCAGCACCTTGTTCGCGTCGGCGGGGTTGAAGGCCTGCAGCAGGCTGGTGAACGCCTGCAGGGCCTGGTCGACCTCCACCGGTACCTGCGTGTGGTCGGTCTGGATCACCGCACCGCCGGCCAGCTTCGGGTCACCGGGTTTCCAGGGCGGGGAGAACGTCAGGGTGCGTTCGCCGATCAGGCTCAGCGGCACGATGGCGGCCCCGGCGTTCGCCGGCAGCGGTACGTTGCCGTCGATCGTGGCGATCACCTTGACCTGCCCGTTCACCGGAGTCACCGAGTCGACCGTGCCGATCTTGGCGCCCATGACCTGGACCTGCGACTGCGGGTAGAAGGCCACCGCCTTCGTGAAGTACACGGTGACCTTGTAGGAGGAGCCGGCGGAACCCCGCAGGCCCGCCGGGATCAGCGAGCAGCCGCCGATCGCGAGGGTGAGCACGCCTGCCATGGCGGCCGCGAGGGCCGGGCGCATTCGCCTGGTCATTTGCCACTTCCCTTCGCGGTCGGCTGGACGGCCGGGACGCCCGGGTAGGGATAGTTCGGCGGCTGGAAGTTCGGCACCGGCCCGAGCAGCTGGGGCCCGATCGGCCCGAGGCCGACGAGTCCGCCCTCCATCCACCGGCCGTTGCCCTGGTCCTGTCCCAGCTGCTGGAACGTCGGGCCGAGCCAGGCCATCGAGGTGTTCAGTTTCGGCAGGTTCGTGCCGGTCAGCGTCTCGGCGACGACATGCAGGTTGTTCAGCACCGAGTTGAGCTCGTTCTGGTGCTGGGTGATCACCTGGTTCAGGGTGCTCACCACCTGACTGCTGTCGCCGAGGGTCACCCGCAGGTCGTCGCGGCGCTGCTGCAGGGTGGTCAGCAGCGTCTGACCGTAGGTGAGGAGCTGACCGAGCTCGGTGTTCTTACTGGCGAGGGTGCTCGTCAGCTTCTTGCTGTTGGCGATGATGGCCGTGACCTCGGGCGCCCGCTGGTTCAGCGTGCTGGTGAGGTTCTGCAGATTGGCCAGCATGCCGGCCAGGTCCTTCTGGTTGGGCGGGTCGATGCCCGCCGCCTCCTTGAGGATCTTGTTGACCGTCGCGGTGTCCAGCCTGGTCGCCAGGTTGGTCGAGGAGTTGATCGCCTGGTTGAGGGTGTACGGGATGGTGGTGCGGGCCAGCGGGATCTGCCGGTTGCGCTCTGGCAGCGAGCTCACGTACGGCCTGGCGACCGGGCCGGACAGCTTGACGTACTGACCGCCGAGCAGGTTGGCGGCCTCGATGTCCGCGTGGGTCTGCGGCCCGAGGTCGATCCCGTCGTCCACCTGCCAGGTAATGACGACATCACCCTGCTGGAAGTCGGGGGTGACGCTCTTGACGGTGCCGACCACCACTCCGGCGACCTGTACGTCGTCCCCGGCCTGCAGCCCGCCGGTGCCGGTGAACACGCCGCTCATCGTGTAGCCGCCCTTGCCGAGGCCGAGGGTGCCGAACGCGTAGGCGAAGATCACCGCGACGCTGACGATGGCGATCCCGACGGCGGCGATGAGGTAGGGGTTGTGGCCCTTGTAGCTCTGCGCCATCACTGGCTCCCCTTCTGGACTGCGCCCACCAGGAGCAGCGTCGCGAGCTTGCCGAAGGCGGCCTGGTCCGCGGCGCTGAGCTGCGGGGTGCTGCTGGTCTGCTTGCCACCGGCCGCGGGCGGCGCCGGCAGGACCTCCGGGAACGGGCAGACCGGGGTGAGCTTGAAGTTGAGGCAGACCAGCGACGTCCGCGCGAAGTGGCCGCCGCTGTTGGCGCTGAGCAGAGCCTGCAGGGCCGTGGGCAGGCCGTTGATGATGCTGCCCAGGACCACCTGGTGCTGGTGGGCGATCTCCAGGAGCTTCTTCGTGCCGACGATGATGGCGCCGATCTGCTGGACGTTGCCGCCCGTCACGGTGTCCAGGTTGGTGGTGAAACGGCGTAGCTGGATGAGCGCGTTGGAGAGCGTCGCCCGGTTGGTGCTGAACGCCTCGGTGAGCGTCGTCAGGTTCTGCACCGTCTGGGCGATCTCCAGGTCGCGCTGGCCGACCGTGTCGGTAACGGTCTTGTAGTCCTTGATCATCTGGTCGATGGTGGCGCTGCGGTTGCCAAAGGTCGTGATCAGCAGGTTCAGGTTGGTGGTGATCTGGTTGATGTTGCCCTGGTTGCCGGCAAGCGCCACCGCGAAGGACTGCAGGATCTTGTTGATCTCGTCAGGGTCGAGGCTTCCGGTCAGCGGGCCGAGGCTGTTGATCACCGCGCCGAGATCGACCGTGGACTGGGTACGGGTCACCGTCGCGCCGTCGCGGAGCATCTCGCTGCTCTGCCCCGCCTGGAGGTAGACCTCCCGGCGGCCGATCAGGTTGCGCCAGCGGATGACCGCCTCGGAGTCGACCGGCATGTGGATGCTCTTGTCGACCGATACTCGTACGACGGCCTTGCCGAGCTTGACCGTGACGCTGTCGACCCGGCCGACCGGTGCGCCCGCCACCTTCACCAGGTCGCCGGAGCGAAGCCCGTTCACGTTGTCGAAGCTGGCGACCAGGGTGTAGCTGCTGCCGAAGTTCGTGCCGACGATGGCGAACGCCATGAAGACGGTCAGGGCGATCGTCACGATGGCGAACAGGGTGAACCTGATCGCCGCGCTGCGGTCGGGTCCGCGTTGCCTGCGGGAGCCGGCCATCACTTCCCTCCGATCTTCGGGTAGGGCAGCGGCTTCGGGTACGGGCTGCAGAGCCCGAGGATGAAGGTGCAGATCGGGTTGGCGATGTTCATGTGCACGGTCTCGGTGCCGAGCAGGGTGCCGTGCGGGCCGTTCACCTGGAGGATCCCGGCGCTCTGGTTGAAGAAGCCGCCGACGCCGGAGATCAGGTCAGGAGTGTTCGCGCGGTACAGGTAGGAGATGTCCAGGGGTTGCAGGAGGCTGCTGATGATCCGGCCGGGACCGGCCGGGTCGGACTGCAGCAGCGCGGTCACCTGGCCCGAGACCTGTCCGGTGCCGGTCAGCAGGGTGCGCAACGCCGCGGGGTCCCCGGCGATCGCCGGGGTCAGCACGTTGATGTCGTGCGCCAGGCCCACGATCTCCGCCCCCCGGCCGGCGAAGACGCCGGTGAGGGTCTTGCCGTTGCCGATCAGGGCCTTCAGGTTCGCCGTGTTGCTCGCCGACAGGTCCAGCAGCTTGCCGGCGTTGTCGATGGTGTCGCCCAGTTCCTTGCCCCGGCCGTTCAGCCCTTCGGAGAAGGTCGTCAGAATGGTGGCCAGGTCCTGCGGCTGCACGGCGTTGAGCAGGTTGTACGTCGGGGCCGCGATGTCGGTGAGCTCCTGGGGGTCCCTGGTCTGGGCGATGGAGGCTCCGTCCGCGAGGTACGGGCCGGTGCTCTCGCCACTGCCCGGTTCCAGGTTCACGAACTTAGGGCCGAACACCGACAGCGGCTCGATGGCCGCCACCGTGCTCTGCGGCGCCTTCACCCCGCTGTTCAACCGGATCCGTACCTGGACCCTGCCCGCGGCCGTGAGCGTCACCGAGTCGACGGTGCCCACGTTGATGCCGCGCACCTTCACGTCCGACTGGTTGTCCAGGCCCTGCCCGGCCCGCCCGAAGGTGGCGACCAGATAGGTCGACCCCGGATGGCCGTTCTGCACCCCGAGATAGGAGGCCACTGCGGCCGCGGCGAGTGCGCCGGCTCCGATGAGCCGGAACAGGTTCCGTGACCTGCGTGACAGATCTGAGTTCATCATCCGGTCAGGCTCACCGTCCCTCCGTGTCCCCAGAAGATGTACGAGAGCAGCAGGTTCACCATGATGATCGTCACCATGGACTCGCGGATCGCCCGCCCGGTGGCGATGCCCACACCGACCGGCCCGCCCGCGGCGTAGAAGCCCCGGTAGCAGTGGATCACCATGATGATGAAGGCGAAGACCACCACCTTCACCACGCTGTAGAAGACGTCCACCGGTGGCAGATACAGGTGGAAGTAGTAGTCATAGATGCCGGGCGAGACCCCGAAGAACTGGACAGAGATCAACCGGGTGGCGAAGAAACTGGAGAACAGCGCGATCAGATAGAGCGGGATCAGCGCGACGAGGGTCGCGATCACCCGGGTGCAGACCAGATAGGCCAGCGAGTTGATGCCCATGACCTCAAGGGCGTCGATCTCCTCGGAGATCCGCATCGCGCCGATCTCGGCGGTGAACGCGGCGCCCAGCTGGAAGATCAGTGCGACCCCGGCGATGATCGGCGTGATCTCGCGGACGTTGGCGTAGCTGGCGATCAGGCCGGCCAGCGACTGGACGCCCAGGCGCTGCAGCCCCGGTACCGCCTGCAGGCCGACCGTGGTGCCGGTGAAGAACGACATGAAGAAGATGACGAAGACCATGCCGAGGCCCACGACCACGGCACCGACCCCGGCCACGATGTCGCTGACCTGGCGCAGCACGGTCCTGAAGTACTTGCCGCGCAGGATGTCGACGAACACGTGGTAGAGCACCCGGCCGGCGAAGATCATGAAATCGGACGCGGCCGAGGCGTCTCCGGCGCGGTTCTGTACCAACCGGCCGATCTTGCGTACGGGGGAGATGGCGACCATCGGGTCCTCCTCTCAGATTCGCGGGGGGAAGAGGGCGTAGGCCAGCGTCGAGATCACGTAGTTGGCGGCGAAGACCAGCATCGCCGCGATCACCGCGGCCTGGTTCACCGCCCGCCCGACGCCACTCGGCCCGTAGTCGCAGTTCATGCCCTTCCAGCAGGCGACCGAGGCGGCGATGAAGCCGAAGATCCACGCCTTGAACAGGGTGCTCACCAGGTCGGACAGCTGGAGCAGGGAGGTCGCGCCGTCGAAGTAGGAGCCCGGCGTGACGCCTTCCTGAATGACGTTGAAGTAGTAGCCGCCGATCACACCGGCCAGGATGATCAGCGAGCAGAGCAGCACCCCGACGGTGCTGGCCGCCCAGAGCCGTGGCGTGACCAGCCGGTGCACCGAGTTGATGCCGAGGACCTCCATCGCGTCCAGTTCGTCGCGGATGCGGCGGGATCCCATGTCGGAGGTCATCGCCGAGCCGCCGGCGCCGGAGATCAGCAGTGCCGCGGCCACCGGCGCCACCTGCGTCACCAGGGCCTGGACGACCGTGGCGCCGGTGCCCGACTGGGCGCCGATCTGCCGCACGATCTGGCCTACCTGAAGGGAGATCGTCCCGCCCAGCGGCAGCGCGATGAGCATCACGGGAAGCGCCGTCACCTTCGCCAGGAAGGCGCACTGCTCGACGTACTCACCCCACCACTGGCGGATGTTCCAGGTCTTGCGGAAGCCTTCGAGCGCGATGATGAACAGCGTGCCGGTCTGGTAGACCATCGACCCGGCCCGCTGCCGCAGGAAGTCCGTGCCCGCTGTCACGCCGCGGGTCGCACTGAGGGCCATCAGGCGAGTCCCGCACTGGCGGCAGACGGTCCGGCCATCTAGGCATCCTCCTTGGGGATCAAGCGCGCCCGGGGGGGTGGTAGGAAACGTGACATAGATCCCATGTGTGATCTTGGGCACTGTATTGGAGCTGGTTCCAAAAAAGGAGTCATTCAGTGGGAAATCTGTTGAGTTGTGACCTGAATGGTCGGTCCGAGAGGCGCGGCGTTGAGGGGTGTCGCCGCTGCTCACCGGGTGTCCTCACGCGGGCCGACCGGGTCGGGCCCGCCTAGTCGCCGGCACCTAGGGAAGTGAGCCTACAGCTACACACAAGCGCTTGCTAGGGTACGGAGGGCACGGATCGGCACCGGTGGTACGGCAGAGGTTCAGCAGGGGCCCTGGCCGAGCGCCGCCTCGATCTCGGTGTCGCTGAGGGGCAGTACACACCACTGGGCTTCCCGCAGGGTCGTGCAGACGGGGAGCGCCAGGGTCAGGCCGGTCAGCCGGAAGACCTTGTGGATCTGGGGCGTGAGCCCGATGAGGGCGATCGAATGGCCCTGGGAGCGCGCCCGCCGCTCGGTGGCGAGCAGGATCGCCTGGGCGCTGCCGTCACAGAAGGGCACCCCGGCCATGTCGATGATGACGGGCCGGTCGGTGCCGCCCGCGAGGCAGGTCAGCTGTTCGCGCAGGTCCCGCCCGGTGTAGATGTCGAGCTCGCCGTAGAGCATCACGAGCACGTAGCGGTCGTACTCCAGGACGACCATGTCAACGGCGATGTCTTCCACGGGTCACCTCCGCCGCCATTGCCGGTGACTCCCAAGCATCGCGTGTGCGCGTTCCGTTGCCAAGTCCTCGGAGCCGGATCGCGGCGAAAGTGCCGTGGATTCCGTTATGCGCGCCTGGTGCGGAGGGGGTTGGCCAGCGTCGTCGGCCAGTTCTCAGTGGGGCCGGCGTCCTCCGAGCCGTGTTCGGCTTCGGTGATCACGGAGGTGGTCTCGCTGGTCAAGGCGGGGACCTTTCTGGAGGCATGTCAGAGACATACGTATATATCAGGATATGGTCGGCCGCATTGTCGGCGGGGCTGCCTTTCCGGCGATCGTAAGGATCTTGTGTTCCGGGCAGGTTTCCGCTGGGTTTCGCGCACGCGGAGACTTGGTGACCATTGGGTGGTCCGCATGTCATGCTGCGGAGGTACGGGCCGTGCCGTGGGCGCATGTCAGGGCCTGAGCACCGGCGGGCTAGATCTCCCGGTCGCCGTGCACCTGCTTGTCCCTGCGCCGTCGGGCCGTGCGAGGTGAGCCGCACAGGGACGCCCAAAACCTCCGTGATCCGCCCGGCAGGGTCGCCGCCCAGCGGCTCGTACGAAGGCCGCGCGTGCCCCAGCCGCTCGGTGAACAGCTGCCGGCGGGCAAGGTCGCCTGAGCCCCGCCGTTGAACCGCACCACCGTCTCGTTGACTCGTGGCGTCAAGGCACCGTTTCGGGAAACGGTGCGGGAAACGCCACGACTCAACGGCTCAGGGCGCGTCGCACCGAGGGGCCGGCGGGGGAGCCGTACTCGCGGAGATGGCCGAGGCCCTCGTCGAGGTCGATCGCACCCTCGGCCAGGCCGATGGTCAGGGCGATCGTCTCGCAGGTCGCGTCCAGGTCGTCGAGCTGGATGACGTTCTGCCCGAGCCGCGACCGCCAGAAGGCCGCAACCTCGGCGTTGCCGGAGTTCTGCGCCTCCTCGGGGATGATGAGGTACACGTCGTACATCCGCTGTAGCGCGAACAGGACGAACGCGAGCGGGCAGTTGTCCCGCAGGCCGTCGCCGACGACGCGCCGGACCTCGCGGGCCTTGAGCTTGGGGTAGGCGCGCTCGTCGCCGATGATGAACAGGTAGCCGCGCTTGCCCCGCTTCTCGAAGCAGTCGATCGAGGTGTGCCTGGCCATGAAGTACATGGCCAGCTCATAGGACTCGCGCAGCTCGCCTCCGCCGCCGCCCTCGAGCAGGATCTTGCCGAGGTCGTCGTCCATCCGGTTGCCGGACTCGAACTGGCCGATCTGAAGCGGCGCCCGGTCACAGGTGGCGTCGCCGATCGCGCCGAACATGACCTGCGGGTGCTCGACATAGCCCTTGCGCTGCAGCAGGCCGAGCAGCTCCGGCAGCTTGGCCTGCAGGGTGCGTGGCACCCAGCGCATCGAGCCGGTGACGTCGAAGAGGACGGCGACCGCGAGCGACTCGGGGTGCTCCGCGGAGTCGCGGCTCTCCCGGAGACCGACTCCGAACGGATCGAGGTCGGGGTGGACGGTACGGGAGCCGCCGTCGCTGCAGGCGAACGCGCTCGCCCCGGTCGCCTCGCGGTAGCCCTCGGTGGCGTCGTACACGTTGGCGGACCAGAGTCCGGTTCCCATGGGAGGTCTCCCTTCTAGGAGATGTTCAGCGAATGTCCTCTTCCCGGCTCGGCCGGATGAGTGCTGGGTGCAACAGCCGGGCGTCGCCCGCCCGGTAGAGCCGGGGCTTGGGCCCGCCGCGCCGCTCGCCCCGATCGGTGGTCTCGCCGGTGCCCTCCACGAAGCCGGGCACCGACAGGACCTTCCGGTGGAAGTTGCCGGCGTGCAGTTCCTCACCCCAGACCGCCTCGTACACCGCCCGCAGTTCGGGGATGGTGAACTCGGGCGCGCAGAACTTGGTGGCGAGCGAGGTGTACTCGAGCTTGCCGCGGGCACGCTCGAGGCCGTCGGAGAGGATCCGCGCGTGGTCGAACGCCAGCCGCCGGGTGGTGCCGGGCGGCTGCCCGGACGCTCCGGTGAGCCCGAGGGAGGCGATCGGCACGTACTCGGCGGCCGCGGCGTCGCTGCCCGCCTCGGGTTCGGGCAGTTCGGGGGCGAAGGCCAGGTAGGCGACCGAGACGACGCGCATCCGCGGGTCCCGGCCCGGGTCGCCGTAGGTGCCGAGCTGCTCCAGATGCCCGCGCTCCAGGTCGCCGTCCTTGGCGTTGAGCCCGGTCTCCTCGGCCAGTTCCCGGACCGCGGCCTGGTAGAGATCCCCGTCGTCGCGGGCCCGGACGAACCCGCCCGGCAGGGCCCAGCGCCCCGC
The DNA here is from genome assembly GCA_025964615.1 of Actinomycetes bacterium. Classification (GTDB taxonomy): domain Bacteria; phylum Actinomycetota; class Actinomycetes; order Streptosporangiales; family Streptosporangiaceae; genus RYN-227. Next base: position 13,999 of record JAOPYM010000055.1, read on the forward strand.
GTACGGGGGCTGTCCTCGGCGGATCAGCAGGACGTGCAGTTCACCGTCCCTGATCGTCAGTGCGACGATGTCCACGGTGACCGCGATCGCGTCGTAGGCCCTGGGGTCGTACGAGGCGAGGAACTCTCGGTCGCCGGGGCTCGAAGCCATGTCGTTCTCCTAATGAGTACATCTCTAGTTGAGAACAACATATCTCGCGTCCCGGACCGCGTACAGGGGTTTGCCGTATCGGAAGGACATCTCCCGACTACGATCAAGAGTCAGGGGAAGGACCGTTTCCATGGACCAGGCGTACGTTCAGGTGACCACGACGATCGACTCGCGGCAGGAGGCCGCGGATCTGGCACGGTCGGCCGTGGAGGAGCGGCTGGCCGCCTGTGCGCAGCTCGTCGGCCCGATCGCCAGCACCTACTGGTGGGAGGGCGAGATCGAGTCGGCCGAGGAGTGGATGGTGGTGTTCAAGACCACCTCCGACCGATTCGAGGAGCTCGCCGTGCTGATCACCGAGCGGCACACTTACGACACTCCGGAGATCATCGCCACGCCGGTCGTCGCCGGCAGCTCGGACTACCTCGACTGGGTCACCGAGCAGACCGACAAGGGCGACGACGAGCTGGAGGAAGAGGACCTGGTCGACGACGAGGAAGACGTCGCGGTGGACGTGGACTGATGTCCGGCTACTCGGGCACTCCGCTGCCCAGGAAGCTCGGGGTCAAGCCCGGTCAGCGGGTCCTGCTGTACGGCGCGCCTTCGGGCTTCGAGCTGGACGGCGCGGTGTCCGGCACCGGGGCCTTCGACGTCATCCTGGCCTTCTGCCCCGATTTCGCCACGCTGGAACGGGGCTTCGGCGGATGGCGTGCACGCCTTGACCCTGCGGGCGGGCTCTGGGTCGCCTGGCCGAAGAAGGCGTCGAAGGTGCCGACCGACCTCACCGAGAACATCGTCAGGGAGTTCGGGCTCGCGACCGGGTTGGTGGACAACAAGGTCTGCGCGATCGACGAGATCTGGTCTGGTCTGCGGTTCGTCGTACGGCTGGCGGACCGCTCGTAGGTTTCAATCATGTGACAACGGCCACAAATCCACCATAAGCTCTCATTACCGGACACCCGGTGTTTCCTGGAGCCCCCCCGGCTTCGGGGGTTCGAGGAGTGGATGCTGTGGAGGACTTCGGACTGTTCGGCCCCGGCTCGGTGACCTGGCGGGTCATGGGAGAACCAGTACTGATCGTCGGTGGGCTGCGGGCCCTGCTGCTGCAGGCGCTGCATCCGGAGACGATGTGGGGTACCGCGCAGAACTCCGAGCTCATGGACCCCAAAGCGGCCTGGGACCGGATGGGCCGCACCATCGAGTTCGTCCGGGTCCGCACCTACGGCACGACGGCCGAGGTCGAGCGGGTCGGCCGCCGGGTGCGCAAGCTGCATTCGAAGCTCACCGGCCTCAACCTGCGTACCGGCGAGACCTTCGGGGTCGACGATCCGGAGAACCTGCTCTGGGTGCACCTGGGGGAGGTCGACTCCTACCTCGACGTCGCCCGGCGTGCGGGGGTCGGGCTGAGCGCGCGGGACGCCGACCAGTTCGTCGACGAGCAGCGCAGGTCCGCCGCGGTGGTCGGCCTCGACCCCGCGGCCGTGCCCGCCACAGTCGCCGAGATGAAGGCGTACTACGAGGAGATGCGGCCGAAGATCTGGGCCTGCAAGGAGGCCAGGGCGGGCCTGCGCCGGCTGTTCTACCCGGACGTGCCGCAGAAGCTGCTGCCGCTCAAGCTGGCTGCGCCCGCCATCGCGGGCCTCACGGTCGCGACCCTGCCGCGCTGGGCGCGCCGGATGTACGGGATGCCGGGCCTGCCGACCTCGGACCTGGCCGCCACCGTCACGCTCAGGGCACTGCACCAGGGGACCCGGCTGATCCCCGCGCAGTACCGCTACTCACCGGATGCGAAGCGCGCCCGCAAGCTCAACGAGGAGCTCACCCGCGCCGCATGAGGCGCCCGACCGCGGCCATCAGCTCGGTGGACATCTCCTCCGAATGGCCGTTCTGCGAGGCCTCGGTCACGCAGTGCCGGACATGGCCGTCGAGGAGCCCGAGGCCGACCTTGTCGAGGGCGGCCTGGATGGCGCTGATCTGCGTCAGCACGTCGATGCAGTAGCGGTCCTCATCGACCATCTTCTGGATGCCCCGCACCTGACCCTCGATGCGCCGCAACCGGCTCTGCAACTGGTCCTTGGACGCGGTGTACCCGCGGGTAGGAGCGGTGGGCGTCGTCATCTCTGGTCTCCCGTCCATGTCGCCTCAAGGTTAGTCAACCCGGAGGGGGTATCAGGGATTCCAAGGGCGGGACGTTCCAGGAGGTGATGACGGGGTACTCGTGCTCGGTGCCCAGGGTCGACAGGGTCCCCGTATCGAGGGCGAAGAGCCGCCCCTCGGCCGGGTCGAGGCCCAGCCAGCGCGCGGTGAGGATGCGCAGCACGTGGCCGTGCGCCACCAGTGCCACGTTCCCCTCGGCGAGCAGCGGCGCGACCCGGTCGAGCACCGCGTCCACCCGCTTGCCGACCTGTTCCACGCTCTCGCCCGGATGATCGGCGTCCCCGGGAACGGTCCCGTCCCGCCACAGGTAGAAGCCGGGCACGTTCTCCCGGATCTGCGCCGAGGTGAGCCCCTCATACCCCCCGTAGTCCCACTCCCACAGGTCCGGATCGCTCTCGTAGGTCCCGAGCCCGGCCAGCTCGGCGGTCCGCCGGGCCCTTGCCGCAGGACTGACCAGGACCCTGATGACCTGGTGGTTGGCGACCAGCGGGGCGATCGCCCTGGCCTGCTCCTCGCCGCAGGCCGTCAGCGGGACGTCGGTCCTGCCGGTGTGCCGCCCCGCCCGGCTCCACTCGGTCTCCCCGTGCCGCAGGATGATCAGTTCGCCCATGAGATCACCCTAAGGCCTCGTTGACTCGTGGCGTTTCCCGCACCGTTTCGCGATTCGGTGCGGGAAACGCCACGAGTCAACGGTGGGGGTCGCCGAGGCCGGCGTCCCGGGCGCGGGCGACGGCGGCGGCGCGGTCGGCGACCCGGAGCTTGGCGAAGATGTTGGAGACGTTGTTGCGGACGGTCTTCTCGGTGAGGCCGAGGCGGGCGGCGATGGCGGTGTTGGCGGCGCCGGTGGCCATCAGCTCCAGGATCTCCTGTTCGCGGGAGGTGAGCTCGGGGAAGGCGGGGGTGGTACGGCTGGCGGAGAAGAAATGGACCATCCGGTCGGCGATGGCGGGGCCGAAGATGGCCTCGCCGGAGGCGACCACGCGAATGGCGCGAAGGATCTCGGGCGGGCCCGCGCCCTTGAGCACGTAGCCGCGTGCTCCGGCGCGCATCGCGGCGAACACCGAACTGTCGTCGTCGATCATCGTGAGGATGAGGATCGCCGTGCCGGGGGCGGAGCGCAGGATCTGGCGGGTGGCCTCGACGCCGTCCAGACCGGGCATCCGCAGGTCCATCACGACCACGTCGGGCAGCTGCTCCAGGACCAGGGCCACCGCTGCCGAGCCGTCCGCGGCCTGCCCGGCGAACGAGGTGTCGGGGGTGTCCTCGATGAGCGATCGCAGGCCCTCAAGGACCAGGGGATGGTCGTCGGCCACGACGACGCGCAGCGGGGTCATCCGACCTCCTCCAGGGGGAGTACGGCATGTACGAGCGTCCCGGTGGCGGAGACGCGGCCGATGCTGCAGGAGCCGCCGACCTCGCTCGCCCGCTGCCGCATGGACGTGATGCCGACCCCGGCGCGGAAGCCGTCGGGAATGCCGTCGCCGGAGTCGGTGACGCGCAGTTCGAGAGCCCGGTCGACGGACAGCTCCAGGCGGATCAGGGCACCAGGGGCGTGCCGGGTCGCGTTGGTCATCGCCTCCACAGCGATCCGGTACGCGGCGACCTCGACGGCGGCGGGCAGCACGGGCAGTTCCAGCGGTGCGTCCACCGAGACGTGCCCCAGGTTGGCGGCATGACTGCGCAGCGCCTCGGCCAGTCCCAGTTCGTCCAGGACCGCTGGGCGCAGGTCGTACACGATGCGGCGGATCTCGCTGATCACGTTCTCGGTCTCCGCACGCAGCCGCAACAGCAGGTCGCTGGAGCCGGGCTGGGCGCGGACGGCCGTGTCGATGCCGAGGGCGATGCCGGTGAGGGTCGCGCCGAGGCCGTCGTGGAGATCTCGGCGGAGCCGCCGCCGCTCCTCCTCCCGGGCGCCGACGAGCCGTTCGCGGGAGGCCTGCAGCGCGTGGGTGAGGGCGACCGCGCGGGCGGCCACCGCGACCTGCTGGGCCACCCGTTCGACCAGCGACCGCTCGGCGGTGCCGAACTCCTCGCCGGGATCTCTGGTCTCCAGTTCCAGCGCGCCGAGCGACTCGCCGCCGTACAGCAGAGGCAGCGACACCCGGCGACCGGAGCCCGGCACCCCACAGGCCGCCATGACCGTCGAACCCACCGTGATCGAGACGTACGGCAGCTTGAGGGTGTCCGCGACAGTCCGGGCGGCGGCGGGCAGCATGTCGTCGGGCGCCGCCGCCGCGTCGAGCCGTTCCCCGAGCCGCCCGAGCACTGCCGCCGGTTCGTCGCGCAGGCCGTACACCAGCTGGTTGACCTTGCGCTGGAGTACGTCGCGCAGCGGCAGTACGGCCAGCGCCGCCCCCACAGTCGCGATGGTCTGCGGCAGCAGCCCCTGCAGGCTCACCACCAGGACGAGATAGACGACGAGCACGGCCACCGTCAACGTGCCGTACAGCAACGCCCGGTTGACCACGCGCCGCAGGTCGAACAGGCCGTACCGCACGATGCCCACCCACGCCGCCACGCCCAGCGTCAGCGCCGCGCAGTTCTCCACCACGGTGATCTGCAGCGTGTCACCGCCGCTCACCCCGGTCACCACGCAGGCGAGGTATGACGCGGCGATGACGTAGCCCGCGTAGGCCGCCAGCCGCAACGCGGGCGAACCCTCGGCCCTTGCCCGCCGCAACAGGGCCGTGGAGGTGAGCAGGCAGACCGGGCCCATCAGCAGGATGCCGAACACACCTCCGTCGGCGAACGAGCCGAGCGCCAGCGGGTTGTCCACCTTCGGGAAGTCCAGCAGCTTCGGTGAGAAGATCCACATGGTGACGACCGCCATCTCCACCGAGCAGGCGACGGCCAGCAGCCGGCGTCGCCGGGAACCGAGCCGCCCGTCGGGGAAGAGCAGGATGCCGAAGGTGGCGATCAGCGGGACGCTGAGCGTCGCGCTGAACAGCGTGACGAGATCGAGCAGCGCGGGATCGCCGCCGTGGGCGTACCTGATCCCGGCGCCGATCAACGCGGCCATGGACAGCGGCAGGCAGACCCCGGCCACCAGCAGGATCCAGCCGACCGGGTTGCGCGGCCCGGTACGGACCACCGCTGAACCGACCAGCGTCACCGGCAGGAAGATCACAGAGGTGGCGGCGAACAGCACCCAGAGCGGCCGCACCGGGCCGTAGACCGCCAGCAGCACGGCGATCGCCGAGCAGACCACGGCCACCAGGGTGGCCGTGGTCGTCAGCAGCTTCATGACGCGCATTGTCCGCGATGTACGGAGGCAGGCGCCAGAGGTCATACCGAGACCGGCTCGTGGCTGAGCTCGGCTGCGGCGGGAAGGTCCCATTCGTCGTTCCTGAGCCGTACGACGCGTGCGGCGCAGACCGCGAAGCCCCCCAGCAGCAGGAGCAGGAACGTCGCGCTGTCGAGCAGCGGGAACCCGGCCATGTGCGCGACGAAGTGCGCGACCGGCGCGACCGCCACCAGGATGCCCGCCGCGGCGGGCACGGCGCGGGACCGCCAGAGCGCGATGCCGAGGACGATGCCGCCGACGACGTGCAGCACTACGAACAGCAGCATGGTCACGCTGACCGCGAGGTTCCCCGTGATCTTGTCGTACAGCACGACGGCGGCGGCCCGGTCCGAATACGAGGCCATCGAGACCCGCGCCACGTCCAGTGGCAGGAACGCGAGCAGCCCGGCCAGCCAGCCGGTGAACGACAGCAGCCCGCCCCAGAAGGCCAGCCGGGGTGCGCCGCGCCGCGCCAGCCGTGCCGCGCACAGCACGGCCACCAGCATCAGCACGGCACCGAAGTCCTGCGCCAGGGTGATCTTGTAGAGCCCGAGGTGGGCGGCGGTGTCGGCGATCTGCGTCGCGGCGGTCGCGGTGTCGCTCTCGCTGGTGATCGGCAGGCCCACGATCACCGGTGCGGCGATCAGGCTGAGCGCGCCGGTCCAGCGGGACAGGGTACGGATGTCCATGTGTCTGCTCCTTCGGAGGTCGTAGTCCGAAGGGTGCGGCGCCGGACGTCCCGGGCTGCAGAGGTCCCGGTCCCGCCGGAACGGGAAAGGCCCCGGAAGCCGTTGTCCGGGGCCTTTCCTATGGGAATCTTCTAGCCGAGGAGGGACTCGACGGTGACGTGGTCGAGGCCGTGGGCCTCGGCGACGTGCCCGTAGGTGAGCTTGCCGTCGTGGGTGTTGAGGCCGAGGGCCAGCGAAGCGTCGTCGCGCAGCGCCTGCTGCCAGCCCTTGTCGGCCAGCGCCACCGCGTACGGGAGCGTGACGTTGGTCAGCGCGTACGTGGAGGTGTTCGGCACCGAGCCGGGCATGTTCGCCACGCAGTAGAACACCGAGTTGTGCACCGTGTAGGTGGGGTCGGCGTGCGTGGTGGGCCGGGAGTCCTCGAAGCAGCCGCCCTGGTCGATGGCGATGTCGACGAGCACCGAACCCGGCTTCATCCGGGAGACCAGCTCGTTGGAGATCAGGGTCGGGGCCTTGGCACCCGGGATCAGCACCGCGCCGATGACCAGGTCGGCGTCGAGCACGGCCTTCTCGATGGCGTACGCGTTGGAGACCAGGGTCTTGAGCCGGCCCTGGTAGATCGCGTCGATCTGCCGGAGCCGGTCCACGCTGACGTCCAGGATCGTCACGTCGGCACCCATGCCGACGGCGATCTGCGCCGCGTTGAGACCGGAGACACCGCCGCCAATGACGACGATCTTGGCAGGCGCCACACCGGGCACGCCGCCGGGCAGTACGCCGCGGCCCCCGTTGGACCGCATCAGGTTGTACGCGCCGACCTGCGGGGCGAGCCGGCCCGCGACCTCGGACATCGGGGCGAGCAGCGGCAGCGACCGGTTCGGCAGTTGCACGGTCTCGTAGGCGATGGCGGTCACGCCGCGCTCCAGGAGAGCGTCGGTGCACGGCCGGGAGGCGGCCAGGTGCAGGTACGTGAAGAGCGTCTGGCCACGGCGCATCCGGTGGTACTCCTCGGCGATCGGCTCCTTGACCTTGAGGATCAGGTCGGCCTCGGCCCACACCGCGTCGGCGGTGTCGAGGATCTTGGCGCCGGCGTGGATGTAGTCCTCGTCGGGGATGGACGAGCCCAGGCCTGCTCCGAGCTCAATGAACACGTCGTGGTCATGGCTGGTGAGCTCGTGCACTCCGGCAGGCGTGATCGCCACCCGGTACTCGTGGTTCTTGATCTCGCGCGGAATGCCGACCTTCACGTGTTTCCTCCACAGAACGATTGCGTCCCCTCAAGGGTGCGGCCCAGGTCACGGACTTGCCCACATGCAGGCTGTATAGGTCTGTGCTGAGTTGCTGACACCGTGTAAGGAGGGCCAGGTGCGGGCCCGGGTAACCGAACGTGGATTGGTCGTTGCACCCCGCTATCGGTGCATGCGGGGATCAGGCCTTGTAGGCGAGGCCGCCGTAGATGAGCCGTTGGCCGACGGTCAGTTCGGCCGGGACCTCGGCGTCGGGCCGCCACAGCGGATTGGGTACGACGCCGGGCTCGAGGAGCTCGAAGCCGTCGAAGTAGGCGGTGATCTCCTCGGGCTCCCGGAACCGGCCGGTGCCGAGCAGCGCGAGGTACTTGACCTCGGCGTCGCGGGCCTCCTGGCTGGACGCGCAGAAGTGGGTGATGAACAGGTAGCTGCCGGCCGGCGCGGCGGCCATGTAGGCGTCGACGATACGACCTTGACGATCTCGTCGACGAAGGTCCGGTCCACCGCGAAGTTGTCCTTGCCCCTGAGGACCACGTCGTAGGCGCGCGCGATGCTCGGCTTGCTGACGTCGATGCCCTGCGGTGCCCACTCGTCTGCCATGGTGGGGTCCCCATCCGGCCCAGATGCCCCTGTTTACTTGGCTTGGATCGTATAAGCGAGTTCTGACTCCTGTCCTGAGTACTTGATCTTTTTCGTGAGAAGTTCACGGTGGGGGGAGCCACTCGTCGGCGATCGCGACGGTGAGCTGTTCGAGGAGCGGGCCGGCGTTGAGCATGCAGCGGCCGACGTCCCGTTCGATGTCGGTCAGGGCGTACGTGGCGTGGATCTTGGCCCGGCGGAGCTGCTCACCGGTCAGGCCCCGGCGCCCGGCCACCGCCACCACCGGGGTGCCCACCCGGGCCGCCGCTCGCGCCACCCCGACCGGGGCCTTGCCGCGCAGCGTCTGGGCGTCCAGGGAGCCCTCCCCGGTGATGACGAGCAGCGCGCCGCGCGCCTTCTCGGCGAAGCCGAGCAGGTCGAGCAGATAGGAGATGCCCGGTTCGATCCGGGCGCCCAGGAACGCCAGGGCACCGAACCCGGTACCGCCGGCGGCTCCCGCGCCGGGCTTGTCGCGGACCGCCCGGCGGTTCGCCGCCTCGGCCAGGTCCGCCCAGCGGCGCAGCCCCGCCTCCAGGATCCGCACGTCCTGGAGGGATGCGCCCTTCTGCGGGCCGTAGACGGCGGCGGCGCCATGCCTGCCGAGCAGCGGGTTGTCCACGTCGGAGGCGACGATGATCTCGACCGACGACAGGTCAGGGAGCCCGCGCAGGTCGAGGGTGTGCAGGTTGCGCAGGGCGGCACCGCCCGGGCCGAGGGGCCGGCCCATGGAGTCCAGGAGCCGCACGCCGAGGGCCTGGACCATTCCGGCGCCCCCGTCCGTGCAGGCGCTGCCGCCCAGCCCGAGGATGATCCGCCGCATGCCGAGCCGGAGTGCCTCGGCGATGAGCTGGCCGGTTCCGTAGCTCGTCGCAGTGAGCGGCAGCAGCCCGTCCGGGGTCAGTTTGGTGAGTCCCGACGCCGTGGCGAGTTCCACGATCGCAGTGGTCCCCTCGACTGCGAGTGAGGCGGTGACCAGCCTGCCGGCGGGCCCGCAGACCCGCAGGTCCACCTGTTTCCAGCCCGCCGAGACGGCCGCCTCGACGGTGCCGTCACCGCCGTCGGCGACCGGCAGCAGCAGCACCGGGATCGACGGCCGCGCCCGGCGCAGCCCGGCTGCGACGTGCCGGGCCACCTCCGGGGCGGTCAGTGAGCCTTTGAACTTGTCGGGTGCCACCAGAACGTGGCCTCCGCCGGGGGGAACTCGGGAGGGGTGCAATGCTGCGCCTTTCACCCTGGGGTCGGGTTCTTTCTCCTGCCTACGCCATGCCGCGACTATTTGACACCCAAGACCTCTCCGACGATGGAGAGTCCGAAGTACACGACGAAGACTGCAGAGATGATCCAGAGCAGCCATCCTGCCTCTTTCGCCCTGCCGTGAGCGGTTTTGATCAGGGTATACGTGATGACCCCGGCACCTACCCCGTTGGTGATGGAGTACGAGAAGGGCATGACCACGATGGTGAGGAACGCCGGGATCGCGATCTCCAGGTCCGACCAGTCGACCTTGGCCACGAAGGTGGTGATGCCGCCCCGTACCTCGCGTGCGATCGTGGTCTGCCGACCGGTGAGGTCGAAGAACCCGTCGAGCGTCATACGTGGTTACGTGCCCGTGATGTGTTCCGGTCGAACCGGTATTCGCATTAGGGACTTTCCGGTCGCGGCGCGGACGGCCGCCACGATGGCCGGTGTCGAGGACAGGGTGGGCGGTTCACCCGCTCCGCGCAGCCCGTACGGGGCGTGCGGGTCGGGGTTCTCCAGGATCTCCAGGCGCATCGGCGGCATGTCCAGGATCGTGGGGATCAGGTAGTCGGTGAAGGACGGGTTCCTGATCAGGCCGCCGGCCACCTGGATCTCCTCCATCAGCGCGAGGCCGAGGCCCTGGGCGGTGCCGCCGTGGATCTGCCCCTCCAGCGCGATCGGGTTGAGGATCTTCCCGACATCCTGGACGGCGGCGAGCTCCACCACCTTGACCAGGCCGAGCTCGACGTCCACGTCGACCACCGCGCGGTGCACGCAGAACGCGAACTGGGTGTGCGCGTCACCCTGCCCGGTCAGCTGGTCCATCGGCGCGGTGGCCCGGTGCCGGTACTCGCGGGTCTCCTCGATGACGTCGTCGCCGAGGACCTCCGCCACCGAGGCCACGACGATCCCGGAGACCGAAACGATCTTCCCGCCGGACAGCGCGAGGCCGTCGTGGGACAGCTTCTTGGCGGCCAGTTCGAGGAGCCGCTCCCTGACCGCCTCGCAGGCCGTCTTGACCGCACCGCCCGTGACGTAGGACTGCCGGGAGGCACTTGAGGACCCGGCCGAGCCGACCTGGGTGTCGGCCGGTGCGATGGTCACGTTCGGTACGCCCAGTTCGGTGCGGGCGATCTGGGCCTTGAGGGTGACCAGGCCCTGGCCGACCTCGGCGGCCGCCGTGTGCACGAGTACTGCGGCCTCCTCGCCGATCACCTCCAACCGGACCCGGGCCGTCGAGAAGTCGTCGAACCCCTCGGAGTAACAGATGTTCTTGATGCCGATCCCATAGCCGACGCCCCGCACGATCCCTTCGCCGTGCGTGGAGTTGGCCACCCCGCCGGGCAGGTCCCGCAGGTCCGTCGAGACACCCTCGGGCAGGGGCAGGTCGCGGACCTGTTCCAGCATGGACGTCAGGGGAGCGGGCATGTCGACGATCTGCCCGGTGGCGATCCGGGAGCCCTCACTGATCGCGTTCCTGATCCGTACCTCCACCGGGTCGAGCCCGCACGCCTCCGCCAGCCTGTCCAGCTGCGACTCGTACCCGAAGCAGGCCTGCACCGCCCCGAACCCGCGCATCGCCCCGCACGGCGGGTTGTTGGTGTAGACGCCGTAGGCGTCCAGCGAGATGTTCGGCACGGAGTACGGGCCGACGCCGAGCGAGGCCGCGTTGCCCACGACGGCGGGGGTGGACGAGGCGTACGCGCCGCCGTCCAGGATGATCTCGCCCTTCACATAGACCAGGCGACCGTCACGGGTGGCCCCATGCTCATAACGCATCAGCGCCGGATGCCGGTGCACGTGCCCGAAGAACGACTCCTCCCGGCCGTAAACGATCCGCACCGGCTTGCCGGTGTGCAGCGCGAGCAGGCAGGCGTGGATCTGCATGGACAGGTCCTCGCGGGCGCCGAACGCGCCGCCGACCCCGGCCAGCGTCAGCCGCACCTTCTCCGGCGGCAGCCCCAGGCACGGCGCGATCTGGTCCTGGTCCACGTGCAGCCACTGGGTCGCTACGTAGAGGTCGACGCCGCCGTCCTCGGCGGGCACCGCGAGCCCCGACTCGGGGCCCAGGAACGCCTGGTCCTGCATCCCGACCTCGTACTCGCCCGTCACCACGACGTCGGCCTCGAACACCGAGCCCACCCGGATCGGCTGGTGCCGTACGACGTTGCCGCCCGCGTGCACCTTCTCGTAGGACGGGTCGAGGGCGGCCCGGCGCGGATCGGTCAGCGGTTCGAGGACCTCGTAGACGACCCGGATCAGGGCGCAGGCCCGGCGGGCGGTCTCCGGATGGTCGGCGGCGACCACGGCGATCGGCTCGCCCTGGTAGCGGACCTGGTCGATGGCGAGCACCGGCTGGTCGGCGTGGTCGACCCCGTACAGCTTGGCGCCCGGCACGTCCTCGTGGGTGAGCACGGCCTCGACGCCCGGCAGCTTCAGCGCCCCGGTGAGGTCGACCGACAGGATCCGGGCCCGGGGATGCGGGCTGCGCAGGGTCGCGCCGTGCAGCATCCCGTCCATCCACAGGTCCGACGCGTACGCGAACTCGCCGGTCACCTTCAGCGTGCCGTCCGGCCGGGGCGCACTGGCACCCACCCCGTCGCGGACGGGGGACGTGACCTGGATGTCGGTCATCGGGCCTCCAAGAGACGGGCACGAGCGAGGACACCGGCGTGAGCGGCGACGTCCTGGGACAGAGTGCGCAGTTCGCCGTCGGCCACGACGGTCCGGCCGCCGACCAGCAGCCGGGCCAGCGGGGGAGTCGGACCGAACACCAGCGCCGTGACCGGGTCGCAGACCGCAGCCCGGAACCCGTCGATGCGCCACAGCGCGATGTCGGCGAGCTTGCCCACCTCCAGGGTGCCGAGCTCGTCGTCCCGGCCCAGGCACCGCGCCCCGCCCAGCGTGCCGAGTTCCAGGGCCTGCCTTGCCGTCAGCGCCCTCGGCCCGTACGCGGCCCGCTGGAACAGCAGTGCCTGCCGCAGTTCCCCGGCCAGCGAGGTCAGCTCCGACGAGGCGGGCCCGTCCACGCCGAGCCCCACCGGGGCGCCCGCGTCGAGGAGCTTCGACACCGGCGCGATGCCCGCGCCGAGCCGGCCGTTGGAACCCGGGCAGTGCGCGACCCCGGTGCCGGTCTGCGCGAACCGCTTGATGTCGCGGTCGTGCAGGTGCACGCAGTGCGCGAACCAGACGTCGTCGCCGAGCCAGCCGAGCCGCTCCATGTACTCGCCGGGCGTGCAGCCGAACTGCGCCCGGCAGTGCTCCTCCTCGTCGAGTGTCTCGGCGAGATGGGTGTGCAGCCGTACGCCACGGCGGCGGGCCAGCGCGGCCGCCTCGGTCATCAGCCGCTCGGTCACCGAGAACGGCGAGCACGGCGCCACCGCCACCCGTAGCATCGAGCCCGGGGAGGGGTCGTGCCAGCGGTCGATCGCCGCCTCGGTGGCGATCAGCGCGGCCTCGGTCTCCTCGACCACCTCGTCGGGAGGCAGCCCGCCCTGCGACCGGCCCCGGTCCATCGAGCCCCGGCACGGGTGGAACCGCAGGCCCACCGCCCGGGCCGCCTCGATCTCCGCCTCGAACAGGTCGCCCCGGCCGCGGGGGAAGACGTAGTGGTGGTCGGTGCTGGTGGTGCAGCCGCTGAGCGCCAGCCAGGCCAGGCCCGCGGTCGCCGCGCCGCCGGCCACCTCGGCGTCCATCCGGGCCCACAGATCGTAGAGACCGGTCAGCCACTCGAACAGGGTGTGGTCGGTGAACATCCCCTGAGTGGCCCACTGGTACAGGTGGTGGTGGGTGTTGATCAGCCCGGGGGTGGCCAGGCAGCCGGTGCCGTCGATCCGTTCGGCTCCCTCGACGACGGGGGCGGGGCCGGGACCGACGGCGGTGATCCGGTCGCCGTCGATCACGAGATGGCCGCTCGGGTACTCGGGCCCGGCGACCGGCGCGATCGCGCAGTTCTCGATGACGATCATTTCGCAGTCCGGCGGGCGGCGGCGAGCCGTACGGCGTCGAGGATCTTCTCGTAGCCGGTGCACCGGCACAGGTTCCCGGCGAGGGCCTCGCGGATCTCGGCGTCCTCGGGATCTGGTACCCGTTCGAGCAGGTCGTGCGCCTGCACGATCAGGCCGGGCGTACAGAACCCGCACTGCACGGCGCCCGCATCCAGGAACGCCTCCTGTACGGGGTCGAGCCCGGTGTCGCTGAGGCCCTCGACGGTACGGACCGTGCGACCCTCCGCCTGGCCGGCGGCCACCAGGCACGCACAGACCGGCGAGCCGTCCAGGTAGACCGTGCACGAACCGCATTCGCCCTGCTCGCAGGCGTTCTTGGAGCCCGGCAGCCCGCACCGCTCGCGCAGCACGTACAGCAGGGACTCGCCCTCCCAGACGTCGTCCACGGTCTGTTGCGAGCCGTTCACCGTGAAGGTCACACGCATCGGTACTCCTCCCAGCTCCAGGTCAGGGTGCGGCGGGCGAGCACCGACAGGGCGTGCCTGCGGTACGCCGCGGTGCCCCGGACGTCGTCGATCGGGCTCGCCGCGGCGGCCACCAGTTCCCCGAACCGGTTCGCGACGGCCCGGTCCAGCGGGCCGTCCCAGTCGAGTTCGGCGCCAAGGAACTCCTCCGCCGCGTGCGCACGCAGCGGGGTCGGGGCGGCCGAGCCGATGCCGGTTCCGACCCTGCGCTGCGCCGGGTGCAGGGCGATCCCGAACGAGCAGACCGCGATCACCATCGCATTCCGGGTGCCGATCTTGGAGAACTGCTGAGGGCCTCCGGTCACCGGAATCCCGATGGCGCGGATCAGCTCGCCGGGCTGGAGCGCACTGCGCTTGGGCCCGAGGAAGAACTCGTCGACCGCGATGATCCGTACGCCCCGTACCGACTCCACCTCCACCTCCGCGCCGGCCGCGAGCAGCGCCGGGTGCGCGTCGCCGGCGGGGGAGGCCGAGCCGAGATTGCCGCCGACCGTGGCGCGGTTGCGGATCTGCGGCGAGCCGACCGTGCGGGAGGCGATCGCCAGGCCCGGCAGCAGGTCACCCAACTCGGTGATGATCCTGCTGTACGGCACGCCCGCGCCGAGCCGGACCACCCCGTCGCGCAGTTCCCACTCCGCGAGTTCCGGGATCGCGGTCAGGTCGAGCAGCGCGGACGGGCGGGACCGGTCGAAGTTCAGCTCGACCATCACGTCGGTCCCGCCCAGGATGGGCCTGGCCTCGGGGTCGGCCGCCTTCGCGGCCAGCGCCTCCGCCCACGTCATCGGCCTCAGGAAGTCCATACTCATGGCCTTACTCACCATGCCTCCTCGGCGGTCGGGATGTCGTCGCGCAGGACCGTGCCCTCGATCAGTCCGTAGGGACGGTCGGCGGCGAAGAAGACCTCGTTGGGGTTGTCCAGGCCGAACGGCTCCAGATCGACGACGAAGTGGTGCTTGTTCGGCATGGCGAACCTGATCTCGGCGATCTCCTCGTGCTCCTCCAGGACCCGGCGGCCCATCGTGAACAGGGTCTGCTGCAGGGACAGGCTGTGGGTGCCGGCGAAGGTCTGCACCAGGAGGTCCCTGATCTTCGGGTACGAGGCGTCCCAGTCGGACTCGGCGGACCGGTGCCGCCACTGTGCGGTGACCGCAGTGGCCAGGATCCGGTCCCTGGTCTCCTGGAGGGTGGTGTACGGGTCGGTGGCGAAGCCCCAGAACTCCGAGCCGGTGGAGTTGAGCAGCACGAGGTCCTTGAGCCCCGACACGACATGCGTACCGCCCGCCGAGTGTGTGACCCGGGCCGTACGGACCTCGGTGCCGCGCCGGACGAAGGAGTGCCCGGCAACGCGGTCCCAGGTGTACTCCTCGACGTCCAGGCGGGCCCAGGTGATCGGCTCCTGGGACCCGACGAAATGCCTGGCGAGCAGCAGCGCGAACTCCTCGGGGGAGGCGATGCCGTGCTCGCGGGCGAACGCGTACACGGTGTTCTTCTGCGAATCGGTCGGCAGCGCAGGAGTGTTGTCGCCGGACAGGAAGACCGCGTCCAGTTCCCCGGCGAGCGCCACGCTCACGTTGAGGTCGCGAAGTTCGTGGGCGGGACCGTCGCGGGTCACCCGCACCACCCTGGTCTCGGCCTTGCCGTACTGATTGCCGCCGAGCACGATCGTCATCGGACATCTACAGCGTGGAGTCTCCGGCCTTCAGGCCGGGGAGGAAACGCGGCACGGTGCTGCACTTCTCGTCCTTTCTCGAACACACGCACGGATTGAACTGATCTTGTGGGAGAATGTGAGGCATGGGGAGGGTGGTGAAACGGGCGTTCAAATACCGCTTCTGCCCGTCCCCCGAACAGGCCCGGGAGCTTTCGCGCACGTTCGGTTGCGTCCGCCTGGTCTACAACAAGGCCCTCGAGGAACGCACCCGCGCGTACACCGTCGAGGGCCGCAAGGTCTCCTACGTGGAGTCCTCGGCGCTCCTGACCGAGTGGAAGAGAACCGAGGGCTTGGCGTTTCTGAACGAGGTGTCGTCGGTGCCGCTCCAGCAGGGCCTGCGCCATCTTCAGGCCGGGTTCGCGAACTTCTTCGCCAAACGCGCCAAGTACCCGACGTTCAAGTCGAAGAAGAAATCCCAGGCGTCGGCTGAATACACCCGCTCCGGGTTCCGGTGGCGTGACGGCGCCTTGACGCTGGCGAAGATGAGCGAGCCGCTGAACATCGTGTGGTCGCGTCCGCTTCCCGAGGGCGCGCAGCCGTCCACGGTCACCGTGTCGTGCGACGCGGCGGGGCGCTGGCATGTGTCGATCCTGGTCGAGGACACCATCGCCCGCCTGGACCCCGCCGCCCACGCGGTCGGTGTGGACGCTGGGATCACCTCCCTGGTCACCCTGTCGACCGGCGAGAAGATCACCAACCCCAAGCATGAACGCCGCGACCGCAAACGGCTGGCCAAGGCCCAGCGGGAGCTGACCCGCAAGGCCAAGGGCTCCAACAACCGGCGCAAGGCCCGGCTGAAGGTCGCCCGCGTGCATGCGCGGATCACCGACCGGCGGCGGGACTTCCTGCATAAGCTGACCACCCGTCTCGTCCGTGAGAACCAAACGGTCGTGATCGAGGACCTGTCCGTTCGTAACATGGTCGGCAACCACAGCCTGGCCCGCGCCATCTCCGACGCCGCGTGGCGGGATATGCGCGGCATGCTGGAGTACAAGTGCTCCTGGTACGGGCGTGAGCTGATCGCGGTGGACCGCTGGTTCCCGAGCAGCAAGCTGTGCTCGGGGTGCGGAACCATCGCGGGCAAGATGCCACTGAACATCCGCGACTGGGTGTGCGCCGCCTGTGGTGTGACCCACGACCGGGATGTGAACGCCGCGAAGAACATCCTCGCCGCCGGGCTGGCGGAGAGGTGAAACGCCTGTGGAGCTGATGTAAGACCTCAAGAGGAGACCTCCTCGGCGGGCGATCGGCGACGAAACAGGAATCCCCTCCCATCAGGGAGGAGAGCAGTCAAGTGTCTAGCTCCCCCTGTAAGTCGAGTAGCCGAACGGGCTGACCAGCAATGGCACGTGGTGGTGCCCTCCCGGATCGGTGATCGCGAAGACCACGCTGACCTCGGGGTAGAAGGTCTCCTGGCCGCGCGCCTGGAAGTAAGGACCGGTCCCGAACCGCAGCCGGTAGGTGCCCGCACCGGTCACCGGCAGATCCTTCAGGCGCCCGTCGGCATCGGTCTCGCCCTCGGCGGCGGGAACCCAGGTCTGGCCATCGTAGTGGTCCAGCCGGACCGATACCCCGCCCGCGGGGCGTCCCCGTGCGGTGTCCAGGACGTGGGTACTGAGTGTCAAGGGTGCTCCAGGAGTTTGGCGAGCCGCAGGTGCGTGATCTTCAACAGTTCACCGCGTACCGTGCGGTGCTCGGTGGCGTCGTCGTGGCCGAGACGCCTTTCCAGATCCTCCAGCATCTCCCGTGCCGAGAGCCCGGTCGCGCAGATGAGGAAGACCCGCCCGAACCGCTTCTCATAGGCGAGGTTGCCCTCGCGGAGCGCGGACCTCGCGTCCTCGCCGACCCCGGCCTGCTCGCCGCGCGACCAGGCCGCCGCACGGCCGGTCCCCTCAGGCCGGTCCCCGATGCGGGGGTGCGCGGCCAGCGGCTCGTCGAGGTCAAGGCCATCGAAGGCCGCGTCGGCCGCCGCGTTCAGAGCGGCCTCGTCCTTGTACGGTCTGCGCGCGGCGACCTGGGCGGCCCATTCCGCCGAGGCGCAGCACGCCCGCAGCTCCCGCTTGGCATCGGCGGGCGGAAGGGCGTTGAACCACGTCAGGCCGCTGGTCATGATTCCAGTAGACCAGGTCGCCGGAGGGTCCTCTACCGGCGGATGTCATGAAGAGCGAGGCCACCAACGCTGGAATCGTTCCTCTACTGCAGCGGCTCGTGGAACCGGTGCGCGGCGCAGCTGCATGTCCACGTGAACACACTTCGCTATCGAATCCGCCGAATAGAGGAACTCACCGGCCGGGATCTCGGCACACTGGAGAACCGGGTGGATCTCTTCCTGGCCCTGCGGGCCACGTAGCGGTTCTTCAGCAGCAGTGCACGCGCGGGCCGGTCGCCCATGCGGCCGCCGTACTCGACATCGGAACGGAAATCGTGAGTGCGGCGATGAAGACAATGATGAGGGCGGCCGACCGCTTCATGTGATGACCTTTCCCGTGCGGGCTCATTGTGGTTAATTAGTTACAGGGAGCAATAATGCCAGGTCAAGAGAGTCTGGGGCAGCGCATCCGCTTGCTGCGGATCCGTAAGGGTGTCAGCCAGGCACAGCTGGCCTTCCCCGAGCTTTCCGACAGTTACATCTCATTGATCGAAAGCGACAAGCGGATCCCCGCTCCCAGCGTGATCGACCTGCTGGCCCGCAAACTCGAGTGCTCCGCCACGTACCTCGTCAGCGGGGTCAGCGAGGACATCGCCGACGAGCTGCGGGTGACCCTGGAGTACGCCGAGATCGCCCTGCAGAACGGGGCCGCGAACGAGGCCCGGGCCAGGTTCGGCGAGGTACTGGTCAGCTCGGACGCCGTCGCCCTGCCCGACCTCATGCACCAGGCCCGCTGGGGTCACGCGCTCGCGCTGGAGGCCGCGGGCGACCTGGAGGCGGCGATCCAGGAGCTGCGTTCGCTGACCGCCGAGGCCTCCCTGGAGGCCGACCGGGACCACTGGTCCAAGGTGCACGTCGCGCTCAGCCGGTGCCTGCGCGACCGCGGCGATGTCAGCGAGAGCGTGCAGGTCGCGGAGGACGCACTGCGCAGGCTGACCGCAGCCGGTGCCGAGTTCACCGATGCCGCCGTACACCTGGGCGCGACCCTGCTCGCCTCCTTCATCGAGCGCAGTGACCTGGTGCGGGCCCACCAGCTGGCCGAACAGCTGGTCGAGCGCGCCGAGCGGATCGGCAGCCCGAAGGCCAGGCTGGCCGCCTACTGGGAGGCCGCGTTCGTCGCCGAGATCCGCGGCGAGTACGAGGAGGGCGTGGCGCTCGCCGAACGGGCGCTGACGCTGCTCGGTGAGGAGGACGACCCGCGCAACCTCGGCCGGCTCCGCCTCGCCTATGCGAGCCTGCTGCTGCGGGCCCGTCCGCACGAGGCCGACAAGGCCAGGGAACTGCTGCTCCGGGTCCGCCCGGAAATCGAGGCCAGCGCGGCGGGCGAGATCGACGTGGCCCTGTGCCTGACCGAACTGGCCCGCGCGGAGACCGCCCTCGGCCGGCCGTCGGAGGCCATCGACCTGGCCAAGGAGGCCATCACCACACTCGGCGAGGCCCCCCGGCGGGCCGCCGCGTGGGCGCACACCGTGCTGGGCGAGGCGTACGTCAGGCTCGGCCGCCGCGGCGAGGCGGTCGACGCGCTGACCACCGCGGCCACCTACCTGGAGGAGATGGAGTCGTCCCGCGACGCCGCCCAGGCCTGGTTCGACCTGGCCGAGCTGCTCGGCGAGACCGGCGACCCGGGGTCCTCGGAGGGGCAGCGGCTGGCCGCCTACCGGCGTGCCCTGACCTGCGTGGGGCTGTAACTCGTCTGTCGGTACGTCTGTCGTTACGTCACGGAAAGGCGGGGCGGGGATGTTCGGATTGGTGCGGCCGTGCAGGCACGGGATGTGCGCGTCGTTGTTCAAGGAGTGGATGGCGCATCTGTGCGGGCTCTGCCTGACGTTGCGCGGCGAGCACGGGCAGTCCGCCCGGCTGGTGACCAACTACGACGGGCTCCTGGTGTCGGTGCTGGTCGAGGCGCAGGCCCCTGACAGGTCTCCGCACCGCAAGGCGGGGCCGTGCGCGCTGCGTGGTTTCCAGACCGCCTCCGTGGTGTCCGCACAGGCCTCAGGGGCGCGGCTCGCGGCGGGTGTGTCGCTGCTGCTGGCGGCGGGCAAGACCCGCGACCACATCGCCGACCGGGACGGGGCGTACGCGCGGCGCCTGGTCGCCGCCACCGCGGGTCACGTCGCCTCGCGCTGGGACTCGGCCGGGGGTACGACCAGCGCGTCGGTCGGGTTCGACCCCTCCGTCCTGCGGGACGCGGTCGCGCGGCAGGCCCTCCTGGAGTCCTCGGGTGGGCTCACCCTGCTCGAGCTCACCGAACCCACCGAGACGGCGGTGGCCGCCGCGTTCGCGCACACCGCGGTCCTCGCCGGTACGCCTTCCAATGCTGAGACGCTGGCCGAGGCGGGGCGGTTCTTCGGGCGGCTGGCCCACCTCATCGACGCCGTCGAGGACCTGGAGGCCGACCGGGCGGCCGGGGCGTACAACCCGCTGCTCGCGACCGGCACGTCGCTCGCGGAGGCTCGCCGGCACTGCGACGCGGCGCTGCACGGCCTGCGGCTGGCCGTCGCCGACCTCGACCTGGTCGACCGGCGCCTGGTGAAGGCCCTGCTCGACCGTGAGGTCGGCCGTTCCGTCGACCAGGTCTTCGCCCAGTACGGCCCGCCCCAAGCGCAAGCCCCCGGCCCCGGCCCCCAAGGTCCCGGCTCCCAAGGCCCCGGTCCCGGCTCCCAAGGTCCCGGTCCCCAAGGTCCCGGTCCCTATGGTCCCGGTCCTTATGGTCCCGGTCCTTATGGTCCTGGTCCGGGTGGGCCTTATGGTTTCGGCCAAGGCGGTCCCTATGGCCCCGGTCCTGGTGGGCCTTACGGTCCCGGTCCTTACGGTCCCGGTCCTGGCGGTCCTGGCGGGCCGTACGGTCCGTGGCCGCCGCAGGGGCCGCCGCCCGGTCCCGGACGGCCCAACTGGGGCCTGATCTGCCTGGCCGGCGCGGCGGCGTTCTGCACCTGCGGGCTCTATCAGCCGCCGTGGAGCTCCCACCGCAACCAGGGCTGTGGGGACCGCTGCGTCTGCACCCGCTCCTGCGGCGACTGTGGCTGCGACGGTTGTGACGGCTGCTGTGACTGCTGTGACTGTTGCGACTGCGATTGCTGACAACACTTGACCAAGCGCATGGTTGGGTGCGACGCTCACCGACGTGGAGGGTACTTTCGCGAGGTTGCTGCTGGATCGGGCCGATGACGACCATGCCGCCCTGTTGTTCGAGGACCAGCGCTACAGCTGGGCGGACGTGGTCCGGGCCGCCCGGGCCAGAGCCGGACTGATCCACCGGTACCTCGGCACCGGGAGCCCCCCGCACATCGGGGTGCTCCTGGAGAACGTGCCCGAGTACATCTTCTGGATCGGGGCCGCAGCGCTGGCCGGCGCCACCGTCGTCGGCATCAACCCGACCCGCCGAGGCGCCGAACTGGCCGCAGACATCCGTCACACCGACTGCAGGATGATCGTCACCGACTCCGCCCAGGCCCCCCTCCTGGACGGCCTCGACACCGGAGTCCCCCCCGAGAACGTCCTCCTCGTAGACCGCCCCACCCCGTTGACCCGTGGCGTGTCCCGCACCGAGGACCCCTCTGGGTGCGGGAAACGCCACGAGTCAACGAAGGGGGGAGACAGATTGCTGTTGCTGTTCACCTCCGGGTCGACGGGGGCGCCGAAGGCGGTGGCGTGCAGCCAGGGGCGGCTCGCGGCGATCGCGGCGCGGGGAGACCAGTTCGGGATCACGCGGGAGTCCGTCACCTACATCGCGATGCCGCTGTTCCACGGCAACGCGATCATGGCGAACCTGGCGATGGCGGTGGCGGTGGGAGCCACCGTGGCGATGCGGCGCAGGTTCTCCGCGTCGGGCTTCCTGCCGGACGTCCAGAAGTACGGGGTGACCTACTTCAACTACGTGGGACGGGCGCTCGCCTACGTTCTGGCCACCCCGGAGGGCGCGGCGGACGCCAGGAACACCCTGCACACGGCCTTCGGCACGGAGGCGTCCGCGCGGGACATGCGGCGGTTCGGGGAGCGGTTCGGCTGCCGGGTCATCGAGGCGTACGGCTCCAGTGAGGGCGCGATCGCGATCGGCAAGGGCGAGGGCTGCCCGCTCGACGCGCTCGGCCTGCCCCAGCACGGCATGGAGGTGGCGATCCTCGACCCGGACACCGAGAAGGAGTGCCCGCGAGCGGAGTTCGACTCCAGCGGCGCGCTGCGCAACCCGGGCGAGGCGATCGGGGAGATCGTCGGACTCAACGTGGCCGGGGCCTTCGAGGGCTACTACAACAACCCGGAGGCCGACGCGCAGCGGCTGCGCGACGGGAAGTACTGGAGCGGGGACCTCGGCTACCGGGACGCCGCCGGTTACTTCTACTTCGCGGGGCGGGGCGGGGACTGGCTCCGGGTGGACAGCGAGAACTTCGCGGCGGCGCCGGTCGAGCGCATCCTCGGCCGCTGGTCCCAGGTCGTGATGGGCGCGGTGTACCCGGTGCCCGACCCGCGGACCGGCGACCAGGTGATGGCCGCGCTGGAACTCGACCGGCCCTTCGACCCGGCGGCCTTCGCGACCTTCCTCGGCGAACAGGCCGACCTCGGGACCAAGTGGGCGCCCCGCTTCGTGCGGATCGTCGCGAACATGCCGCTGACCTCGACCAACAAGGTCGACAAGAAGCCGCTGCGCCGGGACCACTGGGAGTGCCCGGACGCAGTGTGGTGGCGGCCGGGCCGGGAGCTGGTCTACGAGCCGCTGGATGCCGGACGGGTCGCGATGCTGCGGGCGGAGTTCGCCTCCCATGGTCGGGCGCACCTTCTGACGCGGCCATAGCGGTACGGGCGACCTGCGTACGGATCGTCGTACGGTGCCCATATGGTGGTGGAGTCCTCGAACCCCGACCACCCCTCGTGATGGCTATGACTCTGAGTAATCGACTGACCGCGCGCGTGGGCCTGATCGCAGCGATCATCGTCGGCTGTGGCATGTTCCTCGTGGCCCCGGCCTCCGCCCATACCAGCCTGCTGAGCAGCGACCCGGCCGAGAACGCCCAGGTGGTCTCGCTGTCCCAGGTCACATTGCGGTTCAGCGAGAGCGTGCAGCGGATCGGCATCACGGTGCGGGTTCTGGACTCCGCCGGTACCGCGCACCAGACGGGCGCCCCGCAGGTCGCCGGCTTCATGGTGACCCAGGGGGTGACCGCCGGCCTGACGCCCGGCGCGTACCGGACGGTCTACCGGGTGGTGGCGTCGGACGGGCACGTGGCCACCGGCGAGGTGCCCTTCACGATCACCGGTGCCATTGACGAGGCCGCGGCCCAGGCCCCGGGCACCCCGGCGGCGACGGCCGGTCAGCCCTCCAAGAACGGCTCCTCCCGCTGGGTCATGGTCTTCAGCGGCCTGTTCATCGGCATCGGCATCGGCGGGGCCATGGTCTTCATGCGCAACAGGAGACCACAGTGAACAGATCCCGCGCGGTGGTCCTGACCGCCGTCACGGCGGCGGCGGCCCTGGTGATCGCGCTGGTCGCCGGAGGTGCGGTCGCCGAGAAGGTCATCCCCGGCCTCGGCGACGCCGGTGCGCTGACCCGCTGGGGGCTGCCCATCGCCCGGATGGCGATGAACCTGGGCGCGGCCCTGACCGTGGGGGCGCTGCTGATGGCGGCGGCGCTGCTGCCCTCGGTCAAGGGCAGGCTCTCCGCGGACGCGATCCGCTATGTACGGGCCGGGTCCTGGCTGGCGGCCGGGTGGGCCACCGCCGCCGCGGCCACCCTGGTCCTCACCGTTGCCGACATCCTCGGCGAACCGGTCTCGCAGGTGCTGGTGGGCAATGAGCTGAGCAGCTACGTCGGGCAGCTCCCGCAGGGCACCGCGCTGATGCTGGTGATCCTGCTCACCGTGGTCATCGCGCTGCTCGGCCGTACGACGGTCACGGCGGGCGCCACGCTCGGGCTGCTCGCAGCCGCGGTCATCGCCGTACTCCCGCCACCGCTCACCGGGCACTCCGCCTCCTCGCCCAACCACTCGCTCGCCGTCACCGGGGTGGCGCTGCACATCGGAGCGGTGGTCCCCTGGGTGGGCGGGCTCGCCATCCTCGCGTGGCACGCCCTCGGCAAGGGGGACAGGCTCGGCCTGGCCGCGGCGCGGTTCAGCCGGATGGCGCTGTACTGCTACGTTGTCGTCGGCATCAGCGGGGCCGTCAACGCGGTCACCCGGCTGCCCGACCCGGCCGAGCTGTTCACCAGCGCGTACGGACGGCTGATCCTGGTCAAGGCCATCGCATTCGCGGTGCTCGGCTGGTTCGGCTGGCTGCACCGCACCCGTACCCTTCCCGCAGTGGCCGAGGGCAGGCCCTATGCCTTCGCCCGGCTGGCCGCCGTCGAGACGGCGGTGATGGCGGGCACGATGGGCGTCGCGGTGGCGCTGGCCCGTACCGCCCCGCCCGCGGTCTCCGCCGGGGTGGATCCCGTCAAGGACCTGCTCGGCTATGACCTGCCGCCCGCGATCACGGCGGTGCGGCTTGCGACGATGTGGCGGCTCGACCTCTTCTTCGCCGCCGTGGTGATCGTCCTCGGCGGTGCCTACATAGGCGGTCTCGTGCGGTTGCGCCGACGCGGCGACGCGTGGCCCGTCGGCCGGACCGCCGCGTGGTTCACCGGGCTGCTGACGATCGTGCTCGCGACGATGAGCGGGATCGGGACGTACGCCCCAGTGCTGTTCAGCACGCACATGATCCAGCACATGACCCTCGCCATGCTGAGCCCGATCTTCCTGGTGCTCGGCGGCCCGGTCACGCTCGCGCTACGCGCCCTGAAGCCCGCGGCGGTGAAGGACGACCGGGGGCCGCGCGAGTGGCTCACCATCGTCCTGCACAGCCGGTTCACCAAGGTGATCGGGCATCCCGCGGTCGCGACGGTGATCTTCGTGGGCAGTACCTACGTGCTGTACTTCAGCCCGCTGTTCGAGTCGCTGATGCGGGGCCATCTCGGCCACATCGCGATGACCTCGCACTTCCTGCTGTCCGGGTCGTTGTTCTACTGGGTCCTCATCGGGGTCGACCCGGCGCCGCACAAGCCCCCCTACGCCGCCCGGATCCTGATCCTCTTCGTCACCATGCCCTTCCACGCGTTCTTCGGCATCGCGCTGATGAACACCAACTCGCTGGCGAACAACTGGTACACCTCCCTCGGCCGGACCTGGGGCACCTCGATCGCCCAGGACATCCACACGGGCGGCTCGATCGCCTGGGCGTTCGGCGAGATTCCCACCCTGATCGTCCTCATCGCCCTGGTCTTCCAGTGGTTCGTCGACGAGCAGCGGACGGCGATCCGGCTCGACCGCAAGGCGGACCGGGCCACGGCCAACCAGGAGAACAGCGACCTCGACGACTACAACGACTACCTGGCCTCCCTCGATCGGCGGGGCGGCCGGGCGGATCTCCCTCGCCCGGGGGAGACCTGATCGGGCCCGGCGGGGGAGTGGCTCACGCGGGAAGAGTGCCAGGATGGGCCATGTGCCCAGGCTGCTGCGTCCGCTGATCGCCAGGACCACCTGGCGGCGGTGGTCCTACTTCATCGTGGGCGGCGCCCTGCTGACGCCCTTCCTGGTGATTTCGCAGGTCATCGCCGCCCTCGTGTCCGGCCGCAATCATGGTCCCTGGCTCTACCTCGCGATCACCCTGGTGGCCATCACCGGGCCCGTGGCGATCATCGGTCTGGTACCCGCGGTCCGCGTCATGGAGGGCACGGCCGCCACCGAACTGCTCGGCATGAGCGTGAGCGTGGGCGAGGGCCGGTCCTGGCAGGGGCGGCTGCGGACCTCCGCCTGGTTCACCGGCCACCTGCTCCTCGGCGGGGCCATGGGGATCGCCAGTGTGGCGATTCCGGTCCTCGTCGGCTGGTCGTTCATCGTGCCGTTCCGGTCTCCGGCGCCCGGCCGGACCATCTTGGGCCCGCACCTGGGCTGGGCGCAGAACTGGCTGCCCCTGGCCGGACTGCTGGTGCTGGTGGGTTTCCTGTACGGGATCGCGGCCCTCGGCGCGCTGGCCACCCGCGGTGCGCCGTACGCCCTTGGCCCGTCGAACGCCGAGCGGCTGGCGGAGGTGGAGAAACGCGCCACTACGCTGGCCGAGCGCAACCGGCTGGCCCGCGAGCTGCATGACTCCGTCGGGCACGCGCTGAGCATCGTCACCGTCCAGGCCGGAGCGGCCGCCCGGGTGCTGGACGGCGATCCCGAGTTCGCCCGGCAGGCCCTGATCGCGATCGAGGAATCGGCCCGCAGCGCCCTTGAGGATCTCGACCATGTGCTCGGACTGCTCCGCGACGAGGCCGCCGGAACGGCCCCCCAGCGCACCCTCAGAGACCTGGACGAACTGCTCCGCATGACCCGGATGGCGGGCGCCTCGATCGCGACCAGCGTCGAGGGCGAACCCGGCCAGCTTCCCGCCGCCGTCTCCCGCGAGGCGTACCGGATCATCCAGGAGGGCCTCACCAACGCGCTGAAGCACGCGGGCAAGGTGCCTGTGACGCTCCGGCTGACGGTGAAGAGCGACCTCCTGGAGGTCGAGATGGTCAACCCGCTGGGGATGAACGGGCAGACCCGGCCGACCGGCGGGCGTGGCCTGCCGGGCCTGCGGGAGCGTGTCACCGTGCTGCGCGGGCAGCTGTCCGCCGGTGCCGTCGACGGCGACTGGCGGGTCGCCGTCACCATTCCGCTCAAGAGGGGGACACAGTGACCACGACCGTGCTGATCGTCGACGATGAGCAGCTCATCCGTGCCGGGCTGCGCGCCATCATCGACTCCGAGGCCGACCTCAGCGTCGTCGGCGAGGCCTCGGACGGCGGGTCGGTGGTGGCGGAGGTGAGCCGGTTGCACCCCCAGGTGGTGCTGATGGATGTACGGATGCCGCGCGTGGACGGCATCGAGGCGACCCGCCAGGTCCTGGCCAAGGTCCCCGAGCCGCCGAAGATCCTGGTGGTCACCACCTTCGAGAACGACGACTACGTCTACGACGCGCTCCGCGCCGGGGCGAGCGGCTTCCTGCTGAAACGGGCCCGCCCCGAGGAGATCGTGCAGGCGATCCGGATGGTCGCGCACGGCGACACCCTGCTCTTCCCCGCGGCGATCCGCTCGCTCGCCGCGCGCCATGCCCCGGCGGCGAAGGACGCGGCGCGCTGGCACGAGCGGCTCACCGAGCGGGAGGGCGACGTGCTGCGGCTGATGGCCAAGGGCCTGTCCAACGCGGAGATCGGCCAGGAGCTGTTCGTCAGCCCGCAGACCGTCAAGACCCACGTCGGCAACGTGCTCGCCAAGACCCAGGCCCGCGACCGCACCCAGGCTGTCATCTCCGCTTACGAGTCCGGCTTCATCACGCCAGGCTGAGGAGGTCTCACCAGCCGTCGGCCAACGAGCAGTCCGGGGTTCCCGGGACATCCTCTCACTGGAAACGTGCCGATCCGGTCCTTCCGTTGAGTGGACGTCGTACGCCCGTATTGCCAGGCTCGGGACAGGAGCGACGCCGCGTTCCACCAGAGGATGCACCACATCGCCTCCCCGTCACGTCGGCGACGTGCTCGCCAAGACGCAGGCCCGCGACCCCACCGTCACATGGTTGGACACCGGTCAGTGGAGTGAGCGTGGTGGCTGGACGTCGTACGCCCGTGTTGGCAGGCTCGTGAAATGAGCGACGACGTGTTCCACCAGAGGATGCACCACATCGTCCCGGCGGGCATGACCGCCGACACCGCGCAGACGCCCGGGATGGTCCGCAGGGCGGCGATCAGCGGTGTCACGGCCGGTTCGGAGCGGCTATGGATGGGAACCACGGAGGTCGCCGGGGGCGTCGTGTCGGCAGCCCACCACCACGGCGAATCCGAGACCGCCATCTACGTGGTCAGCGGCAACCCGCGGTTCGTGTTCATTGATCCGGACACGGGCGCCGAGACGCGGATCG
Source organism: Actinomycetes bacterium (assembly GCA_025964615.1). GTDB lineage: Bacteria > Actinomycetota > Actinomycetes > Streptosporangiales > Streptosporangiaceae > RYN-227. Next base: position 41,637 of record JAOPYM010000055.1, read on the forward strand.
ACACGCGGCCCGGCGAGTTCGTCTTCGTACCCCCGTACGTCCCGCACCGGGAGGAGAACCCGGACCCGGACGGCGCGGCGATCGTCGTGATCGCCCGCAGTACGCAGGAGGCCATCGTGGTCAACCTCCCCGGCCTGGGATCAGCCGCCCGGTAGCTGGCCGAGCGTCACGCTGACGGTCTTGGTGGTCCCGTCCGGCATCTGGACGGCGAGCTTCGCGTTGTCGCCCGGCTTCAGGTTGGCCAGGGTCTCGGCCAGCGCCGACTGGGTGGGCGTCTTGGTGCCGTTGACCGACACGATGACATCGCCCGCCTTGATGCCCGCCTTGTCGGCGGCCCCGCCCGCAGCGACGGCGACGACCCCGACGCCGTTGGGCTGCCCGGTGTTCAGGTCGACGGTGGTACGGACCGTGATACCGAGTGCGGCCCGCCCGGAGTTGTTCACCTTGCCGTTCTTGATGAGCTGCGGTGCGATCGACTTGACCGTGGCGCTGGGGATGGCGAAGCCGATGCCGACTGCGGCGCCGCCCAACTGCGGATCTCCGGCGGACGAGGACGGGATGCCGATCACCTCGCCGCGCAGGGTGACCAGCGCGCCTCCGCTGTTGCCGGGGTTGATGGCGGCGCTGGTCTGGATCGAGTCCGCGATCGTCGCCCCGGGGAAGGAGCCCTCCCGCTTGGTGGTCACGGTACGGCCGAGGGCGGACACGATGCCCTGTGTCACGCTGCCGTTGAGGCCGAGCGGGTTGCCCATCGCCATGACGATCTGGCCGACCTGCAACCTGGACGAATCGCCGAAGTTCGCAGGTGGCAGTTTCGAGCCTTCGACCTTGATCACGGCGAGGTCGTCGGCGGCGAACGCCCCGACGAGGGTCCCCTTGAGGGCGTTGCCGCCGCTGGCCGGGGTCACCTCCAATGTCTTCGCTCCCGCGACGACATGGGCGTTGGTGACGATGTCGCCCTTGCCGTCGTACACCACACCCGACCCCTCGCCCTGGTCGGTGACGATCTGCACGACTGAGGGCAGCACCGTACGCACGACCTGCTCGTACAGCGCCTGCACCGGGTCCCCGCCCGCGCTCGCGGCGGCCGTTGCGTTCACCTTCTTGGCGGTGCCGCTGCTGCTACAACCGACGACGAGCCCTGCGGCCCCCGCCACCACGACCACGACCACTGTTGTCATGCGCACGGGTGAGGTCTTCCCGATTTTCCGGGGATCACGGTCGGCTTGGCGTGGGTTTTACCTCAGCTCTTGTTGAGCCAGTGCGTGAGGGAGTCGCCCAGGGTCGTCCGGATCGCCAGGACGATGCCGCCGAGGGTGAGGATCGGGGTCACCACCCACTTCTCCACGTTCCCGTCAGTCCGCGGTACGAGGGGGATGCCCATCCGCCACTGAATCGGCCAGAACACCGGACAGCCCTCCGGAGTGAGGCAGTCCCCGGCGACATGGGCGAGGCAGCCGAGCGCGACCGCGTAGCCCGCCCAGTGCATGTCCAGGTTGTGCATGAGGAACACGCCGCCCGCCGCGAGGACCGCGTTGAGCAGCATGGAGAACTCCGCCTTCTTCTCGAACTGCAGGCCGATGCCGTGCAGGCCGAAACCGATGAGGAGGAACAGCACGCCCAGCCAGGCCTTCGGTGCGTACACAGTCAGCGCCCACGAGCCGGCGCCCGCGCCGATCGCGAAGAGCAGCGAGTGGGTCGCGTGCCGGTGCCCGCCCGAGACCGTGGCGACGATCTTGGTCAGCAGCCGGGTGATCGGGCCGTACATGTTGGCGATGGTGCCGCTCTGATGGTCGGCGTCGGGCAACATCGCGGCACCCGCGCAGACTACGGCGCCGGCCGCGATCTGGGCCGGGCTCAGCGACATGGCATAGACACCGAGCAGCTGGTGATCGGGAATGACGGGAGCGACGGCGAGCCAGGCGACCGCCCCGGACAGCGCGTGCGTGTGCCCCATCATGTCTGGAACGCCCTATTTGTCGACACGGCGGGACTGTAGCGTGATCATGGTCGCGCTTACAGTCGCCGCGCCGATATTTCCCCGTTTGCGCCCTGGCTGGCGCTGTTCGCGCCCTGGTCGGCGATCAGGCCGTCGCGTTCCATCGCCCGGAGGGTCTGGGTAAGGACCTTCGGGGTGACGCCGCAGGCAACAGCCGCATCACCGCCGCCCACTGAACCATTGACTCGTGGCGTTTCCCGCACCGTATGAAGAAAGGGTGCGGGAAACGCCACGACTCAACGGAGGGGGGTGGGGTGTTAGGGCAGGAAGAGGGCGTGTTCGGCCAGGTCGGGGGTGAGGGCGGGGGGCAGGGCGGCGACGGCGGAGAGCTCTTCGGCGGACATGAAACCGCCGACCTCGGTGCGCATCGCGTCGATCCTGGCGGCCAGCTCCGGGGTGATTCCCGGCAGCCTGACCAGGGCTGAGACGGGGGCGTGGTTGACGTCCACCAGACCACCGTCGTCGTAGCGCCTGGCCAGGTCGGGCCGGCCGATCCGCAGCTCACGGGCCAGACCTGGGTCGGAGCCGGCGAGCTCGCGCGCCTTCTGCCGCAATGCCCGCTGCTTGCGGACCTGCGCGACGGCCGTCTCGTTGGTGCCCGCCAGGCCGTCCGGATCGAACACCCTGCGCCGCACCAGGAACGCGTGCAC
>JAOPYM010000387.1 GCA_025964615.1 Actinomycetes bacterium
GCTGGGCGTCGCCCGAGTGGGAGACCGCAAGGGAAAACTGAAGAACACGGTCCCGTCGTCTAGTGGCCTAGGACGTCGCCCTCTCAAGGCGGTAACGGCGGTTCGAATCCGCTCGGGACTACAGGTGTAAGAGAGAGTTTCAGCAGGTCAAGGGCCTGATCGAGAGTGATCTCGGTCAGGCCCTTGATCTTTCGCCCGCGAGGATCGCCGAGGTCCCCATCGCGGGTTTCTATGTGACTACAGCTCTCGGACCGATCGCGCTCCCGTGCTGCTCGTGGATGAGTTGATCTGTCTGGGTGTCTTGTCATGTCCCGGCGTGCGGTGCGGGGAGGCCGGTCGCGAGCCTGGCCATCGGGAGTTGACGACGCTTGCGCCGTGGCGCTGACGCGGCCGCAGCCCTGATCATCGTCTGGATGATCAGGGCTGCGGCTGTTCGGCGTTGTGATCAGGCGCTCCTCGCCGCCGCGCACCTCCAAGCCGTCGCGTTCGGCCGGTGGGTTTCCGAACTTTGTCAACTTTAAAGGTATGGAATCCCGCCGGGTCGAGGGCAGCCTGGTCCGCGGTGCGAGCCGCCCGGCCCGGATTGCCTCCCGCAGAGCGTGTTCCATTCCGGCCCGCCGACCGGACGCCGGATTGAGGTCCAGATGGAGGTCGCCATCGAAGGTGCCCTGATGTCCGGGCTGCCCTCTGCGTCTTGGAGGGGCTGTTACCGTCGGCCTCATGACGGTCCCGAAGGCCGATGTCCCGACGTTCACGTGGCGCCGACTGGCCGAAGGGGATTTCCCGCTGCTGAGACGGTGGCTGGCCCAGCCCCATGTGGCGCGGTGGTGGAACCATGAGACGTCGGCCGAGGCTGTGATGCGCGACTTCGGCCCCGCCGCCAAAGGAGAGGAACCCTCTGAGGATCTGCTCGTCTTCGTCGACGATCGACCGTTCGGCCTGATCCAGCGCTGTCGTCTGGCGGACTACTCCGACGACGTTGCCCAACTGGCCCCCATCGTTGACGTGCCTGATGGTGCGATGAGCATCGACTATCTGGTCGGCGACCCGGAGCAGATCGGGCGGGGCCTCGGCCCGCTGATGATTCGGTCGATTCTGCAGGGGACCTGGACCGACCCTGCCGCCACCTGCGTGATCGTTGCTGTTTCGGCGGCCAACCGCCGGTCTTGGCGAGCCCTGGAGAAGGCCGGGTTGCGCCGGATCGGGGAGGGCGACATGGAGCCGGACAACCCGATCGACGATCCTGCCCACTACGTGTACCGCATCGACCGGCCAATGCCTTGAGCGGACCGGCGGCGTCCGCCGTCAGATCCGCCGCGCCGGTCGCCGCGACGCTGTGCCGCTCAGCGCGCTGCGAGTGAGCGCAGCGCCAGTTCGGCGTATTGACGGGCGACATCGTCGATGGCGAGGCGGCCGTCGGGGTCGTACCACACGTACACCGTGCCGGCCATGGTCACGAGCGCGTAGGTGGCGACCGTTATGTCGGTCACCTGGAAGTGACTATTCAGGTTGGTGCTTGCAGACCCCAACCCCTCATTGGGCGTCGTAAGCGGCCACCACCCGTTTGGGGGCCTTGTTCCGCCAGGCGCGCTCGACAAGTTCTTGAACACGCTCCCCCGAGACCTTGGCGAGATCGACCCGCAGGCCGACCCACATCTTCGTGGCGGCGGTGCGCCAGACTTTCTCGTAGATGGCGGGGTCATCGGCGACAGCATCCGCCGCCTCCTGCTGGCTGACGGAGGACACCGCGGTCCTGTCGCCCTTTTCCACCCCGGCGAAGGGCTTCTTCCTGACCCTGAAGCTCGGCAGCCGGAAATGCGTGAACTCCTCCACCTCGGGAAACGCGGTCGCGAAGCGGCGGATGTCGTCGAGCGTGATCACGGCGGGAATCCTCCGGACTTGATGCTGGGCCTGTACCGCACGAGAGTGCCAGAAGTCCAAAGCCGAGGTGTTGTTTCCAGACGCGCCCTTGGTGGGTTCGAGTTGGCCAGGCGTGATCGTCTCTGCGGGATGATCTTGTTGTGGCCGGGCTGGAGGGGTTGTCGTGCGAGGTTGCCCCCTTGGCCAACTTCAACGGGAACGGACCCGGGTGGGCGGCTGGAACCTGGGCGCAGATCCGGGTTGGGGCCGGGATCGCATACGTGATGGAGGGCGCCCTCGACGGGGCTGCGGAACAGATCGCTCCTATGCTGACCTTGGCGCCGGAGTTGCGGATGGCTACGGTCACCGGCTATCTGGAGACGATGGACGTACGGTTGCGGCAGCGCCGGTTCCGCAATAGTGAGCTGGCCGTACGGCTGCGCGAGCAGATCCGGGAGTTCAACTCCGCGGCGCTGCCGGCCGAGCTTGTCGAGGAGGACGATTGAGCCCGATGCCCACCGATATGGTCGACCGCTGGGCCGATCGCAGTGAACCGGGGCCGGGACAAGGGTTGCTGTACTGGCACATGCTGCTCCACGACCAACCGCAGGTTCAGGCGCTGGCGAAGCTCGGGCAGGACCGGCTCGCCGCCTTCCCCGGCCTGCACCTGGTCCCGAGCAAGTGGCTGCACATCACGACGCTCATCGCCGGCACCACCGACGAGATCACCGCCGAGGAAGCGGACCGCATGGTCGCGGTGGCGGAGCGGCTGCTGGCCCAGACACCGCCGATCAAGGTCATTTTCGGACGGGTCCTCTACCATCCGCAGGCGATCATGCTGGGAGTCCAGCCGGCAGAGATCCTCAGCCCTCTACTCGACGTTGTACAGACTGCTACACGAGGCGCGACGGGCCGCGACGGCACTATCGATCATCGGCCATGGACACCCCACGCCACCCTGGCCTACAGCACCCGAGCCCAGCCGGCAGCCCCGATCATCGCTGCCCTCGGACGTGAACTGCCGGGCTGCGAGGTCAGCATCAATTCCGTCAGCCTCGTCGTCCAGGAAGGGCCTGAGCGTCTCTGGGACTGGCGACCCATCGCTACGATCCCCTTCGGAGTGCGCTGAACCCTCATCTGGCCTTCTGCCCGTGGCATGTGTACTGCTGTGCCGTTCATCCTCTATCGACGGGCCCTTCTTCGTTCCATGGCTGGTCAAGTCCGACAAGCTCCAACTCGGCATTGCTGTCGAGCTGGAGAAGACAGACAGGACAGTCCAGGAGCTCCCCCCCAGGTTGGATGATCTTCCATATCTCGACGTAGTCCTCCTCGTAGGCTTCTGCCCAGTCGGCCGGGCCGATGAAGCAACATCCGTGTTCACGAAGAACAGCCATCTTGAATCCGCATACAGGGCAGGCAGAAGAGTGCATTGTCTGGGCAGCGAGCGGGCCGAAGCCGGCAAGGATGCCGGCACACCCCGCTGCCGATGATCAGATTGCTGATCGGGGATAGAGGCCAGGAACGATTCCGGCATACTGCCGGGGTGGATGTGGCTGCGGAGGGGACGATCAGGCTCGGCTCGATCACGTGCCCGTCGGGACGGCTGGTGATCGCCGATGGCGGGTACTTGGGCCTGTGGTCAGGACAGGAACCGCCGGTCGCCGGTGAGGCTGTGCTGTCACAGATCAGCGATCCGCAGGTCCGGGAAGGGGTCATCGCCGCAGCGGACCTGGACATCGTCGGCCCCGATGCCGAACAAGCCGCACGCGGTTTCGACCGCCAGGCGGGCCTGTGGCTCTACGACATCCCCGCGCACGGGATGACACAGCTCCGGGCGAGTTTCACCGATCACTGCGCCCAGCACGGTCTCGACGCGCATCTCCAGCAGTCACCGCACCGGATAGCCCACCGGCAACGGGCCGACCGGGCCGCTGGACGTGGTGGCGAGGAGTTCCTGGTGCACGGCGTTCCTTTCGTTGGTCTCGGCGGCCTGCCCGCCGACCGTAGGTTCTCGGTGACGGTGACGCTCAAGGACTTCGGCGGACGGGTCGGCGTCCAGTGGGAGACGGTCACCCTTCAGGTCCAGGAAGGCCGGATCGCCGGTACCCGGCCGATCGGGCACGCCGGTGTCGACTGGGCCCGGCTCATGTTCGCCGACGCCGACGGTCTCAGCAGCTGGCAGCACGAGGACCCCATTGACGGGCTCGCGGACGTCGCGTTCTGGGGCCGGTCCGTGCAGGAGGCCGCTACCGAGTTCGACGCCGCACTCCTCGGACTCCCTGGCGAGGACGGCGTGTACGGGTGGCGAGACCTCGATCTGGCCGGCGCCGTACGACAGGCGATCGCGCTGGAGGACTGGCAGGAAGCCGATCCTCAGCGCCGCATCAGGGTGGACTTCCGGCCGCACTCCCACCACTGGCAGGTCATGGCCGAGCTGCGCGCCTCCGAACACGGCGCCGCCCACATCGATGTGGGCGGTGCGCTCATGCTCTGCTTCGTCACCGGCGAATGGGGCGACGGTTTGTACCCCGTCCACACCGACCACGACGCCGAAGGGCGGCTCCTACAGGTACGGGTCGTACTGGGCGACGAAGAACAGCGCTCCCGGCCGGTGACGTGATCATGGCCTGCCTGCTGGTCTCGGCTGCGAGATGGCCCGCCACCACGCGGTGTGGAGACTCACCTGCGGCGGATCTTGGCAGAGGCCGGTGCAGTCGATAGCGTGCCGCTACCCCTCGTTCAAGGGTCCATGTCACCCCCACTTGGACCGAATATGGAGATCAGATGCGTTTTCTGACAGTACGGCGCCATCGCGCCCTACTCAGTTCGCTGGCGGGCGCCACGGCGGCGGCGACACTTGTGTGGTCGAGCCCCCTGGTCAGCGCCGAAGCCTCCCCCAACCCGCCGAACGTCAAGGCGGCCGGTGACGAGTCGGCCCAGCTGATGCGCGCCCTGGAGTCCTACGGCGAGCCCCGGCTGTCGCCGAGCGGCACCGTACAGCCAGGCGCCTATGGCGCGGCCTGGCAGCACCTCAAGGGGATGCCGGTACGCTCGGCGTCCTACCAGGAGGTCACCACCCAACCGTTCAGCTCCGATGCCCTGCACTTCAGGGACCACGCCTCGTCCAACTCCGGTGGTGGCGCGGGCTATTCGTCCGGCCGCCTGGCGGCGATGGCCGTCGACCCCGGGCACCCGGGCGTGATCTACGCGGGCGGCGCCGACGGCGGCGTCTTCCGCTCCAGCGACGACGGGAAGACCTGGGCGCCCATCGCGGACCATCTCCCGGCCCTGTCAGTCGGTTCGCTGACGGTCATGCCGGACGGATCGCTGTGGCTCGGCACCGGCGAGGCCACGACGGCGTATGAGAACTACGTCGGCTCCGGCGTCTACCGGCTCGCCGACCCCTCGACCGGCACGTTCACCGAGGCCGACCAGGTCGGTGGCAGCGAGCTGCAGAGCTCGTCCATCCACGAGCTGCGCCTGGACGCCGAGGCGGGTTACGTCTTCGCGGTGACCTCCCACGGCGTCTTCCGGCGGGCGCTGAACGCGGGCCAGACGAGCGCCTGGCAGAAGGTGCTGGCGCCGTGCGCCGGCGTTGGGATCACCGGCGTCTCCTGCGGCGCCACCGCTTACTACGCCGACATCGCCAACGACCTTGTCGTCCAGCCAGGCAGCGGCGGCAAGTCGCTGGTCGCGAACGTGGCCTGGCGCAGTGGCGCAACGTACAACGGCTTCTACTACTCCAGCGACGCCGGCCTCACCTGGAAGCTCGCCAACCCCACCGGCGCGATCAACCCCAAGGAGATCGGCAACGCGACGTTCGCCTACTCGGGTGACGGCAGCAAGCTGTATGTCGTCATGGAGTCCCCGGTCCTGCTCAACAAGGGCGCGAGCACCGTGCTGGCCGGGGTCTACGTGGCGCCGAACGGCAACATCGCCGGCCCGTACAACCAGATCGCGACCTCCAGTGTCCTGGCCAACAGCGGCTCGGCCATGAAGCGCACCGAGATCGGCCCGGGCTACCAGCCGGGCGTCCAGGCCTGGTACGACCAGTCACTCGGCGTCGACCCATCCAACCCCAACCACCTCTACCTGGGTCTGGAAGAGGTCTATGAGTCCTGGGACGGCGGCGGCAGCTGGCAGACCGTCGGCCGGTACTGGAACTTCGGGATGCCCTGCTTCAGCTACACGGTGTCGCAGAACACCTGTGACGGCAACGTCATGCACTCCGACCAGCACGCGCTGGCCTTCAGCAGCTGGAGCGGCAAGGCCCCCGAGGTGTACGTCGGCAACGACGGTGGCGCCTACGCCAGGCCGACCGCCCAGAAGACGCCGGGCTGGCGCAACCTCAATGCCAGCGGCACCCTGCGCACCCTGCAGTACTACTCGGTCGGCGTCGGCTCCCTGCCGGGCGGCGGGAACGCCGTCTGGGGCGGCCTCCAGGACAACGGCGTCGCGCTGGCGACCCCCACCAGCTCGACATACACCTACACCTACCCGGGGACGACCACTCCGGTCACCGAGAAGCTCAATCCCAGCGGCGAGATGACCGAGCCGTTCGGCGGCGACGGCGGCGACCAACTGGTCAACCCCAACAACGGCTGCCAGACCGTGGGTGAGTACACCGGCCTCGCGCTACAGCTGACCAACAACTGCGGCTACACGGCGAACGACGACGGTACGCCGTCGGCGATCGTCAACATCGCCCCCAACGACCCGACCCCGCGGTTCATCGCGCCGTTCGCGGCCGACTCGGCCGACGCGGGCTACTGGGTGGCCGGTGGCGAGTACGTCTGGGCCAACACCAAAACCTGGGCGAGCACATCGGGCGCCGACTGGCAGCAGCTGTACGACACGGGCGCCGGCCGTTCGATCACGGCCATCGCCAGCCAGAAGCGGGTGGTCTGGGCCGCCTGGTGCGGCGGCTGCAACGCCGGCAGTACCTTCGGCCGCGGCATCGCCACCAACTACGGCGGCAGCTGGCACCAGCTGAGCCTGCCCGCCGACTTCCCCAACCGCTACATCCAGGGTATGACGATCGACCCGTCCGACCCGACGGGAGCGACCGCCTACGCCACGCTCTCGGGCTTCTCGCGGCACTGGAACGAGGGGCCAGGCGCCGGCTACGGCCACATCTGGCGCACCACCAACGGCGGCGCGACCTGGACCGACGTCAGCGGCAACGACACCGCCGCCGACTCCTTCCCCGACGCTCCCGCCAACCGGCTGCTCATCGCCCAGGACGGCACGCTCACGGTCGCCACCGACCTCGGCGTGTTCGTCGACGAGGTCAAGACCGACGGCCTGGGCCACTGGAAGCGCCTCGGCCCGACCGACATCACCGCTGCGGGGAACCTGCCCACGGCGGCGGCCGTCTACCTCACCCCGAGCCCCGACGGCGGCACCCTCTACGTGGCCACCCACGGCCGCGGTATCTGGACGACGCCCATGCCGTGACCGTTCGACAGTGACGGCCCCGCACCCCGTCGAGCCGGGGGCGGGGCCGCCTCATGTCCGGCGGCGGCCAGCCGACCTCAGCCACGGCCGCACTATTGAGGCCTCCCTCGGGCCCGCCCTGGCCTCGCGGGCTCACTGAGCAGTGTCCAGGCCGCCCGGCCGGCGCGGTCTGTCAGGTAGCAATGCCGCGACGCTTGGGGGGACCGATTCGATCCACGGGAGATCAGGCACTCTCCGTGCTGGGCTCGCGGTTCGCCGAGCTCGCCGAGCAGGGCATCGCCCCGGTGGGGCCGCCCGGCACCCGCTATCTCAGAGCGACGATCTCGACGCGGCGGAGTTGGCGGTGGAGTTGTTCGTGCCGGTACAGCGGCTACCCCGGCCGGCGGGGCGGATC
>JAOPYM010000063.1 GCA_025964615.1 Actinomycetes bacterium
GGGGTCAGGTCGCCCGAGATGAGGCCGAACAGGCTGGTCTTGCCAGCGCCGTTCGGCCCCACGATCCCGACCGTCTCCCCGGCGTCAACCGTGAAGGACAGATCTTCCGCGATGACGACGCGGCCGAACCGCTTCGTCACGTGGTCGAGTTCAAGCAGTGCCATGGCTCACTTAAAGGTCGGCAGCAGGTCGCCGGTGATCTTGGCCTGCGGCAGCAGGGTGTTGTCGACGACCTTGGCCTCGAGCTTGTACTTAGTGCCCTTCTGCCACTGGATGCCGACCGGCGGGGTGTTCGCGACACCGGGCGCGGGGTTCTTGCTCGAGGTGTAGTTGATCGGGCCGGCCACCGCCTGGGGGAGGTTGACCTTGAACAGGGCGGCCGCCACCTCCTCCTTGTTGTGCGGGTCGTTCACCGAGGTGAGCGCCTGGTGCGCGATCTCGAAGAGGGTGTAGTTGCTGATGTTCGCGCTCGGCTGGCCCAGGCCGGCCGAGGTGTACAGGTCCGCCAGCTGCTGGCAGGTCTGCCCGGTGAAGGACGAGGTCCACGGCAGGGACGGCACCCACCAGCTGTCGGTGGCGATGTTGTAGGCCTCGGAGCCCATCGAGTACGCGTCGGTCGGGAACAGCAGCACCTTGGCCACGGTGGCGAGCTTCGGGCGGAAGTTCTGCTGGAGGGCCTGCTTCCACATGGTGGAGAAGTCGGGCGGCAGCGGGACGTTCGTGAAGAAGTCGGCCCCCGCGCTCTTGAACTGCGAGATCATCGAGGTGTAGTTGGTGAGCCCGTCGGCGTACGCCGTCGACAGGTCGATCGTGTAGCCCGCCCCCTTGGCGATGGGCGGGAACACGGCGCGGAACGCGTTGCCGTCCGCGTCGTTCGGGAAGGCCGCGGCGACGACGTGGTTGTTGCCGTACTGCTTGCCGATCCGGTTCCACATCGGGATGAAGCACTCGACCAGGTGCTCCGCGCCGAGGAAGTACATCACGGTCCACTTGGGCTTGAACGTCGACTTGCCCGGCGTCGGGTTGCCGCCGAGGTTGGCGTACCACGACTCCCACGGGACGTTGGAGCAGATGAGCGGGGTGCCCAGGGTCTCGGCCTGGCTGGCGACCGCGTTGACCGTCTCCGGGGTGGAGGAGGCGAACAGCAGGTCCACGTTGTCGCTCTGGATCGCCTGCTTGGCCAGGGTGCCGGCCATGGTCACGCTCGACTGGCTGTCGTACGACTTGATGTTGACCTTGTAGGTCGAGCCGCCGATCTTGAAGCCGTTCTTGTACGCGGAGGTCGCCATGATCTGCTGGGTGACCCAGGAGTCCGGGTAGCCGAAGCTGGACAGGGATCCGGTTATCGGGTGGATCCAGCCGATCGTGATTTCCTTGCTGCTGGTGGCGCCAGAGGTGCTGCTGCCGCTGCTGGCGCTCGCGCTGCTGGTGCTGCTGCTAGCGGCACCCTTGATGCCTGAGCTGCACGCCTCGAGGAAGCTACCGCCGCCCACCACGGCCGCGCCAACGCCGGCCGCGCGGAACAGGCTACGCCGGGAAACTTTGCCGGCGGCCGACTGGCTGCCGGCGTTGTCCGGCTGGGCAGTCTGGTCAGTCATGGTTCTGGATCTCTCCTTTTATAAGTGCGCATCCATGTCCAGGCACGTGACCACGTCTCTGGGGGGACAGTGACATGTGACTTAGCGTTGCGAAACCCGGGCGAGTGCGGGTGTCACCCGCGAGGGTTCTCAGAGGCTAACACCACACCAGTCCCATATGTGGGGGTAGTTGCCTGTATGTGGCTCTAGGGAGCGAGATTTCCACAGGTTGTGCAGAGTTGCAGCAGGATGGCATCGCGCGTTATGTAACTGTTTCATGCATCTGGAGTGGCTGTGAATGTTCAATGATGTGCCGCTTAGGGGTCGCGGGGCTCCAGTCACTGTGGGTAACAACCGGAAGCGTGGCCGGTCGCTGGCGGGCCGCTGTCGCAGGATTACCCCTAAGCCTTCGTCATCTGGCACAATGGGCTTTCGATGCTTGGCCGCGTGGCGCCCTCTCTCCGTCCGCCCGGTCTCGCGCCTTCGCTCGGTCCGGCCGGCCATTCCCCGCTGGCAGGTGCCGGCACACGTACCTAATGCTGGGAGAAGAGCACAGCCGTGGCTGTCAAGATCAAGCTAAAGCGCCTGGGTAAGATCCGGGAACCGTACTACCGGATCGTCGTCGCCGACTCGCGCACCAAGCGGGACGGCCGCGCGATCGAGGAGATCGGCAAGTACCACCCGAAGCTGGAGCCGTCGCTCATCCAGATCGACTCCGAGCGCGCACAGTACTGGCTGTCTGTCGGCGCGCAGCCGACCGAGCCGGTCCAGCGCCTGCTCACCATCACCGGCGACTGGCAGAAGTTCAAGGGCCTGCCCGGTACCGAGGGCACCCTGAAGACCTCCGAGCCGAAGGCCGACAAGAAGGAGCGCTACGAGGAACTCGTTAAGGAGTCCTTCGCAGCCAAGGAGGCCAAGGCCGCCGCCAAGCCGGCCAGGTCCTCCGCGCCGAAGCGGGACGCCAAGAAGGCCGAGACCGCACCTGCTGCTGTGCCCGCTGAGGCAGCGCCTGCAGAGGTAGCGCCTGCCGAGGTAGCGCCCGCCGAGGCCACCGCCGAGCCGGTCGCGGCCAAGGCTGCCGAGGCCGCACCCGCCGAGGCTGCGCCGGTCGAGGCTGCACCCGCCGAGGCTGCACCCGCCGAGGCCGCGCCGGTCGAGGCCACGGCTACCGACAGCCCGGCCGCCGAAGCCAGCGCGGCTGGCGACGGTGGCGGCGAGGCCTGACGTGCTTGAGGAGGCCCTCGAGCATCTGATCCGCGGCATCGTGACCCACCCGGACGACGTCCGGGTGATGAGCAGGATGCTCCGCCGTGGCAACGTTCTCGAGGTCCGCGTGCACCCAGATGACCTCGGGAAGGTCATCGGCCGGGGCGGGCGGACCGCGCGGGCGCTGCGGACGGTGGTCGGCTCTCTGGCCGGGAACCGGCATGTCCGCATCGACCTGCTTGAGACCGGCGAAGTCCGCTAGCGCCTGATGCAGGTCACCGTCGGCCGCATCGGCCGTCCGCACGGGGTCCGTGGTGACGTGGTGGTCGGTGTCCGTACCGATGAGCCGGAGCTGAGGTTCGCTCCGGGCTCGCGGTTGGACACCGACCCCGTTGGCGTTGGCCCGCTCACCGTGGCCGGCTCCCGCTGGCATTCGGGGGACCTGCTGGTCCGGTTCCAGGGCATCAGCGACCGGACCGCCGCGGCCGAACTGGGCGGCGTCTGGCTGATGGTCGATTCGTCCACCCTGGCCCCGCCCGACGACCCCGACGAGTTCCGTGACGGCGACCTCGTCGGTCTTTCCGTCCGCACGGCCGACGGCACCGTGGTGGGAACCGTGACCGACGTGCTCCACCACGGCCAGGACGTCCTCGCCATCGCGCCCGCGGCCGGCGCGGGCACCGAGCAGATCCTGGTCCCGTTCGTGAAGGCGATCGTCCCCGAGGTCGACATCCCCGGCGGCGTGCTGGTCATCGACCCGCCCGCGGGTCTGCTCAACCTGGAAGACGCCACCTGATACACCTGGAACACGCCGTACACCTGGAACACGCCGTACACCTGGAACACGCCGTAAACCTGGAACACGCCGTACACCTGGAACACGCCGTACACCGGGAACACGCCGTACACCGGGAACACGCCGTACACCGGGAACACGCCGTACACCGGGAACACGCCGTACACCTGCAACACGCGGCCTGGTACACCTGGAACACGCCGCCTGGCGCCGTCCCCGGCGCCTGCGCACCATGATCACGAAGACTTTTCGTGCGTATAGCACGAATTTCTTACGCCAGGAAAAAAGTCTTCGTGATCACGCTCCGCCCTCCCGTGAGAGGTCACGATGCGCATCGACATTGTCACGATATTTCCGGATTATTTCGGGCCGGTCGATTCCGACGGCCGGGTCGGGGCGTCCGGCCCGCTCGGCGTGTCCCTGATCGGCAAGGCCGGGGTGCGCGGCGACATCGACTTCCGTGTCCACGACCTGCGCCGCTGGACCTCGGACATCCACCACACGGTCGATGACACCCCCTTCGGCGGTGGCCCCGGCATGGTCATGAAGCCGGACGTCTGGGGCGAGGCCCTGGACGCCGTGCTCGCCGGGCCGGGCGCGCCCGCGGTCACTGAGGAGGGCGGGTCTGCGGTCACTGAGGAGGGGGCCGCTGTCGCCGGGGCGGGCGGGTCTGCGGTCACTGCGGAGGGGGCCGCTGTCGCTGGGGCGGGCGGGTCCGCGGTTAGTGGGGCGGGCGGGTCCGCGGTTACTGGGGTGGGCGGGTCCGCGCGGCTGGTGGTGCCCGCGCCCAGCGGGACGCCGTTCACGCAGGAGCTGGCGGCCGCCTACGCGGCCGAGAGTCACCTCGTCTTCGCCTGCGGGCGGTATGAGGGGATCGACTCCCGCGTGGTGGCCGACGCCCGTACCCGGATGGTGGTGGACGAGGTCAGCATCGGCGACTACGTGCTGGCCGGGGGAGAGGCCGCCGTCGCGGTGATCGTGGAGGCGGTGTGCCGGCTGCTGCCCGGGGTGCTCGGGAACGAGCAGTCGGCCGCGGACGATTCGTTCGGCGGGGCCGGCGGCGCGATGAGCGGCCTGCTGGAGGGTCCGGTCTACACCCGGCCGCGCTCATGGCGCGGCCTTGAGGTGCCCGACGTGCTACTGTCGGGCCATCACGGTGCCATCTCCCGCTGGCAGCGGGATGAGGCGCTGCGCCGCACCGCGGCCAGCCGGCCGGACCTGATCCGCCGTCTCGCGTCTGCGGCTGGCGGTCTCGACAAGCGGGACCGTCAGGTGCTCGCCGAGGCTGGTTTTCCGGTTGACGGCGAAAGTATGGCACACTGATATGCGCTGCCCTTTCGGGCGATGACTCCGCCGGGGTGCGTCCCTGGCTAAACGCAGGCTTACACCCGGATGCGCGCTGCCGCGCATTTCCGACCAGGACTGAGGAACTTCCATCATGCACACCGCGATCGCCGAGCTTGAGCAGGCGCAGCTTCGGGACGACGTCCCTGCCTTCAACCCTGGTGACACCCTCAAGGTGCACGTCAAGGTGACGGAAGGTAACCGCTCCCGCATCCAGGTCTTCCAGGGTGTCGTGATCCGCCGCCAGGGCGGTGGCCTGCGCGAGACCTTCACCGTGCGCAAGGTGAGCTACGGCGTCGGCGTCGAGCGGACCTTCCCGGTGCACAGCCCGTCGATCGACAAGATCGAGGCCGTCACCCGTGGCAAGGTCCGCCGGGCCAAGCTCTACTACCTCCGCGACCTGCGCGGCAAGGCTGCCAGGATCAAGGAGCGGCGGGAGACCGTCACTAGCTGACGTCGGCTGACGGCTGTCTCCGGGTGACCCCCGATCCTGCTATGCCAGCGCCCGATGCTGATCCCGGCGCTGAGCTAGCGGACGAGCAGGTATCAGCGGACGAGGCGGAAAGCGGGACCAAGCGGAAGCGGCACTTCGGGCGGGATCTCGCCGTCATCGTGATCGCGGCGCTGGTGCTGACGATTCTGCTGAAGGCATTCGTAGTCCAGGTGTTCTCCATCCCCTCCGGGTCGATGGAGAACACCTTGCTTCCTGGTGACCGGATCTTGGTGAACAAGATGGTCTACCGGCTCCGCCCCATCGATCGCGGTGACATCGTCGTGTTCAGCGGGGCCGGGTCCTGGGATCCCGTGACGCCCGGGCCAAGCGACCCGTTCGTCCGGTTCCTGGAAGATGTGAAGAGCCTGGTCGGCATCGCCGGGCCTGGAACCGACTACGTCAAGCGCGTTATCGGCGTCCCCGGCGACCACGTGGTCTGCTGCAACGCGCAGGGCCAGGTCACCGTCAACGGCGTAGCCCTGAGCGAGAAGTCCTACATCTTCCCCGGTGCCGCGCCGTCACAGATCCGGTTCAACATCACCGTGCCGCAGGGCAGGCTCTGGGTGATGGGTGACAACCGGGCGGACTCTGACGACTCCCGGTACCGGCAGACCGACCCTGGCATAGGGACCATCCCGGAAAGCGCGGTAGTAGGCCGCGCATTCGTGATCATCTGGCCGCTGTCGCGCATCGGCGATCTACCCATCCCGAACACCTTCCAGCAGCCGGCGCTGCGCGCGGCGGCCGCGGTCGCCACCGCGCCGCCGGCCG
>JAOPYM010000071.1 GCA_025964615.1 Actinomycetes bacterium
CGTGTCTGAAGCCGAAAGACTGATCCAACCTCGGCAGCCGGGCAAGTCAGGCGACTGACTGCTGCCACAACACCGCCAAGCTGCTGACACCCCGGCCACCGGCCGTTGCTGCAACGGGCACCCCGGCCATCCATACACTGCGGTTCTTTCCCGTCTGAAGCCACCGCCACTGGACGTATACGCCCGGAAGGCGATCGCAGGCTCTACCAGACAGGTCTGTCCACCAGCAGCCCCCCGGAGCGCATCCAGGTCAGTCAACAGGTCTGGTCGTGTCACGTCGTAGCCTGTGATCATTCTTGATCCAGAGTGACCGCTGGGTGACCGCTGACAAAAGAGCCGCGATCATCTATGATGATCACGGCTCTGACCTGCGGAAACGTGGAGCGGGTGACGGGAATCGAACCCGCGCCGTAAGCTTGGGAAGCTCAAGTTCTGCCATTGAACCACACCCGCACCAGCCGCCCCGGGAAGGCGACCGTTCGTACATGCTACCGGATCTCGGCCACGGGTGGGCCACCGCGGGTGACGGGTCCGTCAGGAGGAGCTGAAGCGGAAGCGGACCGGCGGGCTGCCCGGGGTGATGTCGCCGACGAGCAGGTGCACGTGGGTGTGACGGATGGTGCCACCGGTGTAACGGCAGTCGCCATTGCGTACGCCGATGCCGTAGTAGTCCAGGTCGTACTCTTCGCGGACCCACCGCAGCGCCGTGAAGAAGCCGAGCTGGGCCGGTTCGGAGAGGTCTGCCAGGTCGGTGACGTGCTCGTGCGGGACCAGCAACAGGTGCAGTTCCGTGCCCGGATAGGGGAAGGCGTTGGGAGTGATGCTCCAGTGCGCGGACTCCCAGATCACCCGCTGGGTCTCGTGGGTCCGCAGGCGGTCCTTGCAGAACAGGCAGATCCCGGCCGCCTCCAGGCGCTGCATCTCCGCCAGTTGCTCGGGGGTCCGGTGGTTCTCCAGGCAGTAGAGGCTCATCGCGCGTAGTCCGCGAAGGAGTACGCCAGGCCTGACTCGTCCATCGGGCCCTCCCTGCTGACCTCGGTGAAGTCGTCCAGCCAGCCGTGGGGCATCACGGTGTCGCCCTCGAAGTCACGGTGCACCCGGGTCAGGTAGATCCGGTCCGCGGCGGCCAGCGTCTGACGGTAGACCGACGCGCCGCCGATCACGAAGACCTCGCCGCCGGTCTCCCGTTCCCAGGCCGCCTCCAACGCCAGGGACACCGTGTCCACGACGACGATCCGATCGTCGGGCCGCAACGTGCTGCTCACGACGACCGA
This sequence comes from Actinomycetes bacterium, assembly GCA_025964615.1. Lineage (GTDB taxonomy): Bacteria > Actinomycetota > Actinomycetes > Streptosporangiales > Streptosporangiaceae > RYN-227. The sequence continues at coordinate 1,275 of JAOPYM010000071.1, forward strand.
GGTCCGGTCCGGCAGCGGCCGGCCGAGGCGGGCGAGGATCGACTCGTGGGTGAGCCGGCCCATCACGACCACGTGCCCGGTGGTCAGTCTCCGGAATCTGCGCAGGTCCTCGGGCAGCCGCCACGGCAGGTCCCCGTCGCGGCCGATCACGTCGTTCTCGGCGGCGGCCACGATCAGCGAGGTGATCATGAGGCCACCGGGATCGAGGCGATCGCGGGGTGCGGGTCGTAGTCGGCGAGGTCGAAGTGCTCCGCCCGGAACCCGTGGATGTCGGTCACCTGCCGGCCGGCCGCGTTGAGGTGCACCGTGGGCAGCGCGCGCGGCTCGCGCTCCAGCAGGATGCGGACGGCGTCGGCCTGGTCCGCGTAGATGTGGGCGTCAGAAATGGTGTGGTAGTACGTCGCGGCCTCGAAGCCCGTGAGGTGCTCCAGCATCAGCAGCAGCGCCGCGTACTGGACCATGTTCGCCGGAACGCCGATCGGCACGTCGCCGGAGCGCTGGAACATGTGCAGATGCAGCCGGCTGTCGATGACCCGCACGTGAACCCAGCCGTGGCAGGGTGCGATGGTCGCCTTGGGCGTCTTGCCGGCACCACGGGTCAGGTACTGCGGGATCCACGGGGAGACGAAGTGCGTACGGTCGTTGGGGAGTTCGCGCAACTGCTCGACCAGATGCCGGAACTGGTCGAAGCCCCCCTGCGCCTCAAGGGCCGGGAAGTGGTGGAACGCCCCGCCGTAGGAACCGGGCCCCAGGTCGCCCGGGGGAAGTCCCCGCGCGGCGGTCTTCTTCTCCGTCGCCCAGGCCCCCCACCAGTCACAACCGAACTCCGCGAGCTCGTCCAGTGTGGTGGCACCATTGATGAAGGCGCACAGTTCACCGATCGGCTTCCGCCAGAATGACCTGATGCTCCGTTCGGTGATCACCGGGAATCCATTGGCCAGGTCGAAATGCATCGTCTGCTGCATCAGTGTCATCGCGGCAGGACCCTGCCTGGTCGGAACAGCGAACCCGCTGTCCAGAATCCTTTTCAGCAGCGCCTGGTACTGTCCGTCCGGAAGGCGTTCCGAATAGGGAGAATAATGCATTCCGGCCCTCCTGATTCCACGAACTGGAGCGTCGCAAGCCTACCGGGCCACGCCACGCCGGAGGTCGCTCAGCCCAGCAGCTCGGCCGGCGGCACCCCGAGTGCGCTCGCGATCTCCCGGAGCTGGACGAGATGGAGGTTGCTCTCCTGGTCCGAACCGGCCTCCCAGTCCGCCAGCTCCCCGGCGCTGATCAGCCCTGGCACCCGCATCATCGCGGCCAGTTTCTCGTGGGTCAGCCCGCGCTCCTGCCTGAGCCGGCGAAGCCTGTCGCCGAAGGCGGCGTGGTGGTGCTCGGCGAACGCCGCGCGGCGACGGGCCATCGAGGGGCGTAGCTGTTCGATGCACCAGGTCAGCCCGTCTGCCAGCGTGGCCAGGTCGCGGTGGCGGAGCAGTACCGTGCCGGGCAGCCCGGTGACCATCCGGCTCACCGGCGCGTCCTCGTAGGCGAGCACGATGATCGGGACCAGCGCGCCCTGCGCGATGACCAGCTCCTGCCCAGCCCCGGTGCTGGGATAGTGCGCGAGATAGATGATCAGGTCGGAACGGGCGACGCGCTGGCGGTCGAGCCGGAAGACCTGATCGTCTGGAACATGGGCGTGATGCACGGGATCGGTGCTCTTACGGGGTTCGTAGAGGGCGATTCCGGACTTGGCGCATACCTCGGCCACCGTGTCGGAGAGCTCGAAGACCTCGCTGCGCTGCTCGTCGCTGAGGCCCGTCAGCGCACTCGCGAGATAGCCGGTGAACCCCGCCGAAGGTGCGGGGCCCGAACGGCCGGGCGAGGAGCGCGAGGAGATCGCCACCGTGACATCGTAGCTGAGCCGCGGTGCGGTCCGGGGTGGGCTTTGGCGGCTCCGCGCTACCATGTATTGCTGAGATCGGACCATACGGGAGGTACCACAGTGGTGGCACGGAACGGGGAGAGCCGCCCGCTGGTCAGTCGGGGGTTCTTCGCCGACGCCTCCAATTTCGAGCTGCGTTATGTGGAGGACTACAGCCGGATCCAGGAGATCGTCAGTGCGCTCCGGGCTGTGGACTACAAAATCGTGCTCACCAACGGCTCCTTCGACATCCTGCACGAGGGCCACTCCATGTATCTGGAGGCATGCCGGGGCTTCGGTGATTTCCTGATCGTGGGGCTGGACAGCGACGAGAAGATCAGGGAACGCAAGGGCCCGCTCCGTCCGGCGGTTCCCGAGAACGAGCGGCTGCGCATGGTGACACACCAGCGCGGGGTGGGGCTCGTCACGCTCAAGTACCTGCACCAGGAGAAATGGGCCCTGATCAAGACCGTACGGCCCGATGTGCTCGTCGCGACCGCGGACACCTACAGTCCGGAGGAGATCGCCGAGCTCGAGTCGGAGTACTGCGGTGAGGTCCGCGTCCTTGAGCGCATGGCGACGATCAGTACGTCGGCGCGGCTGCGCCGGCTCCAGCTCGGTCTTGCCGAGCCGGATTCCCGGGTGCCGGCCGAGCGATGAAGCAGGTCCTGCTCTACCTGCCGGTGCTGCACGCCGGTTATGAGGCGTTCCTGGACCGGCACGCCGATGCCGCCGAGGTCCTGCTCCTCGGCCGTGGTTTCCAGGAGCGGTTCCCCAGCCTCAAGAAGGACATCCGGGCGCTCGATCCGGAGCGGGCCGCCGCGTATCTGCGCCCCTTCCGCGCCGTCCGCGTGGTCGAGCCCGCCGACCTCCCCGGGGTCCTGACGGCGGCCACCCTGGTCGTACCGGATGAGGAGATCATGCATTCCCTCGCCGAGGCGTACGGCCTGACCGTGACCTTCGACCGGACGTTCCTGCGCTGGGACCGCACGTGGAGCCAGGCCCAGCAGCCCGTCGGCCACGCCGCGCGCACCACGCTGGACGAGCTCGTCCCCGCCTACCTGCGGCTGGCGCAGGATCAGGCCCTGCGCAGCTCCGACTGGTGGCGGCAGGTCGGCGCCGTGGCGGTACGGGACGGAGTGGTCCTGGCCACCGCGTACAACCACCACCACCCGACGGAGTACGCGCCCTACCTCGACGGGGACCCCAGGAACGAGTTCAGCCGGGGGCTGCGCGCCGACCTGTCCACCGCCATCCACGCGGAGGCCTCGCTGGTCGCCTCGGCCGCGCGGGAGGGCATCGTGCTGGCGGGCGCGGACCTCTACGTGACGACCTTCCCCTGCCCGGCCTGCGCTCGCCTGGTGGCCGAGACCGGCTTCCGCCGGTGCTTCTTCACCGGGCCGTACTCGGTCCTGGACGGGGAGTCCATCCTCAAGGCCGCCGGGATCGAGCTGATCTGGGTGGACCTGTCCGAATCCGTGCCGCCTCCCCCAGGGACACCCGATGCCGCGCACCCCCCGATGCCGTGACAAGTCCTACGTCCTCCGCCGCCCCACAGGCGAGGTGGAGGAGGTCCTGCGGCGGTACGACCCGTACGCCCGCCGGAAACGCACCAAGGTCAAGCGGCTCGGCATCACCGTCACTGTCGACCAGGTGACCATCCCGTTGGGCGGCGAGGTGCTCGCGCGCGGGTTGCGGCACCATCTCGGCGGGACCTGGGAGGCGGCGCCGCCGGAGCCCGGGGAACGGGACGAGCCCCTGCAGGACCTGATCCGGATCTTCGTACCCGGCGTACTGCTGCCGGCCGCGCTGGCGGCGCTGCTGCGGCCGGAGCTGCCGGGTGTGACGATCCGGGAGGACGCGGGCCTGGGGCTGTTCTGGTTCGATGACCCCGACAGCGAGCTGACGATCTCCGCGTGGGCGGTGGAGGCCGGAACGGTGCTGCCGCTGACGGTTCCCGCGCGGGAACCGATGTACGAGGTGGGCATCGACGATGTCCACGGGCCGACCGAGGCGACCGCCGCGCAGGCCTGGCAGATCGCCCGGGTCCTGGCCGGGGAACTGGGCGGAATCCCGGTCGACAGGTACGGATTCCGCATCGAGGCCGCCGCTGAGCTGCTGCCGCGCTGAATTTCCTGCCATCCGAATCTGGGCGCGGCGCGTCACCACTCATGTGAAAGCAGTCACCATGCGGCGCCTTCGCCGCGAACCGGCCGTGTTGTTGCCGTACGTCCCTGATCCAGATCACGTGCTCGCGACCGTACGCCTGTTCCATCCCGGCGCGGAACGGCTGGGCGACACGATCCGCGCGGGGGCCGGCATCGTGTTGCGCAGCCCGTTCCGCGGCGCGTACGTCTGCACGCATCCGGAGCTGCTGCCCGGTCTGGCGCACCGGCTCGGGGGGCGGCTGACCGGCCTGCGGTCCTGCTGGGACACCGGCGCCTCGGTCTATCTGCCGGTACGGCCCGATCCGGCCGAGCTGGCGGCGGTGCTGCGGCCGTACGCCTGCCCGGTCGAGGAGGCCGGCAGGCTCAAGGAGTTCGAGGAGGTCGAGTTGTTCGACGGGATCGCCTACACCGGCCGGGAGGGCGTGGACGCCTACGCGGGAGCGCGGATCGCCGGGTTGCTGCGGGTGTGCGGGCGCCGGCCGTACGCCCTGGGCCCGTTGCGCGGCGAGCCGGACCTGCTGGTCTGTGATCTCTCGGAGGCGGTGGCGGAGGATCGCTGCGGGACCCGGCTCGCGCTCGACATCGGCCGGGCGGCGATGGACATCGCGACCGTGTACGGCGGGGTGGCGCTGGACTCGGGCTCCTACCGGCTCACCCGCGCCGCTGACCTGCTCTAGCAGCAGGCCAGAACCCCCGCCGGATGAGGGCACCGGCGGGGGTCCTTTCCATGACCACTCGGCCTACTCGGCCGCGACGGGCGTGTCCTTGATGGAGCGAAGCAGCAGCTGGGAGACGTCGAGGACCTCAAGCGACTCCTTGGCCTCGCCTGAGTTCTTCTTCTCGTTGATGGCGTCGCCGAGCATCACCAGGCAGAACGGGCAGGCCGTGGAGACGGTGTCGGGGTTGGTCTCCAGCGCCTCGTCGACCCGCTCGGTGTTGATGCGCTTGCCGATCCGCTCCTCCATCCACATCCGGGCGCCGCCTGCTCCGCAGCAGAAACCACGTTCCTTGCAGCGGTGCATCTCCTGGGTCTTGACGCCGGGCACCTTGGCCATGATGTCGCGCGGCTGGGAGTACACCTTGTTGTGGCGGCCCAGGAAGCACGGGTCGTGGTAGGTGATGTTCTCCTCGATCCGGCCGACCGGGACGAGCTTGCCGGTCTCCACCAGGTGGGACAGCAACTGGGTGTGGTGGACGACCTCGTAGGTCCCGCCGAGCTGCGGGTACTCGTTGGCCAGGGTGTTGAAGCAGTGCGGGCAGGTGGCGACGATCTTCTTGACGCCGGCCTCGTTGAGCGTCTCGACATTCTGCTGGCCGAGCATCTGGAAGACGAACTCCATGCCGAGCCGCCGGGCCGGGTCACCGGTGCAGGCCTCCGCCGGGCCGAGCACCGCGAACTTGACGCCTGCGATGTGCAGCAGTTCCGCGACGGCCTTGGTGGTCTTCTTGGCCCGGTCCTCCAGGGCGCCTGCGCAGCCGACCCAGAAGAGGTACTCAGTGTCGGCGGGCATCTTCTCGTCAACGACCTCGACCTCGAAGTCGAGTTCCTCGATCCACTCGAGGCGCTTCATTTCGGACATGCCCCACGGGTTGCCCTTGTTCTCGAGGTTCTTCAGCATCACGCCGGCCTCGGAGGGGAACGAGGACTCGATCATGACCTGGAAGCGGCGCATGTCAAGGATGTGGTCGATGTGCTCGATGTCGACCGGGCACTGCTCGACGCAGGCGCCGCAGTTGGTGCAGGACCACAGGACGTCGGGGTCGATGACGCCGTTGACGTCGGCGCCGCCGACCAGCGGCCGCTCGGCCTCCGCGATCACCGACGCGGGCAGCTTGGCGCGCTCCTCGTCGTTGGCGGCGAGGATGTAGGGCGCCTTGGCGAAGGCGTGGTCGCGCAGTTCGAGGATGAGCATCTTCGGTGACAGCGGCTTGCCGGTGTTCCAGGCGGGGCACTGCGACTGGCAACGCCCGCACTCGGTGCAGGTGGCCATGTCGAGGAGGCCCTTCCAGGTGAAGTCCTCGATCTTGCCCCGGCCGAAGGTGTCGACGTCCGGGTCGGCCTCCTCGAAGTCGAGGATCTTGCCGTCGCTCCTCATCGGCTGGGCGGCTCCCAGGCCGTCCGGGCGGCGCTTGAACATCACGTTGACCGGCGCCAGGAAGATGTGCAGGTGCTTGGAGTTCACCACGATCACCAGGAAGACCAGCGCCACGCCGATGTGCATCAGCAGGCCGATCTTCTCGAGGATGTCGAGGGTGCCCGCGCTGAGCCCGTTGAAGAGCTTGCCGACCCCGATCGAGACGAAGGCGCCGCTCTTGTAGGGGAAGTGCCCGGCGGCGGAGGAGACGCCGCGGAAGAAGAAGAGCGTCCAGATCACGTTGAAGATCATGAACAGGATGAGCCAGGCGCCGCCGGTGTGCGAGCCCTTGAAGCGGGACTGGCGGTCGAGCCGCTTCGGCGAGTTCTTGATCCGGATGGCGGTGAACGTGGCGAGGCCCAGCAGGCACATGATCGCGATGAAGTCCTGGATGAACCCGACGACCGGCCATCTCCCGATGAGCGGGATGTGGAAGTCGAGGCCCAGGAGCAGCGCCCCGTACGCCTCCAGGTAGACCGTGATCAGGAGGATGAAGGCCCACATGACGAAGAAGTGGGCGAGGCCCGCGACGGTCCACTTGAGCAGTTTCCGTTGCCCGAACACCTCGACGACCTGGCCTTCGACGTCAGCCTTGGGGTCCCTCTTGACGGAGGCGACCCGTTCCGGCGCAGGCTGGCCGCTCTTGGCCAGCTTGTACAGGAACAGCACCCGCCGGGCGGCGAGCACGATGGCCGCCGCAGTGCCGGCAAGGCCGATGAGGATTACCCACCACACGGTTCCGTCCTCCTTGATGGACTACAGCGGTACGGCCGATGGCTGCCAGCGTAGGACTCGCGACAGACAGTTCTTCATCCGGGTACCGAATCCTACTCGGTAGTAGCTTATGGCCTCTACCAGCAGTGACCGCCGGATTCTGCGTACAAAGGGCGCAATGTGCCCAGACCGCTACCCGGACGGTCTTGGCGAGCGATCATCCCAAGGTTAGAGTCCACCCGCCAGACCACCTGCGGACGGCGCGAACCGTGGGCCACCCCTTCGGCGTTCAGGGGCGGGTGTCGACGATGATCTGCCGTTCGAGGCCGTCGGGTCCGTCGGCCATCGCGACGCCCTGGCCGGTGCGGCCCAGCGCGTCCTTCACCTGGCCGAGCGGCCGGGTCCCGGCGAGGTGCGCCACGTCCCGCGCGGCTGACCACATAGGCCCACACACGCGGACGGCACGTGTCGTACATCGCGGTGAAGCGCTCGGTATCGGTCACCGCCCACCCCCATCCGTTCCGGTGTTGCCAGGGAAGTGGTCTCAGATCCACCATCGTTACCAAAGACCTCAAAACGACCTGCCAGGATCTGGGCATGGCGACCATTGCTGAATTCGATGCGCTCGATCCCGTGAAGCTGGTGGACCTCGACGGGGGCCGGTGGAGCGTGATCTTCAGCCCGGGCGGGCCGGCAGACCTGGACGCCGAGCCGGTCTTCGCCGAGTACGACCTGGAGGGGAACGGGTACGACTGGTCCGGTGCCGTCGAGGCGGTTCTGACCGAAGGTGAGCCGCACCTGGTCGAACGGCTGCGCTTCGACCCCGAGGCGGGCATGGTCAGCATCAGCGTCGGCGACGACGACCTGGAGGCCCTGCACGCGGCCGCGGCCGCCCTGCACCAGCTGCTCGACGATCACACGGCGCTCGCCGCCGCTCTTACCGCTGCCGCCCGCCTCGAGCTCCTCGACTGAGGTCGCTGGTGCGGATTCCGTGGTGAACGATGGATCATGCAACCGTTCCGGCGTTACTTTCCGGTTAACATACACGAATCCACTTGCGAATGTCCCGAAAAGTGAGGAATGTCGTGCCATGACGATGTCGAGACACCGGCGTGACAGGCTCCGTTCCGATGTGCTCAGCCGGGCCGACACCGTCGTACTGTCCATCGCGGGCAGCGCACCCGGCTACACGATCGCCGCGACCACCGCGACCCTGGTGGGCGCGGCGGGAGTGGCCAGCCCGGCCGCTCTGATCTGGTGCGGGATCCCCATGATCGGTATCGGCCTAGCCTATCTGTACCTCGTCCGGCAGGAGGCCCACGCGGGAGCCGCGTACTCCTGGGTGGGCCGGGTGCTGCACCCCACGCTGGGCTACCTCAGCGGCTGGTCGCTCGTGGTCTCCGCGACGCTGTTCATGGTGGCCGGTTCGCTGCCCGCCGGTTCGCTGACGCTCGCGCTGTTCGCCCCGCACCTGGCGCAGAACACCGTGGCGGTGACCGCCGTCGGCGCGGCGTGGTTCCTGGTGATGGCCCTGGTCGTGGTACGGGGCGTACGGATCACCGCGCATGTGCAGTGGCTGATGACCGGCCTGGAGGTGGGCATCCTGGTGGTCTTCACCGTGCTGGCCCTGATCCGGGCCCCGCGGATCGCCACCCATTCCTTCGACTGGTCCTGGCTGAGCTTCCAGCACTTCTCCGGCATCGGCCCGTTCGCGGCGGCCGCGCTGGTCGCCGCCTTCTACTTCTGGGGCTGGGACGTCAGCGCCAACCTCAGCGAGGAGACCAAGGGCGCTCAGCGCGCCTCCGGCAGCGGCGGCCTGATCGGCCTGGTCATCGTCTTCGCCGTCTTCCTGTCGTTCGCGATCGTGACGAACATGCTGATGACCCCGGCCGACGTACAGAAGAACAGCGGCAACCTGATCGAGGTGCTGGGCCAGACCATCCTGCCCGGGGTCGGCGGCAAGGTGCTGTCGCTGGCGGTCGTGCTCTCCACCATCGCGACGCTGGAGACGACACTGGTGCAGGTGACCAGGACCCTGTTCGCGATGGGGCGTGACCTGGCCCTGCCCGCGGCGCTGGCCTGGACGCACCGCCGCTGGCAGACCCCCTGGGTGGCCACCGTGGCGGTCGCGGTGGTCGCGCTCGGCCTTTTCGTGGCCTCGGCCTTCCTCGGCTCGGTGAACAAGGCGCTGTCCGACGCGGTGAACGCCATCGGGCTGCAGATCTCGGTGTACTACGCGCTGGCCGGGCTCGCCGTCGTGGTCGCCTACCGCCGGCAGTTGTTCACGTCCGTAGGCCGGTTCGTCTTCGCCGGGCTCTGGCCGCTCGGCGGCGCGATCTTCATGGCCTGGATCTTCGTGGAGTCCTTGACCACCCTGGACACCCGCGCGATCGTCATCGGCCTCGGCTCCCTGGGCCTCGGCCTGATCCCGATGGCCTACTACTGGGCACAGGGCAGCCCGTACTTCCGCACCCGCACCGGCCGCCACGCCGCCCGCACCGTCACCTGGGCCGAACCCTGACCTTCGTTGAGTCGTGGCGTTTCCCGCACCTCTTCGAGAAACGGTGCGGTAAACGCCACGAGTCAACGGGTCGGAAGGGGAGCTGGGCGGGCGGGGCCTGGTGGCCCCCGGTCCCGCGACTGCGGGGCGCCGCCCAGTCCGAAGCCGATCACCTGCCTTGCGGAGTCGGCGGCCTCATCACCCGCGCCTGCGTTCCGGTACGAGACCGCCCGCCGCGTAGAAGCGCCCCTTGGTCAGGCCGCAGGGCTTACCGGAAGGTAAGCCTCCATCTCGTTGAGTCGTGGCGTTTCCCGCACTGACGCGTGGATCGATGCGGGAAACGCCACGGGTCAACGGAACGGAATGGGGGGCGGGTGCGTCTTGTTATGTGGGCATCAGCAAAGTTGCGTCGGGTCGGCTCAAGTCTGTTTTGACAACGTTGGGGCGATGAGGCAACCTTGCGCCTAGCAGACTCAACTTGAGGCAACCGGTGGCTGCCGGTGATCGAGAACGACGGAGGACGGATCCAATGGCACGAGCGGTCGGTATCGACCTCGGGACGACCAACTCGGTCGTCGCGATTCTGGAGGGCGGGGAGCCCACCGTCATCGCCAACGCGGAGGGCTCGCGGACCACGCCGTCCGTCGTCGCCTTCGCCAAGAACGGCGAGGTCCTCGTCGGTGAGGTCGCCAAGCGTCAGGCGGTCACCAACGTCGACCGGACCATCCGCAGCGTCAAGCGCGAGATGGGCACCGACTGGAACCAGACCATCGACGGCAAGGACTTCACGCCGCAGCAGATCAGCGCGTTCGTGCTGCAGAAGCTCAAGCGCGACGCGGAGGCGTACCTGGGCGAGACGGTGACCGACGCGGTCATCACCGTCCCGGCGTACTTCACCGACCACCAGCGGCAGGCCACCAAGGAGGCCGGCACGATCGCGGGTCTCAACGTCCTGCGGATCATCAACGAGCCCACAGCGGCCGCGCTCGCCTACCACCTGGAGCGCGAGGGCGAGGCCACCATCCTGGTCTTCGACCTCGGTGGCGGTACCTTCGACGTCTCCCTCCTCGAGGTCGGGGACGGTGTGGTCGAGGTCAAGGCCACCAGCGGCGACAACCACCTGGGCGGCGACGACTGGGACAACAAGGTCGTCGAGTGGCTGGTGACCAAGTTCAAGAACGCGCACGGCGTGGACCTGTCCAAGGACAAGATGGCGCTGCAGCGGCTCCGCGAGGCCGGCGAGAAGGCCAAGATCGAGCTCTCCTCGAGCACGGAGACCTCCATCAACCTGCCCTACATCACGGCCAGCTCCGAGGGCCCGCTGCACCTGGACGAGAAGCTCACCCGGGCCGAGTTCCAGAAGCTGACGGCCGAGCTGCTCGACCGCTGCAAGCACCCGTTCCAGAACGTCCTCAAGGACGCCGGCGTCAACATCGGCCAGATCGACCAGGTCGTCCTGGTCGGCGGCTCCACCCGGATGCCGGCCGTCAGCGAGCTGGTCAAGGAACTGACCGGCGGCAAGGACCCCAACAAGAGCGTCAACCCGGACGAGGTCGTCGCGGTCGGCGCGTCCCTGCAGGCCGGTGTCCTGAAGGGCGAGGTCAAGGACGTCCTGCTGCTCGACGTCACCCCGCTGTCCCTGGGCATCGAGACCAAGGGCGGCATCTTCACCAAGATCATCGAGCGGAACACCACGATCCCGACCAAGCGCTCGGAGACCTTCACCACGGCCGACGACAACCAGCCGTCGGTGGAGATCCAGGTCTACCAGGGCGAGCGCGAGATCGCGTCGTACAACAAGAAGCTGGGCACCTTCCAGCTGACCGGCCTGCCGCCCGCGCCGCGCGGCCTGCCGCAGATCGAGGTCACCTTCGACATCGACGCGAACGGCATCGTGCAGGTCAGCGCGAAGGACCTTGGGACCGGGAAGGAGCAGTCGATGACCATCACCGGCGGCTCGGCCCTCCCCAAGGAGGACATCGAGAAGATGATGCGCGACGCCGAGCAGTACGCCGACGAGGACCGCCGGCGCAAGGAGGAGGCCGACGTCCGCAACAACGCCGACACCCTCGCGTACTCGACGGAGAAGTTCATCAAGGACAACGCCGACAAGCTCTCCGACGACCTCAAGAAGGAGGTCGGGGACGAGATCGTCGCGGTGAAGGGTGCCCTGGCGGGCACCGACACCGACGCCATCAAGGCCGCCGCGGAGAAGCTCGCCACGGTCAGCCAGAAGATGGGCGCGGCCATGTACGCCCAGCAGCAGAACGAGGCCGGGCCCGACGGCCAGGCGGGCGCCGGGCACGAGGCGCCGCACGACGACAACGAGGTCGTCGACGCCGAGATCGTGGACGAGGAGAAGCCCAAGGGCGGGGTCGCATGAGCGACAACCCCGAGGACGGCCCGGTGATCCGCGACAAGCGGCGCATCGATCCCCTCACCGGCAAGGTCATCGAGCAGCCGCCGGCGCCTGAGGCGGCGGAGCCGGAGGTCGCCGACGATGCCGTCCAGCAGCTGCAGGCGCAGCTGGACGAGCGGACCTCGGACCTCCAGCGGCTCCAGGCCGAGTACGCCAACTACCGCAAGCGGGTCGAACGGGACCGGGTCGCGGTGAAGGAACAGGCGACCGGCACGGTGCTCGGCGAGCTGCTCCCGATCCTGGACGACATCGGACGGGCCCGTGACCACGACGAGCTGACCGGCGGGTTCAAGTCGGTCGGCGAGGCGCTGGAGGCGGCGGTCGGCAAGCTCGGCCTGGTGCGGTTCGGCGAGAACGGCGAGCCCTTCGACCCGAACCTGC
>JAOPYM010000115.1 GCA_025964615.1 Actinomycetes bacterium
TGGCGTTTCCCGCACCGTGTGAAGAAAAGGTGCGGGAAACGCCACGACTCAACAGGGGGTTAGGTTGGGGCTTGCCGGCAGGTGTGACCGTGTGGGTGGTGACATGCTCGGACATCTGCTCGGCTTCACCGCCGTCGCCTTCCTGCTGACGATCACGCCAGGACCGGATACCGCGATGGTGCTGCGGCAGACGCTCACGCACGGGAGGCGGGCCGGATTCGCGGCGGCGGTCGGAGTGGCGCTCGGCCTCGTCGGCTGGGGAGTGGCCGCCGCCATCGGGCTGGCCGCACTGCTGGCCTCCTCCGCGCAGGTCTACACGGTGTTCCGCTGGATCTGCGGCATCTACCTCGTCGTCATGGCGATCCAGTCGTTGCGCTCCAGATCGGCCACGGTGGTTCCGGACGCGTCACAAGTCCAGGTGCATGGCGTACTGGCCAGCGGGCGGGCGGCTCTGATCACCTCGCTGCTCAACCCCAAGCTCGGCGTCTTCTTCGTGGCCTTCCTGCCCGAGTTCATCCCGCACGGAGCGTCGGTCCCGACCACGACCCTGCTGTTCGCCGGCGTCCAGTCCATGCTCGCGCTGGCCTGGTACACGGGGATGGCCGCCGTGGTCACGCGCGCCCGCGACTTCCTCAACCGCGACAGGGTGCAGCGGGCACTGCGCCAGGCGACCGCCGCCGTCTTCCTGGGCTTCGGCGCCCGACTCCTCACCGAACGCGCCTGACCTCAGCCGATACGGCGGGCAGGAGAGGGCTCAGGGCCTTCGGGCGGTGATGGCTCCGTTGGCGCCGGGGGAGTCGAACCAGACGACCCGCGGGTCGGAGAAGCCCGCCGCCGACAGCCACGCCGTGTACTCGGCGGGCGTGTAGTTGCGGCCGCTGGTCTCGATGAGCATGTTGAGGCTCATCAGCGCGGCCGGCGCCGGGCCGGTCTTCTCGTCGTTGACGAGGAGTTCGCTGATGATGATCAGCCCATCGGGCGGCAGGGCGTCATGGCACTTGCGGAGGATCTCCCGTACGCGGTCTTCGTCCCAGTCGTGCAGGACCATCGAAAGGAGTACGGCGTCATGACCGGCGGGCAGGGCCGCATCGGCGAGGAAGTCGCCGGGCGCGGTGCCGATCCGGTCGGCCACACCGGCCAGGCGCGCTTTGGCCTCGGCGATCGGGCAGACCTCCGGCAGGTCGAAGACGGTGGCGCGCAGGTCCGGGTGGCACCGGCACAGCTCGATGTCGACCGAACCCGAGCCACCGCCGACATCGAGCAGCCACCGCACTCCCGACAGGTCGACGGCGTGTGCGAGCCTGCGGCCGGAATAGGCCGACAGGGAGTGCATCGCATCCCAGAACACGTCGAGCAGCTCCGGGTCGATGCCGTCGAGCAGATGCGCCTGAGCGCCAGGATGCCAGCTGGTCGGGCTGTTGGTCCGTACCGCCCGCTCCAGCTCGCCCCACGCCCTGTAGAGCCGCTGGTCGAGCATCTGGACCCAGCCGCCGAAGTAGTACGGGCGGCCGGGGACCAGGCACTCGTCGGCCAGCGGTGTGTTGACGTACCGGCCGTCGCGCCGCTGGAGCAGGCCGAGCGACGCGCAGCCGGTCAGCAGCATCTCCGCTGGGCGTTCACTGATCCTCAGGGCCTCGGCCAGCTCGGCGGCGGTCAGGCCCCGGCCGTCCGACAGGAGCGTGAACAGGCCCAGCTCCAGCGAGACCGCCAGGGTCTTGGACGCCCAGAACCCCGTCGAGATCTCCATGAGCGGGACCGGTGAGATCACCGGGGCACTGCCATCACCGTTCATCGACTCAGTGTATTCAATTGATGACTTTAAGGAGTTGTCACGAGGACGGCGTCGCCGGTGGCCTCCGAGATCACATCGGGTACGCCGCGCAGGGTAAACAGGCTGGTCACCGCGATGACGCCCAGGATCGCGGCACTGGTCAGGAGGGTGACATGCAGGCCGTCGACGAACGCCTGCCGGGAGGCGTGCACCACGACCGAAGCGGTGCCCGGCGGCAGTGCCGACCCGGTCTGCAGAGCGCCCCCGAGGGACTGGCGGATGCCGTGCACGGCCTCGGCGGGCAGACCGGCGGGGAGCCGCAGGTCGCTCCGGTAGACGCCGGTCAGCACGCTGCCCAGGATGGCGATGCCCAGCGCGCCACCGAGTTCCGTGGCGGTCTCCGAGATCGCGGAGGCGGCCCCTGACCGGTCCTTGGGCACCGTGGCCAGGACGGTGTCGTTGGTGACGGTGAACGTGAGGCCGATGCCCATCCCGCCGACGAGCATGGCGAAGACCAGGTACGGATAGTCGAGCGTCAACCCGATCTGCCCGTACAGAACAAAGGAAACGCCACAGAGCGCCAGGCCCAGCGCGACGACGCGGGCCCGGCCGATCAGCGAGATCAGCTTGGCCGACAGCACCCCGCCGAAGATCGCCGAGACGGGGCCGGGCAGCTGCGCCAGGCCCGCGATCAGCGGCGACCAGCCGTGCACGAGCTGCAGATACAGCGAGAAGCCCAGTGACGCGACCGACATGGTGAAGATGGCGACCAGGTTCGAACTCACCGACCCGGAGAAGGCGCGATCGCGGAACAGCCGGACATCGATCAGAGGCTGCGTGAGCCGCGTCTGCCGCCACCCGAAGAGGGCCAGAGCGATGACGCCGGCCACCGAGGCCGCCTCGACTCCGGTCTGTGCGATGCCTCCGGTGGCGGCCTCCTTGATCGCGTAGACGACCGCCACGATCCCGGCGACCGACAGCACGGCGCTCACCAGGTCGAGCCGTGCGGGGGAGGGGTTGCGCGACTCGGGCAGCACGATGACCCCGGCGATGAAGATCAGCGCCATCAGCGGCACGTTGATCAGGAACACCGAACCCCACCAGAAGTGAGCGAGCAGCGTGCCGCCGACGACCGGTCCGAGCGCGAAGCCGCCCGCTCCCATGCCGCTCCAGATGCCGACCGCCATGGTCCGCTCGGCCGGGTCGGTGAACGCGTTGCGGACCAGGGACAGCGTGGACGGCATGATGGTGGCGCCCGCGACCCCGAGCAGCGCCCGCGCCGCGATGAGCATCTGCGGGTTCGGCGCATAGGCGGTCAGCGCGGAGGCGGCCCCGAACGCGGCCACGCCGATGAGGAGCAGCCGCCTGCGGCCGATCCGGTCGGCGAGATTGCCCATCGTGATCAGCAGCCCGGCCAGTGCGAAGCCGTACACGTCGGCGATCCACAGCAACTGGGTGGCCGACGGGCCCAGATCCTCGGTGAGCTTCGGGATGGCCAGGTTCAGGACGGTCAGGTCGATGGCGAGGACCAGCGAGGCCACGCAGGCGATGGCCAGGGTGGCCCATCTACGGGTGTTCCCGGGGGAGGCAGAAGGTTCCATGCCCGTACCCTCGCCGAGGGCGCTGACCGGTCACGCACCGATCGCTGACCGCTCCGAGCCGAGGAAGGTCAGCGCCTCGTCGTGGGACATCGACGCCCCCTGCCCGTACGCCGGTTCGAAGACCGAGTCCCCGATCAGGCGGCGGGCGGCGGCCGAGACGCGGACCGCGTCGGGGCTCGTGATCGCGTAAGCGCCCAGCAGGGCTGAAGCGGCACCCAGCAGCGTCGCGGCCAGTTCGCCCTCGCCGCCGAGCACGGCCATCCCGGCCAGGCACTCGGCCACGGCCGCCGACATGGTCAGGTTCCGGGCGGTGATCACCCTCGGCAGCACCTGGCCGAGCCAGGCCCGCGCCGCGTCCTCGTCGCCCTCGGCCTCGGCGATCCGCCCCAGCGTCAGCCAGATGCGGGCGCGCGTCTCCGCGGCGTCGAACCATTCGCTCACGCAGTCGGCCAGCGCCGTCTCGCAGAGCGCCCGGGCCCCGGCGAGATCCCCGCGGAGCCGGGTGACCTCGCCCAGGCCCTGGTGCGCGCGGGCCAGCGACTCGGGAACGCCCGCCCGCCGCGCCGCCTCGGTGGCGCGCTCGTATCCGGTCCACGCCTCGTCGAGCTTTCCTGCCCGCACGCTGCCGTCCGCACGGCCGCAGAGCAGGTCCGCGACGTCCCCGATCGCGCCGAGCTCACCGGCGAGGACCAGCGCCTCGTCGGTCAGCGCCATCGACCGCTCCCGGTCGCCGCGGTGGTCGGCGATCAAGGCCAGCCCGTCCAGTACCTGGGCCGTGCCCCACCGCTCCCCGAGGGCGCGGAACCCGGTCAGTGCGGCGTTGAGCTCCCACTCGGCCGCTTCGGCGTCCCCGCCGGAAAACCAGAGCCCGAATCCCGCGCCGAAGTGGATGAGCGCGAGGACCCACGGGTCGAGGCCTGCAAAGTCCTCCAGCTCCATCGGGGGACCGGGCGGGGAGTCCTCACCTGGCGGGCCGGAGAACATCGCCCAGGCCACCAGCAGGAACGGCCGCCGCAGGTGCCCGGAGGCGCTGCGCAGGACCGGTTCGGCCGACCAGAGACGGGCGCGGAGCCCGGCATCCTGGGAACC
>JAOPYM010000118.1 GCA_025964615.1 Actinomycetes bacterium
GATCGTCGGCGACGAGGACACGGTAGCCGCACAGCTCGCGGAGCTCGCCACGTCGGGCGTCACGGACTTCGTCGCCGGCGAGTTCAGCACCGGCGCGGACGGCGTACGAACCCGCACCTTCCTGAAATCGCTCCTCCAGGTGCTTGGGCCGCGTGGCCTGGACTGAGGAGCGAGGGAGCCCGGGAGCGAGGGAGCGAGGGAGCGAGTGACGAGGGAAGACGGTGCGTCAAGGCCCGCCCGCGCCGCGCCGCAGGCGCGGCCATGAACACAGCGAGTGAGTGACGAGGGAAGGCCGCGCGTCGAGGCCCAAGCGCCGCGCGAGCGGAGCGAGCGCCGGCAAACCAGGTGCTTGGGCCGCGTGGCCTGGACTGTGGGAGCCCGGACGTGCGCGCAGCGCTTGGGCGGCTGAGACCTGATCGGGGGAGCCAGATGACGGCTCCCCCGATCACGTCTCAGGGCAGCAGGGTGTAGTCGGGGAAGTTGCCAGGGAGCCGTTCCCCGGCCGGACCCTGGGTGACGGCGTGCACGAGCAGCCTGCCGCCCACGAAGGCGCCGCGCCAGGAAGCGCCGAGCCCGCCGAAGAGCTCCTCGCGGTCGCCGCGGGACCGGGGCCTGTTGATCCCGACCTTGAACGCCCGCACCTCCCTGGCGATCCGCTGCGCCGTGACCTCGTCGTCACACGAGATCGTCGCGACCAGCGAACCGTTCGAGGCGTTCATCGCGGCGAGCAACTCGGCCTGGGTGTCCACGAGAACGATCGTGTCGACGGGACCGAACGGCTCGGCGTGGAACAGCGGTGACCACCGGGGCGGACCGAGGATGCTGACGGGCGGGAAGTACGCGGAGGTGTCCTGGCCGTCGAGCAGCACGGCCTGGCTGAGGGAGCCGCGGAACAGCGGGACCCCACCGCGCGCCACGGCCTCCTCGACCTGCCCGGTCAGCTCCTTGGCCTTGGTCGCGTTGATGACGGGCCCGAAGTCCAGCTCGGGAAGCGGGTCGTCCGGGGCCGCCACGGCCAGCGGGTGCCCGAACCGCACCGCCTGGATCGCCGGCAGGTACGCGGCGAGGAACTGGTCGAACAGCTCACGCTGCACCACGAACCGCGGGTACGCGGTGCACCGCTGCTTGGCGTAGTCGAACGTCTTGCGGATCTGGGCCGCCAGGGTGCCGAAATCGCCGTACTCCCAGATGCCCCAGCAGTTGAGCCCCTCCTGCTCCAGGACGTGCCGCTTGCCGAGGTCGGCCAGCGCGGTGGCCACCGCCGCACCGGTGTCCCTGCCGCCGACGAACGACACGCAGCCGATCTCAGGCGCCCGGACCAGGGCGGGCGACAGGGCCGAACCGCTCCCGCTGACCAGCGTGACCGGCAGTCCGGCCCGTACCATGAGCGCGGATGCGAGGGTGAGGCAGCAGAGCCCGCCGTCGGTCGGCGTCTTGGCGATCACCGCGTTCCCGGCCAGGACCTGCACGAGCATGGCGTGCACCAGGACGCTCATCGGGTAGTTCCAGGACGCGATGTTGCTGACCGGCCCGTCCAGCGGTCCCCGGCCCGCCAGCATCCCGTCGCACTCTTCGACGTACCAGCGCACCCCGTCGATGCACCGGTCCACATCGGCGCAGGCCGTCTTCCACGGCTTGCCGATCTCCCACACCAGCAGCATCGCCAGTAGTTCGCGGTGCTCGATGAGCGCGTCGAGAGCCCCGGTGACGCGCGCTTTGCGCTCCGGGAGTGCGACGTCCCGCCAAGCGCGGTGCTGGACCATCGCGGCCTTCACGGCCTGCTCGGCCGCAGCGGCGCCGAGCATCGGAGGCCCGGCGATCGCGCTGCCGTCGATTGGAGAACTCGCCGGACCCGGCTCACCGACACGGTGCCAGGTTCCGGCCCACAGGTTCCGCACGCGGTCCTGGTCGAACGCCTCAGGGGCGATCGCGAGACACCGGGCGTACGTCTCGGTCCAGGATGTGCCGGGCTTGAGCATGAGACTCATTCAGTACCTCCACGGCGCACCGTACGCAACGAAAGGAAGCACGCGCACCCCCCGGGAGGGCAAGAACAGGTCATATATCCAGACCTTGAACATTCGACTGGCTTCTCATGTGGACCAGACCACTGGCTCAGAGCCCTCCCTGACGCGGCCTACCCGGCGTCCGGCCCGGAATGCCGGGAAGGTCCGTGTGGTTGAACTGACAGCCACAACCCAAGGAGATCCTGTGCGCGTCGACATCTGGTCGGACATCGTCTGCCCCTGGTGCTACCTCGGCAAGAGCCGTTTTGAGAAGGGCCTGGCGGCCTTCGAGCACCGCGACCAGGTGCAGGTTGTCTACCGCTCCTTCGAGCTCGATCCGGGACCGAGTGAGCCGCTGCCGGTCCTTGAGGTGCTGGCGCGCAAGTACGGCGTCACCGGCGCGCAGGCGCAGGCCATGGAGGCCCGGGTGGCCTCCGGCGCGGCCGAGGAGGGCCTCGGCTTCGCGGACGGGCGGCTGCACGGCAACACCTTCGACATGCACCGCCTCCTGCATCTGGCCAAGCATCGCGGCGTCCCGCTCCTCGATGCGCTGTACCAGGCGCACTTCGCCGAGGCCCGGCCGGTGTTCGACACCGAGACGCTGGTCGGTATCGCCGCGGGCGCCGGACTCGACACCGGCGAGGCGCGCAAGGTGCTGGCCGGCGATGACTACGCCGACGAGGTACGGGCCGATGAGCGCGAGGCCA
>JAOPYM010000140.1 GCA_025964615.1 Actinomycetes bacterium
TCCTCGCCGGTGGCCCGGTTCTGCTCCCCGACCCAGACGGCGATCTGGGCACGGGAGTTGAAGCCGAGCTTGTTCATGATGTGCTCGACGTGACCTTCGGCTGTGCGCTGGGCGATCACCAACTCGGTCGCGATCCCCTTGTTGCTCATCCCCTGGGCGACGAGCTGGGCGATCTCCATCTCCCTGCGGGTCAACGGCGACGGCTGCCCGGCCTCTTCGGCCGGCTCACGTGCGGGCGTGTGCTCGTTGAGGGCATAGGCGAGAGCTTCGCCGTTGGAGAGACCGGCGCCTCGCTCGAAGTCCGCGAGGAAGGCCGCCGGGCCGAGAGCCTGGCGGGTCCGGGCCTCACACTCGTCGTGATAATGGACAAGGTGGCCATACCCGGATAGCGGCGCACCGACCGCTTCCCAGATGGTCGCCAAGATCCCCAATAGCCGGGCCGCCCGCGGATACTGCTCCTGACTGGCGGCGATCCAGGCCAGCACCTCCAGGTTCAGTCCGATCCCCAGCGGAGCGTCGAGTGAACGATTGAATCGCAGGCTCTCCTGCTCGAGCGCGTCCGCGCGCCGGGGGTCACCCTGACGCCAGACCTCGATGCCGAGCGCCATCATGACGTACGCCCTGTGCCAGCCCTCCCCGTGAGCCTCGCACACGGAGATGCCCTCCTCCCCGATGGAGATGGCACGCGCCGAGTCACCCAGGAAGGAGTAGGCGAGGGAGAGCCTGATGAGCGCCAGTGCCAGGCCCACCGGGTCCCTGGTGGCGCGGTGGCGGGCCACCGCCTCCTCGTAGAGCGCGATCGCGGAATCGGCGTCCCCTCCGTACATGGCGATCATCCCGGAGAAGAGCGCGGTGTAGCCGAGGACCGACTCCAGTTCCAGCTGCTCCCCGATGGCCTTGCTCTCCTTGAGCATGGCCGTGGCCGCCTCTGGCTCTGCCTGGATGATGGCGAGCCAACTGCCGGCCCAAAGGGCCCGCGCCCGGACCTCGCTCGGCTCCGGGTCGGCCGCGAGCGCATGGTCGAGCCAGCAGCGTCCCTCAGCGAGGTAGTAACTGCTGATCCAGTGGTAGAGCAGGTCGGCTGCCATGCCAAGGCCGGTCCTGGCTCCGCCCGGCTCGGCGAAGCAGTATTCCAGGGCGGTGCGCAGATTGGCGTGTTCGAGCCGCAGCCGGGCGAACCAGGCCACCTGGTCCGGCCCGAAAAGCTGCGCGCGCGCCTCGGCCGCCAGCCGCCGGTAGTAGTCGCGATGCCGCTGCTGCAGCGCCGGCTCCTGCCCGGATGCGATGAGCCGCTCCCGGCCGTACTGCCGGATCGTCTCCAGCAGCCGGAACCGCACTCCCGCGGGATGCTCCTCCCGGATAAGGACGGATTTCTCCACCAGCCCGATCACCAGGTCGACGACCTCTTCGTGAGCGATGCCCTCGCCGGCACAGACGGCCTCGGCCGTCTCCAGGTCCAGGTCCCCGCTGAACACCGAGGCCCGGGCCCACAACAGGCGCTCTCGGTCGGAGCACAGGGCGTAACTCCAGTCGATCAGCGCCCGGAGCGTCTGATGCCGCGGCAGTACCGCCCGCGATCCCCCGGTGAGCAGCCGGAAACGATCATCCAGCCGGTCGAGCAGCTGCTGGACCGACAGCGCCCGCAGCCGTACCGCAGCCAGCTCGATCCCCAGCGGGAGGCCGTCCAGTCGGCGGCAGATCCGCTCCACCGCGTCCCGGTTGACCTCGGTCACGGCAAAATCCGGCAGTACGGCCGTGGCGCGCTCGACGAACAACCGCACCGCATCGGACTTCACCAGCGACTTGGCAGGCGGCCGCGAGCTGGAATTGGGCAACGGCAGCGTAGGTACGGCGAGTGTCTGTTCGCCGGCGATCCCCAGCGCCTGCCGGCTGGTGGCAAGAACCCGTAGCTGCGGGGCGAATCGCAACAGCGTCTCGGTGAGGTCGGCGCATTCGTGCAGCAGATGCTCACAGTTGTCCAAGACCAGCAACGCCCGCTTTTCGCGCAGGTGGTCGATGAGCACGTCCACGGGCGGCCGGGAGGAGTGGTCCTGGATCTCCATCGCCTCGATCACGTTCTGGGCGAGCAGTTCCGGGTTGTCCAGCTCGGCGAGTTCGATCAGCCACACGCCATCAGGAAAGGCCCGCTGCAGGTCGGCGGCGACCCTCGAGGCCAACCGGGTCTTGCCGACCCCGCCCACACCGGTCAGGGTCACCATGTGTGATCCGGACAGGAGGCGTTTGACCTCGGCCACCTCGTGCCGACGTCCCACGAAGCTGGTCACCTCTGCCGGCAGCCTGGATATCTGCCGCCGCCTCGAGGTGCTCGATGCCACAGCACTCATGAAATGCCTCGCCCGGCTTCGGCAAGCGGGTCACCATGCGCTGACCGACCCGACAAAACTCATTATGCCCCGGGCTGCTTCCGTCACGTGTTCCTGGTGCCCTCTGTCAACACCGATCGTTTCGCGTGCAAGGTATTCCAATGACTAATCAAAGGTAGATCTCGGCAAATACCGCTGATCGAAGGCCCGCTGCCAGACTATCCCCGCGTGTGTCGGGTATGCCGTTGACCTGGGCATCTGTCCGGCGCTTGCCGTCTCGAGCAGGGTGAGGCGGCAACTCCGGGGCGCCGCTCGGCGGCTGTTGCCACCCGGCCGGGCGTGGTCGGGCACCGAGCGCGGGTCGGCCCGGGGTACTGCTGCACCGGGCGTTCGCCGGCCGTCGAAACACGTGCGAGGGGGCACACACCGATGAACGAGACGACCGTCTTCCCCTACGAGGACCCGTCGTTCGTGGCGGATCCGTTCCCGTTCTACAAGGCGCTGCAGGAGCAGGGCCCGGTACACCCTGTCGCCATGCCCAACGGACTCCAGGCGTGGCTGGTCACCCATTACGACGACGTACTCGCGGCCTTCTCGGACCCGCGGCTGAGCAGCAGCCTGAGCGACGCCACGGATCCGGGGCTCCTGGAACAACTGCCACAGCGGGGGGCCCTGCGAAGGAGCATGCTCCGCGCCAATCCGCCCGATCACACCCGGCTGCGTCGTCTGGTCTCCAAGGTCTTCACCGCTCGTCGCGTGGCGGAGTTGCGCCCCCGGATCCAGGACATCACCGATCGGCTGCTCGATGCCGTCATACCGGCAGGCCGCGCCGATCTGATCGAGGACTTCGCGCTGCCGCTCCCGGTCACCGTGATCAGCGAGCTGCTCGGTGTGCCGGCCGATGACCGGGACGGTTTCCGGGAGTGGACCAACACGATGCTGGCCCAGCGGACAGGGCCGCCGGATCCGGCGAGGATGGATCAGGCGTGGGATCAGATGCGGTCCTACCTGGAAAAGCTGCTCGCGGCCAAGCGGGCCCAGCCCGGTGATGACCTGCTCAGCGCGCTCACCGCGGCCCGCGACGAGGAGCACAGCCTGGACGAAGAAGAGCTGGTCGCCATGGCGTTCCTGCTGCTGGTCGCCGGCTACATCACCACGGTCAACCTGATCGGCAGCGGTGTCGCAGACCTGCTCGCCCATCCAGACCAGCTGAAGCTGCTCCGCGACGACCCGGACCTGCTGCCCGGCGCGATCGAGGAGTTCCTCCGCTACGACGGGCCGGTCAACCCCGGCATCGCCCGGTTCGCCACCGAGGACGTCGAGATCGGCGGCGTGACCATCCCGCGTGGCGCAACGGTCCTGGTCGCCACCGCCATCGCCGACCGTGACCCGGCACAGTTCCCCAGCCCCCACCGGCTCGACGTCACCCGGGCCGACAACGCCCATCTCGCGTTCGGGCACGGCATCCACTTCTGCCTCGGAGCGCCGTTGGCCCGGCTGGAGGGTCAGATCGCGATCGGCACGGTGCTTCGTCGGCTCTCCGACCTTGCGCTCGCCGTGCCGTTCGGTGAACTGCAATGGCAGGTCGCCAGCTTGCGCGGCCCGAAACATCTGCCCGTCACGTTCACGCCGAGCTGAGCTCCACTCGCGGGAGCCCATCGCAGAGAGCGGATCTCGGCGTGCGGATCCCCGGAAGTGCGCTTCAGGCCGGGTTCGCCGGGCGGTAGCGTGCCACTGGGTGAGGCCGACTCGATCGAGCCGGTGTGGCCCGCCCCTCGTTGAAGTCGGTGCGAGAATAACATTCTCGGATATCGAAAGTAAGAGTCTCGTAATCGTTTCGGAGACATCCGGGTGGCGTACAGGTTGCCTACCGATGCGGTGCAGTAAGGTTCTACATGTGGAGCAGAAGATCGATGCACCCGTGAGTACTACGAGCCAAGCGCCGGCCTGGAAGCAGCGGGCGGTCGAGCGCTCCACCAAGGCCGCGAAGCTGCGGGCCGAACAGCGGG
This sequence comes from Actinomycetes bacterium, assembly GCA_025964615.1. Taxonomy (GTDB): domain Bacteria; phylum Actinomycetota; class Actinomycetes; order Streptosporangiales; family Streptosporangiaceae; genus RYN-227. The sequence continues at coordinate 4,334 of JAOPYM010000140.1, forward strand.
TGGAGCGCTTCCTCGACGCTGCCCAGGCGATCATCATGGAGAAGCGCACCACCGACTTCACCGTGCAGGAGGTCGTGGAGCAGTCCCGCCAGTCACTGCGCAGCTTCTACCAGCACTTCGACGGCAAGCATGAGCTGCTGCTGGCATTGTTCGAAGACGCGATGCAGCGGTCCGCCGACCAGATCCGCGCCGCCGCGTCAGGCCAGTCGGACCCACTGGACCGCCTCAAGGTCGCCGTGCATCTGCTCTTCGAGCTCTCCCGTCCCGGCCCGACCGCGCAGCGCCCGCTGTTCACCGAATTCGCGCCCCAGCTCCTGCTCTCCCACCCCACCGAAGTGAAGATCGCCCACGCGCCGCTGCTCACGCTGTTCGCGGAGCTGATGACGCAGGCCGAAGCCGCCGGCCGCCTCCGCGCCAGCATCAAACCCCGCCGGGCGGCCGCGCTGACGATGCAGACCGTCATGTTCGTCGCCCAGTCGAGCAGCGTCGCCGACGACGAGCACACCCACCCCATCACCTCGGAAGAGGCCTGGGACTTCTGTGCGTCGGGGTTCGCCGCCCCGTAGGCGAGAACGCTATGTCCGGCCGATTGCGCAAGCGGCATCGTCGCCCCCGGCCCCGCCTATGACGGCGTCGAGGCGGCGACCTGGGAGGACGACCCCGAGCCGGTCGCCTGACGAGGCGTCACGTCCGGGGCGGATCGATCCGAAGAGGACGCCTGGCGATCACCGGCCGGACCGGGATCGTGGTGCGGTGGGCGAGGCAGCCGGACCAGACGCCCGCCCCGTAGGCGAGGTCGTCGGCCAGGGTGGCGAGCGTGAACCGGACGGGATCCAGCGCCGGTCGCTGTCTGGCCCAGGCGGTGAGGGGCGGGCCGAGCAGGAGCGAGGCGACGGCGATCCGGCGGCCGGTCGGCTTTCGTCCCTTGGCCGCCATCAGCCCGATCAGCAGCGGAGCGGCGAACTGGGTGCAGTAGCGTCCGGTTCCCAGCCAGGTTTGGTGGACCGCCGTGAGCATCGCGCCCGGCACGCCCCGTGACGGGACGTCGGCCTTGCGCAGCGTACGGATCATGGCCAGATTCGCGACGCCGAAGGCCGCGGCGGCGACCAGGGGGCGGCGGGCCAGCAGGCCCGCGACGGTGAGCGCGGTCCACGGGTGCAGCACGAGCGGCGGCACCGAGGTCGGGTGGCGCAGGGCGAGCGCCGCGGCCGACGTACCGTACCGGAACCTCCGGGCCAGCAGACCTCCCCAGGTCACGGGTTCATGGTGGTCGATCCGAACTCCGGGGTCATATCGGACCCGCCAGCCCCTCTCGTGCAACCGCCAGACGAGGTCGACGTCCTCGCCGACGCGCATCACCGGATCGAACACCGCCCCCTGGCGCGCCACGTCCAGCAGCGCGGCTCGGCGGGCGATCAGCGCGGCGGTCGGCACGTAGGAGACCCGTGTGTTCGGGGCCACGCGCGCCTGCTGATCCCCCAGATCGAGGCTGCCGTTGGCACGCGTGTAACGGCCCGAGGAGTTCTCCGTCGCCAGCGCGGTGATGCGCGGCGCCACCGCGGCGACCAGCGGGTCGGCGAAGTGCCAGGCCAGCTCGTCGGTCCAGCCGGGGTACGGCACGCAGTCGCTGTCGAGGAAGGCGACCAGTTCGCTGGTGGCGTGCTCCAAGCCGGTGTTGCGCGCCTCGGCGGGGCCACCGTTCACCGGGCGGCGTACGAGCTTGACCCCGTGCCGGCGTGCCACTTCGGCGATGGCCGAGACCGCGAGCGACCCATCGTCGACGACCAGGACAGGATGCCGGCCGTCGAGCGCCGTCAGGCAGCGGTCCAGCAGGGTGGGGCGATCATGGACCGGGATGATCACGGTCACGTCGGATGTGACCCGGCCGCCGTCCGGGGGGCAGGGGTGCGCCAGACCCGCGTCGGTCAGGCGACGGGCCAGGGCCCCTGCGGCCGGAGAGGCCACGGGACCGTCGGCCAGCTGCTGCCAGGCGAGACGGCCGATACGGGTCAGGCGCAGGATGCGCACCGGCGAGCCACCGAACAGGAGTCCTTCGGCGAGTTGCGCGGTGCCGGGGTCCAGGGTGATCCGGAAACCCGCGGGCAGGGATGTCGTCGAAGTCGTCATAGTGCCAGTCCTCCGTCCACGGGAACGTTAGCGCCCGTCATGGCACCACTGCTCGGGCCGGCCAGGAAGGCCAGCACCGCGGCGATCTCGTCCGGATCGAGAAGTCTCCGCTGGGGCTGCTGGGGGGCGAACGCCTCCGCGGCGGGCAGGCCGTAGAGGCGGGCGCTCTCCGCCAGGATCGGGGTGTCGGTCGAGCCCGGGCTGATCGCATTGGCGGTGACACCGCTGTCTCCCAACTCGACCGCCAGGGCACGGATCAGGCCGACGACGCCCGCTTTGGCCGCGCAGTAGGCGGCCAGCAGGGGGAGGCCGCGAGTGGCCGCGGCCGAGGCGACCGCGAGGAATCGGCCGGATCGGGGCTCGGGCCGTCGCAGCAGTGCGGGCACCGCCGCCCGTGCCAGGTTGATGACGCCGCCGAGGTCGACCTCCAGGACCGTCTTCTCCTGCTCCTGCGGTACCTCCCACAACGGGGCACCGCCCCCGATCACTCCTGCCGCCGCCACGGCGGCGTCCAGTCCTCCCCACCGGTCCTCGGCCTCCGCCACGGCCCGCCGCATCGCCTCCGGATCGCGTACGTCCGCGACGTGTGCCACGATCATGCCCGGCCCGGATCCTGCATCCCGGACCACCGCAGCCAGGTCCGAGGCACTGCCCATGGGGTAGGGCAGGCTGGGATCATCCGCCGCCAGGTCGACGGCGAGCACCGCCCAGCCCTGACCCGCCAGCGCCATCACCGTGGCGGCACCGATACCCCTTGCGGCACCCGTCACCAGCGCCACCCTCGTCATGGCCGTACCACCATCCGCCCGTCCCAGCGCACCACCAGCGCGGCCAGTTCACCGACCGCACCGCACAGCAACTCCTCGCCCTCCTCCGCGCTCGCGCCCGTTGGATCGCCCAGGACACCGTTCGCCGTCACGGCCCGTACCCCGTCCCGGCGCAGCCGCGGCATCAGCTCCCCGAGCGGTGCGGTGTTGCCCGCCTCGGCGCGCCCGAGCCGGACGCGGCCGGGGGCCAGCGCCAGCATCACGGAGGTTTCGGTGCGCCCGGCGTGCGCGTCGCCGCCCCAGCGGGGGGAGAACGCCAGGACGTCCCGGCCCTCGTGACGCATGCGGCGCACGGCCCTTGCCACCGGCTCGGCGTTCCCACCGTGCGCGGAGACGATGACGGTACGGGAGAAGGTCGCGGCCGCCGAGCGGACCAGCTCGATGAGGAGCAGTTCGACCGCCGCCTGCCCGATCGACAGGGTGCCGGGGAATCCCTGGTGCTCGCCGCTGGCGCCGAAGGCCACGGGCGCCGCCACCACGACGGCCCGCACCTCCCGGGCCAGCCGCTCGGCCAAGGCCACCGCGATGTCGGTGTCGGTGGAGAACGGCAGATGCGGGCCGTGCTGCTCGGTGGCACCCAGCGGCACGGCCAGGATCGGTTCCGCGTGCGCGCGATCCGCCACCTCGGGCCAGGTGAGGTTTGCCAGCGCGGTCACTCTGCTGCGCGGGCACCCAAGGCCCGGGTGAAGCCCGGCGGGACGAGCACGTCCTGCGGGGTCAGCTCGTGAATCGAGGAACGGCCGAGGCCGAGCAGTGCGGAGTCGATACCGCCGCGCAGGAGGTCGAGCACGTTCTCCACACCTGCCTGCCCGTTCGCCGCCAGGCCCCAGAGATAGGCTCGGCCGATCAGCACCGCCCTGGCGCCGAGCGCCAGCGCCTTGACCACGTCGCTGCCGCGGCGGACGCCGCCGTCCAGGAGCACCTCGAGCTGCCCCCCCACGGCCTCGACGACGGCCGGGAGCGCGCGTATCGGTGCCGGAGTGCCGTCCAGGTTGTTGCCGCCATGGTTCGACACCGAGATCGCGGTCGCCCCCGCGTCCACCGCGCGCCTGGCGTCGTCGACGCGTGCGATGCCCTTGAGCAGGAAGGGCCCGCCCCATTGTTCGCGCATCCAGGCGATGTCCTCCCAGGTCGGCGGCGGTGTCTGCATCCACTGCCCGTACGCGCCGAAGAAGGTCGGCACGTCCTGTCCCTGCTCGGCGAGGTTCGGCGTGGTCAGATCGGGGAGGTGGCGGCTCCTGGCCCAGGAGAGCAGCCAGCTCGGACGGGCCAGCCCTTCGGGGGCGAATCGGAGCATCGCCCTGGCGTTCAGGGTTTCGGGGATCTGCGGGCTGCCCCAGTCACGGCCGTGCGAGAACGACCAGTCGAGAGTGACGATCAGTCCCCTGGCGCCCGCGGTGCGGGCGCGCTCCATCTGCCGCAGCATGGAGTCCCTGGTCCCCATCCAGTACATCTGGAAGAACGCCTGCGGGTTGGCGGCCACGACCTCCTCCAGCGGCTTGCTGGCGAAGGAGCTGAGCCCGATCGCCGTCCCGCGCGCCGCCGCCGCGCGCGCCACCGCCACCTCGCCGTCGGGATGTACGGCCTGCACTCCCGTCGGCGAGATGATCACCGGCAGGGCGATCGACTCGCCCATGACGGTCGTCGTCAGGTCGCGCTTGGCCGAGGCCCCGGCGACGTGCGGGGCGAAACCCAGCTCGGCGAACGCATCTGTGTTGTCACGGTAGGAGACGCCGCTCTCGGAGCCGGCGAGCAGCGCGCTGTAGACCGACTTCGGCAACCGCTTCTTCGCCCGGCGTTGCGCCTCAGCGACGGTCTCGAACCATTCACCCATGAGAAACCTCCTTCGCGTCTCCTCCCGCGAGGGGACTCTCGTCGCACATGGGTACCGGACGGCGGATCGCCGGCATCCCGAGCCGTACCGGACCCTTGCGCGAGTGGTCACCGGTGGGACGCGGCGCGCCCGCCCGGTCGATCGAGGCCAGCGCAGTGGCCCCGTGGCCCTTGACGCATTCGGGATCGGGCCCGTCCAGCGGCAGCCCGGTGAAGAACTTCGCGGCCATGCAGCCACCCCGGCAGGCGTCATAGGCGGAGCAGCTGGTGCACGCCCCGCCGGTCTGCGGGCTCCGCAGATCCAGGAAGAGGGGGGATTCCCGCCAGACGTGCGAGAACCCGCCGGTGTCACGGACGTTGCCGGCCAGGAACGAGTCGTGAATCGCGAACGGGCACGCGTAGACGTCGCCGACGGGGTCGATGAGGCAGACCACCCGGCCGGCCCCGCAGAGGTTCAGCCCCGGCAGCGCCTCACCATACGCCGACAGGTGGAAGAAGGAGTCGCCCGTGAGGACCCCCTCGCCGTGGGCGACCAGCCAGTGGTACAGCTCGCGCTGTTGTTCATCGGTCGGATGCAGCTCGTGCCAGACGTCCGCGCCGCGACCCGACGGCCTGAGCCGGGTGAGCCGCAGCTGCGCGCCGTACCGGTCGGCCAGCGCCTTGAACTCGTCCAGCTGCGCCACATTGTGCCGGGTCATCACCACCGAGATCTTGAAGCCGCGGAAACCTGCCTCCGCGAGGCGCTCCATGGCAAGCAGCGCGGTCTCGTACGAGCCCGCTCCCCGGACGGCGTCGTTCACCTCGGCGGTCGCACCGTCCAGAGAGATCTGGACGTCCACGTAGTCGCTCGCCGCCAGCCGGCGTGCCACCTCAGGAGTGATCTTGATGCCGTTGGTGGAGAACTTCACGCCCACCCGATGGGCGGTGGCGTAGTCGACCAGCTCCCAGAAGTCCGGCCGGACAGTCGGTTCTCCCCCGCCGATGTTGACGTAGAAGACCTGCATACGCTCGAGCTCGTCGATGACCGACTTGCACTCGGCCGTGGTCAGTTCGCGCGGGTCACGCCGCCCCGAGCTGGACAGGCAGTGCACGCACGCCAGGTTGCAGGCGTAGGTGAGCTCCCAGGTGAGGCAGATCGGAGCGTCCAGGCCGTACTGGAACTGGTCTACGAGGCGCCCCGTAGGGCTTGGTGGTGCGATCGTCATGACCCCTGCTTTCCGGAAGGTTTCGCGGGCATGCCGCTCGACGGCCTCCGCTGGATCACGTCAGAAGCGGCCAGCGCGGCCAGGGCATCTCGGTAGCGGGCCAGTTCCTCATCCGCTACCCCGGCGGATTGGCACGCTTGCCTGGCGCTCGGCTGTCCGGCCAGTTCCTGGACCGCGGCGAGCAGGGTGCGGTCCTTCAGAAAGGACAGGCGGCGTGTACCGAAGTGGTAGAGCAGCGCCCCGAAGCGTTCCGGCCGTACGGCGACCTGCGGGTGCAGGCGCCAGGGCACGTCGAGGTCGAAGGTCGCGCCGGGAGGGCTCAGAGTGGACATCGGCGGCCGTCTTAGTAGACGCCGCACATGCCGTCGATCGAGACCTCTTCGACCAGCAGGTCCTGCTCGACGACATCCTCGGCGGCCAGGAGCTCGGCGTCGGAGAGGGCGGACGGCGACGTACGGTTCATGGCAGCTTCTCGATCCGTGTGAGGGTTAGGCCGACAGCGGGTCCAATAACGACACCCAGTGCCGGAAGTAATGTCCGCCATAGTAGGGGCACTCCGTACAGAAGAAAAGAGGCGGCGTTTGCCAAAATCAGAGGATCTCGTTGCCGCAGACCGCGCTCCGCGGGCCGGACGCCGCCCGACCACCTCGCACGGCGAGCTCGAACGGGTCGCGCTGCGGCTCTTCATGACGCACGGCTTCGAGGAGACGACCGTCGAGGACATCGCGGCCGCGGCAGGGATCGGCCGACGCACCTTCTTCCGCTACTACGAGTCGAAGAACGACGTGGTCTGGGGCGATTTCGAGGGCGAGCTGCAACGGATGCGCGCCTACCTGGCCGACGGCCCGCCCCGGGCGCCGATGATGGACGCCCTACGTGAGGCGATCATCGCCTTCAACCACCTTGACGCCGCCCAGGTCTCCGCGCACCGGCAACGGATGACACTCATCCTCAAAGTGCCGGCACTGCAGGCGCACTCCACTCTGCGTTATGCCGCCTGGCGTGCCGTCGTCGCCGAGTTCGCCGCACACCGCCTGCAGCTTCCGGCGACCG